>NZ_VIWV01000001.1:4734807-5051346 GCF_007829875.1 Streptomyces capillispiralis | reverse complement strand
CCAGCTTCGCGGTGGCCTCCACGCCGTACGCCTGGACCGGCTCGCGCCACAGGCCGACGCCCGGTACGCCCAGTTCGCGGCAGGCGTCGACGAGTTCGGGCAGCGGGAGCTGCTTGACCGTCATCTGGTTGATGCTGAAGCGCGCGAGGCCGGCGGTCACGGGGTCACTCCGTACAGGTCGAGCAGGGTCCTCATGCGGTCCTCGGCGAGCTTGGGGTCGGGGAACAGGCCGAGGCCGTCGGCGAGTTCGTAGGCGCGGGCGAAGTGCGGCAGGGAGCGCGCCGACTGCAGGCCGCCGACCATGGTGAAGTGGCTCTGGTGGCCGGCCAGCCAGGCCAGGAACACCACGCCCGTCTTGTAGAAGCGGGTGGGTGCCTGGAAGAGGTGGCGGGAGAGTGCGACGGTGGGGTCGAGGAGGGCGCGGAAGCCGTCCGTGTTCCCGGTGTCGAGGACCCGGACCGCCTCGGCGGCGAGCGGGCCGAGCGGGTCGAAGATGCCGAGCAGGGCGTGGCTGAAGCCCTGTTCGTCGCCCGCGATCAGCTCGGGGTAGTGGAAGTCGTCGCCGGTGTAGCAGCGCACGCCGTGCGGGAGGCGGCGGCGCAGGTCGACCTCGCGCCGGGCGTCCAGCAGGGAGACCTTGATGCCGTCGACCTTGTCGGGGTGGGCGGCGATGACCTCGAGGAAGGTGTCGGTGGCCGTGTCGAGGTCGGCGGAGCCCCAGTAGCCCTCCAGCGCCGGGTCGAACATGGGGCCGAGCCAGTGCAGGATCACCGGTTCGGCGGCCTGGCGGAGCAGGTGGCCGTAGACCTCCAGGTAGTCCTCGGGGCCGCGGGCGGTGGCGGCGAGGGCGCGGGAGGCCATGAGGATGGCCTGCGCGCCGGACTCCTCGACGACCGCTAGCTGTTCCTCGTAGGCGGCGCGCACCTCGGTGAGGGTGCCGGCGGTGAGCTGGTCGGTGCCGACGCCGCAGGCGATGCGGCCGCCGACCGCATCGGCCTCGGCGGCGGAGCGGCGGATCAGCTCGGCGGCGCCCGCCCAGTCCAGGCCCATGCCGCGCTGGGCGGTGTCCATGGCCTCGGCGACGCCGAGCCCGTGGGACCACAGGTGGCGGCGGAAGGCGAGGGTGGCGTCCCAGTCGACGGCCGCCGGCGAGTCGGGCGACACGTCCGCGTACGGGTCGGCGACCACGTGCGCGGCCGAGAAGACCGTACGGGAGGTGAAAGCGCTTGCGGGGTGGAGGGC
The DNA here is from genome assembly GCF_007829875.1 of Streptomyces capillispiralis. NCBI lineage: Bacteria > Bacillati > Actinomycetota > Actinomycetes > Kitasatosporales > Streptomycetaceae > Streptomyces > Streptomyces capillispiralis. The sequence continues at coordinate 5,050,104 of NZ_VIWV01000001.1, read as the reverse complement.
GAGGGGCTCGGTGCGGGGCTCGTAGGCGCGCAGGGTGCCGTTCGCGTCGGGGAGGTGGAGGGTCACAGCGCGATCTCCGGGACGTCGAGGCGGCGGCCCTCGGCCGAGGACTTCAGGCCCAGTTCGGCGAGCTGGACGCCGCGGGCGCCGGCCAGCAGGTCCCAGTGGTAGGGGGCGCCGGCGTAGACGTGGCGGAGGAACAGCTCCCACTGGGCCTTGAAGCCGTTGTCGAACTCGCCGTTGTCGGGGACCTCCTGCCACTGGTCGCGGAAGACCTCGGTGGCGGGGATGTCCGGGTTCCAGACCGGCTTGGGGGTGGCGCTGCGGTGCTGGACGCGGCAGTTGCGCAGGCCCGCGACGGCGGATCCCTCGGTGCCGTCGACCTGGAACTCGACGAGTTCGTCGCGGTTGACGCGGACCGCCCAGGAGGAGTTGATCTGGGCGACGGCGCCGCCGTCGAGTTCGAAGACGCCGTAGGCGGCGTCGTCGGCGGTGGCGTCGTAGGGCTTGCCGTTCTCGTCCCAGCGCTGCGGGATGTGGGTGGCGGTGAGGGCCTGGACGGACTTCACCCGGCCGAACAGCTCGTGCAGCACGTACTCCCAGTGCGGGAACATGTCGACGACGATGCCGCCGCCGTCCTCGGAGCGGTAGTTCCAGGAGGGGCGCTGGGCGTCCTGCCAGTCGCCCTCGAAGACCCAGTAGCCGAACTCGCCGCGCACGGAGAGGATGCGGCCGAAGAAGCCGCCGTCGATGAGGCGCTTCAGCTTGAGCAGGCCGGGGAGGAAGAGCTTGTCCTGGACGACGCCGTGCTTGACGCCGGCCGCGTTCGCCAGGCGGGCGAGCTCCAGGGCGCCGTCGAGGCCGGTGGCGGTGGGCTTCTCGGTGTAGACGTGCTTGCCCGCGGCGATCGCCTTCCGGATCGCCTCCTCGCGGGCGGAGGTCACCTGGGCGTCGAAGTAGAGGTCGACGCCGTCGTCGGCGAGGACGGCGTCCAGGTCCGTCGAGACGTGCTCCAGGCCGTGCCGCTCGGCCAGCGCCCTCAGCGCGTGCTCGCGGCGGCCGACCAGGATCGGCTCCGGCCACAGCACGGTGCCGTCACCGAGGTCGAGGCCGCCCTGCTCGCGCAGGGCCAGGATGGAGCGGACGAGGTGCTGGCGGTAGCCCATGCGCCCGGTCACACCGTTCATGGCGATACGCACCGTCTTGCGTGTCACGTCATTCCCTTCGTACGCGGTTCGCGCGCCGCGTACGCCCCACTGGTGAGCGTGACAGCAAGCGCTTTCTATGTAGAGAGAAGCTAGCCTCTGAACGGCGGTGTGGACAAGACCACGGCGAACCGGACTTGTTCGAGGGGGCGAACAACCGCGCGGATGGCCGTAGGGTCTGCTCGGAACCACGGGTGTGGGTGCGGGTGTGGTGTGAGTGTGGACGACGGCGTACGGGCGTACGGACGTACGGCGGGACGCGCGAGGCGGAGGACGAAGATGACGGTGACCCTGGCGGACGTGGCGGCTCGCGCGCAGGTCTCCCCCGCGACGGTGTCACGCGTGCTCAACGGGAACTATCCCGTGGCCGCGTCCACCCGTGAGCGGGTGCTGAAGGCCGTGGACGAGCTGGACTACGTCCTCAACGGCCCCGCGAGCGCCCTGGCCGCCGCCACGTCCGACCTGGTGGGCATCCTGGTGAACGACATCGCCGACCCGTTCTTCGGGATCATGGCGAGCGCGATCCAGGGCGAGATCGGGGGGCCGGGCGGGCGCGCGGGCGGGGAGAGACTCGCGGTGGTGTGCAACACGGGTGGCTCGCCCGAGCGGGAACTGACCTACCTCACGCTGCTGCAACGGCAGCGGGCGGCGGCGGTGGTGCTGACCGGCGGCGCGATCGAGGACGCGCCGCACAAGGCGGCGATGGACGCGAAGCTGCGGAAGCTGGCGGACGCGGGGACGCGGGTGGTGCTGTGCGGGCGTCCGCCGGCCCCGGAGACCGGCGCGATCGCGCTGACCTTCGACAACCGCGGCGGCGGGCAGGAACTCACCGAGCACCTGATCGGGCTCGGGCACCGGCGGCTGGGGTACATCGCGGGGCCCCAGGAGCGCACGACGACGCGGCACCGGTTGGAGGGGCACCGGGCCGCGCTGGCCGCGCACGGCATCGAGGAGGACCCGCGGTGGACCGTGCACGGCCGCTACGACCGGCGGTCGGGGTACGAGGCGACGCTGGAACTGCTGCGGAGGGATCCGTCGTTGACGGCCGTCGTCGCCGCGAACGACTCCGTCGCGCTGGGCGCGTGCGCGGCGCTGCGGGACTCCGGGCTGCGGATCCCCGAGGACGTGTCGGTGGCCGGCTTCGACGACCTGCCGTTCAGCATCGACGCGGTGCCGGCGCTGACGACGGTGCGGTTGCCGCTGGCGGAGGCGGGGGCGCGGGCGGGGCGGATCGCGATGGGGCGGGAGGAGCCGCCGCTCGGGGGGATCGCGGCGGTGCGGGGGGAGTTGATGGTGCGGGGGTCCGCGGCGGCGCCGCGGTCTTGATCGGACCTCGGGTCCGGGGCGGGGGGATCGTCGCCGGTGCGGGTCGTGGGGGCGGTTCGCGCAGTTCCCCGCGCCCCCAGTGGGGGGTGTGCGGTGGGGTGGGCCGTGCGGGTTGGGTGTGGTTGGTCGCGCAGTTCCTCGCGCCCCCAGTGGGGGGTGTGCGGTGAGGGGGGCCGTGCGGGTTGGGTGTGGTTGGTCGCGCAGTTCCCCGCGCCCCTGTAGGGGGGCGTGTGGGTTGGTTCTGGTGGACCGTTGGCGGGACGGCTTCGAACTGGTCGCCGAGCGGTCGCACCGCTCCTTCGGGCGCGACCTGGTCGGACAGGACTGGCGCCTCGGTCTTGAGCCGGGAATCCGGGGGTAGGGTCCCTTGGCATGAAGCTGGCGTTCTCCACCCTCGGTGTCCCCGGCCTGCCCCTCTCCGACGTCCTGGCCCTCGCCTCCGCGCACGGCTACCACGGCGTCGAACTCCGCGCCCATCCCGAGGAACCCGTCCACCCGGACCTCTCCCCCGCCCAACGCACGGATGTCGCCGCCGCGTTCAAGGCGTCCGGCGTCGAACTCCTGGGCCTCGCCGGATACTCCAGGGTCGCCGCTCCCGGCGCCGACGAGCCCGTCCTCGCCGAGATCCGCGCCCTGCTCGACCTCGCCCGGGACCTCGGCGCCCCGTACGTACGGGTCTTCCCGGGCGGTGGCACGGAGCAGAGCCCGGAGGAGGCGGACGCGACGGCCGCCCGCCGGCTGGGCACCGCCGCCGAGTACGCGGCCGACCTGGGCGTGCGCATCCTGCTGGAGACCCACGACTCGCACCGCACCGGCGCCGACGCCATGCGCGTCCTCGGGCTGGTCGGCCACCGCCAAGTGGGCGCGCTCTGGGACGTGATGCACACCTGGCTCGGCGGTGAACAACCCGTCGAGAGCTTCGCCGCGCTCTCCCCGCACCTCGGCTACGTCCAGGTCAAGGACATCGCCTCCGCCGACGACACGACCCCGCTGCCGCTCGGCGCGGGCGTGCTGCCGCTGGGCGACTGCGTGGAGGTCCTCTCCCGGCACGGCTGGGACGGCTGGCTCTGCTGGGAGTACGAGAAGCGGTGGTACGCCGACGCCGCCCCGCTGCCCGGCCTCCTCACCGCCGGCCGTGAGCACCTGTCCCGGCTCCTCAACGAGTCCGCCTGACGGCATCCATAAACGTCCGCACATCAATATTTGAATTCCTAACGGTGCTGTTCATTCCGGAGGGTCAAGTTCTAGGCTGTGAGGAGAGATTGGCCAAAAGGAAAAAGAAAGGGAGGTGAATGACATGCTCGCTTACGAGCGTCCGACGCTCACCCCGGTCGGCTCCTTCCGCATCACCGGTCTCGGTCTGTTCAGGGGTCCGGAAAGGCTCATCCGGCTGAGGTTCAGCCTCTGACCCATCGGTTGTTTCCCCTCGGGGAAACGTGCCCGGGCGGCGGCGGGTCACGTCCCCTTCCCACCGCCTCCCGGACCTGACGGCTGGAGTCGCACGGCCCCCGGGAGGCGCTCGTGGGCTGGTTCGTCGTACTGCCCGACCACGCGTCGGCGGCCCCCGTCGGCGCGGCCCTGCGGGCCCGTTCCGTGCAGGAGATCAGCCATTCCTCCGGGCGGCCCTGGCTGCTCGGCCACTGGGACGGGGCGCCCCCGGCCGTGGGGGCGGCGGGCGCCACCCGGATCGCGGTCCTCGGCGACCACGCCCTGACGGAGGACCGGCTGACCGCGGCGGCCGCCCGGATCCGCACGCTCGCCGACCTCGACCACTGGGCCGCGCGCCTGCCGGGAAGTTTCCACCTCGTGGCGTCCGTCGACGGCCGCATCCGGGTACAGGGAAATGTCACCGGCTTTCGCCCCGTATTCCACGCCCGCGCCCACGACACGCATCTGGCCGGTGACCGGGCGGACGTCCTGGCCGCCCTGACCGGCGCCGCGATCGACGAGCGGCGCCTCGCCCCGCGCCTGTTGAATTCCTCCGCGCTGCACCCGGTGACGGCGCGTCCGGTGTGGCGCGGCGTCGATTCCGTGCCCGGCGGGCACTGCCTCGTCATCGACGCGCGGGGACACGGACGGACCGTCCGCCACTGGACGCCCCCCGAGCCGGTCCTGCCGATGGCCGAGGGCGCCGCGGCCCTGCGGGAGGCGCTGCGGGACGCCGTCGCCGCACGGGTCGGCGGCCGGGAGCTGGTCAGCTGCGACCTGGGCGGGCTGGACTCCACCTCGGTGTGCTGCCTGGCCGCCGCCGGCCCGGCACGGGTCGTCGCCTACACCGCCGACACCCGCGACCCCATGGGCTCGGACGCCGACTGGGCCCGCCGTACGGTGGCCGCGCTGGGCGGCGTCGAGCACCACGTCATCGCGGGGGACGACGTGCCGCTCGTGTACGACGGTCTGGCGGACGCGGACGACCTCTTCGACGAACCCTGTCCGGCCGTCGTGCACCGCACCGGCTGGCTGGTCGTCCCCCGGGCCGCCGCGGACCGCGGCTCGCACCTGCACCTGACCGGCTTCGGCGGGGACGAACTCCTCGCCGGCTCCCCGGCCCACCTGCACACACTGCTGCGCCGGCACCCGGGCGTGGCCTGGCAGCGGGTGCGCGGATTCGCCGCGCAGCGGCCGTGGTCGTACCGGGAGGCGGTACGGCAGCTGCGGGACACCAGCACCTACGGGGCGTGGCTCGCCCGCGTCGCGGACGGGCTCACCGCCGCACCGCCCGCCGAGAACACCCCCACCCTCGACTGGGGCATGCCGCCCCGCATGCCGCCCTGGGCCACCCCGGACGCGGTGGCGGCCGTACGGGAGGCGGTCCGCGACGCCGCCGCCACCGCGCGGCCGCTCGCCGCGACGCGCGGGCAGCACGTCGAACTGGAGGCGATGCGGTGCACCTCCCGCATGGTCCGGCAACTGGCCCAGATGGCCGGACGGTTCGGCCTGGACCTCGCCGCCCCCTACTACGACGACCGGGTGATCGAGGCGGGGATGGCCGTGCGGGCCCAGGACCGGGTGACGCCGTGGGCCTACAAGCCGCTGATCACCGAGGCGATGCGCGGTGTGGTGCCGGAGGAGAGCCTGGCGCGGCACACCAAGGACGAGGGCTCCTACGACGTGGAGACCGGACTGCGTGACCACCGGGCCGGGCTGCTCGCCCTGTGCGAGGACTCCCGGCTGGCCCGGCTCGGCCTGATCGACGCGCACGCGCTGCGCGCGGTGTGCGAGCGTCCGCTGCCGCCGTCGCTGCAGTTCGACGCGCTCTACCAGACCGTGGCCTGCGAGGTGTGGCTGCGGACGCTCGAGACCGCCGCCGTGCCGTCCTGACGGACGCCTGACGGACGAGGGAGACATCATGACGCTGAAGCTGCGTGCGGGCGTGTTCACGACCGAGACCGAGTACGGCATCGCCCTGCTGGACGAGGACGGCGACCAGTACTTCACCCTGAACCCCACCGCCGCCACGGTCGTCCGGACCCTGCTGGGCGGCGAGGAGATCCCCGCGGCGGTGCGGGCGCTCACCACCCGATACGCGGTGGACGCCGTGAGCGCGGAGGACGACGTGCGGGAGCTGATCGGTGAGCTGCGCGCGGCCGGTCTGGTGGAGGAGGACGAGGGGCCCCGGCCGCGCGGGCGGCGGACATGAGCTCGCCGGAGGTGGTCGCCCACGACCCCCGTGCGGTGCCGCTGCCGTACCGGATGCTGGTGCGGCTCGTGGTGGCCGTCGCGCGGGTGCTCGCGGGCCGGCGTCCGCGGCTCATCCGCACCCTGCTGGGCCGGGTGAGCCGCGGTGCCCGTCCCGCCACCGTGGCGCGCACCCGGGCGGCACGGGACGCGGTGGTCTCGGTCAGCCTGGCGTGCGCGGGCCGGGAGGGCTGCCTTCCGCGGTCCCTGGCCACCGCCCTGCTGTGCCGCCTGGACGGCCAGTGGCCCACCTGGTGCGTGGGCGCGCGGCGCCTGCCGCCGTTCGGGGCGCACGCCTGGGTGGAGGCGGAGGGTGTGGCGGTGGGCGAGGAGTATCCGCCGGACTACTTCCGGCCGTTGTTCACCGTGCCGTGCGGCGGGTCCGCCGGCCGTGCCACGGGAGGGCGGGACCGTGAGCGGGCAGCGGGCCGCCGCGGATAGGCGGGTCGGCCCCCGCGACGTCCTGCGCCTGCTGCGCGGGCACCGGCGGCGGATCGCCGGCGCCGTGCTGCTGATGCTGAGTGCCTCGGCGCTCGGCCTGGCCCAGCCGCTGCTGGTGAAGCGGGTGATCGAGGCGGCCTCGGCCGAGCGGGCGATCGGACCGGACGTCACCCTGCTCGTCGTCTTCTTCCTGGCCCAGGCGGTGGTGCAGGGCCTCGCCCAGTACGCGCTCACCCGGACCGGCGAGGGCATCGTGCTGGGCATCAGGATCGGTCTGATCCGCCATCTGCTGCGGCTGCCCATGCGCCAGTACGACCGGCACCGCGTCGGCGACCTCATCTCCCGCGTCAGCAGCGACAGCACCACGCTGCGGCTGCTCGTCGCGGAGGGCTTCACGGACGCGGTGACCGGCGGCATCGGGCTGATCGGCGTGGTGGCGCTGATGATCTGGCTGGACTGGCTGATGTTCCTGATCGTGCTGGCCGTGGTGGCGCTGGCCACGGTGCTGGTCGGCTCGGTGCTGCGGGGCATCTCGGCGGCCTCGCTGGTCACCCAGCAGGCGACGGGGGCGATGACCGCCGACCTGGAGCGGGCGCTGGGCGCCATCCGCACCGTGCGCGCCAGCCGGGCCGAGCAGCGCGAGGCGGACCGCATCGGGGGGCGGGCCCGGTCGGCGTACGCGGGGAGCGTGCGGATGGCGCGGCTGGACGCGGTGGTGGCACCGGCCGTCGAACTGGCCGTCAAGGGCTCCTTCGTCGTGGTGCTGCTCGTCGGGGGCATGCGGGTCGCCGGACGGGGCGGATCGGTGGCGGACCTGGCCGCGTTCCTGCTCTACATGGTGTACCTGATCGGGCCGATCGGTTCGGTGTTCCAGTCGCTGAGCACCATGGAGCAGGGCGTGGGCGCGTACCGCAGGGTCACGGAGGTCATGGCCCTGCCCGTGGAGCGGGAGACCGGGCCGGGCCCCGCGCCGGAGCCCCGGCCCGGGCGGACACCGCTGCTGGCGTTCCGGGACGTGTGGTTCGCCTACGACGCGGACCGGCCCGTCCTGCGGGGGGTGACGTTCGAGGTGCCCGAGCACGCCCACGTCGCCCTGATCGGCACCTCCGGCGTCGGGAAGTCCACGGTGTTCGCGCTGATCGAGCGGTTCTACGATCCCGACCGCGGCCGGATCGAGTTCGACGGCCGGGACATCCGCACGGTCGGCCGGTCCGCGTACCGGGCCCGGATCGGCCTCGTGGAGCAGCAGGCGCCGGTGCTGTACGGCACGCTGCGGGAGAACCTGACGTACGCGGTGCCGGACGCGACGCCCGGGGAGGTGGACCGGGTGGTGGAACGGGTCCACCTCACGGACCTGGTGAGCCGGTTGCCCCGCGGTCTGGACACCGACGCCGGGGACCGGGGGGTGGCGCTGTCCGGGGGCGAGCGGCAGCGCATCGCGATCGCCCGGAGCCTGCTGGCCCGGCCCCGGCTGCTGCTGCTCGACGAGCCGACGGCCCATCTGGACGCGGTCAGCGAGGCGGCGCTGCGCCGGTCGATCCGGGACGTGTCGGCGCAGTGCACGCTGCTGGTCATCGCGCACCGGATGTCGACGGTGCGCGCCGCGGACCTGATCGTCGTGCTGGACGGGGGGCGGGTCGTCGCCACGGGCAGCCACGAGCAGCTGGTCGCCGGCAGTGAGCACTACCGGCGCCTCCTCCGCGCCCAGCAGCCCGACGCCGACGGCTTCCCGGATCACACCGACGCCTCGTGCGACGGGCCCCGGGGCCCTGTCGGCCCCGCGCACGCCGACGGCCTTCCGGCCCCCGGCGGCGCCACCCGCGAGGGGCCTGGGAACCACCCTGCCGTCACCCGGGACGGGCCCGGGGTCCCCGTCGACGCCACCCGGGAGGCTTGGGAGGGCGGGGAAGCGCGGGTGGCCCGGGACGGCGGGAACGCGCGGGTGGCCCGGGAGGGCGGGAACGCGCGAGTAGCCCAAGAGGACGGCGACGCGCGGGGGGCCCGGGACGGCGGGAACGCGCGGGTGGCCCGGGAGGGCGGGGGCGGGGACACGGCCGGTGCGGCCGGGGCCGTCGGCCTCGACGGCCTGGCCGTCGGGTCCGGGCCGGGTGACCAGCCAGGGGTGTCGTCCGGATCGGGCCGGGTCCGGTGAACGGTGCCGGACGCCACACCGGCAACCCCGTCCGGGGCCGGTGAACGGTGCCGGACGCCACACCGGCAACCCCGTCCGGGGCCGTGCCGGTGCGGCGGGAGTCGGCCGCACTCCGGCCGCCGCGAGCTGACCGGGTCAGGGGCGACCCACCACCGGACGCGGGTCCGAGGTCGGGGCCGGGCCCCCCTCCGGGTCCGGGGCCGGGGACGGCTCCGGGGCCCGCGTCGGCGACAAGCGGCCCGACCGGCGCCCGCGGGTCGGTGCCAAGCGGTGGGTCGGCAGCGAGGTCAGGGCCACCCCGCCGACCAGCAGGGCCGCCGCCAGCCAGCGCAGGTCCGTCACCGGCTCGTTCAGGAACAGCGCGGCCGACGACATGCCGAACACCGGGACGAGCAGGGAGAACGGCGCGACCGTGGACGCCGGGTGGCGGCGCAGCAGCCAGCCCCAGGCGCCGAAGCCGAACACGGTGGCGACCCAGGCCACGAAGAGGACCGTGCCGGCGCCCTGCCAGTCGAGGCCGCGCAGCGCCTCCAGGTCCCGCGACGGGCCCTCCAGCAGCAGGGACAGGCCCAGCAGCGGCAGCACCGGCACCGTGCTCACCCAGATCATGAAGTTCAGGGCGTCCGGGGGCGCCGCCCTGCGGGTCAGGATGTTGGAGACGCCCCAGCAGGCCGCCGCCGCCACGACCAGGGCGAAGCCGAGCAGTGGGCCCGAGGTGCCCTCGTCGGCCGCCGCCACACCGATCCCGGCCAGCGCCACCGCCATGCCCACCAGCCGGATGCCGGAGGGCCGTTCGCCGAGCAGCGCGAAGGCGAACAGGGCGGTGAACACGGCCTGGATCTGGAGCACCAGGGAGGACAGCCCGCCGGGCATGCCCGCGTCCATGCCGACGAACAGCAGCCCGAACTTGGCCACCCCGAGCGCCAGCCCCACCCCCACGATCCACTTCCACGCCACCTTGGGCCGCCCCACGAGGAACACCGCGGGCAGCGCCGCCACCAGGAAGCGCAGGGCGGAGAAGAGCAGCGGCGGAAAGTGGCCGAGCCCGATCTCGATGACGGTGAAGTTCACCCCCCACACGACGGCGACGAGCACGGCGAGGAGCAGGTGGGAAGGTCGCATGCGTCGAGGATCACCGCCCACCACACTTCAGCACCAGCGATGATTTCTGCATGGTTGGATGAAGCATCACTAACTGATCGGGAGCCGTCATGCTCGACCTCCAGCGGCTGCGCGCCCTGCACGCCGTCTCCGTCCACGGCACTGTCGGGGCCGCCGCCGTGGCGCTCGGGTACACCTCCTCCGCCGTCTCCCAGCAGATCGCCAAGCTGGAGCGGGAGACCCGGACCGTGCTGCTGGAGCGGGAGGGCCGGGGCGTGCGGCTGACCGACGAGGCGCACCAACTGGTCCGTGCCGCCCAGGAGCTGATCGCCATCGTGGAGCGGGCGGAGACCGAGCTGGAGGAGCGGCGCGGGGTGCCGGCCGGGCGGCTGACCGTCGCCGCGTTCGCCTCGGCGGCGCGCGGGCTGATGCCGCCCGTGCTGGCCGACCTGGCGCGCCGGCACCCGGCGCTGGACACGCGGCTCACCGAGATCGACCCCCACCTCTCCGTGGACCTGGTGGCCAAGGGCGCCGTCGACCTCGTGGTCGCGCACGACTGGGACATCGCGCCGCTGCCCGCACCGGCGGGCGTGGACCAGGCGGTCATCGGGGACGACCTGTGCGACCTGCTGGTGCCGGAGGGCCATCCGTTCGCGGGGCGTACGGCGGTGCGGCGGGAGGAGCTGGGCGGTGAGCGGTGGATCTGCCAGCCGCCGGGGCGGGTCTGCCACGAGTGGCTGGTGCGCACCCTGCGGGCGGCCGGGCACGAGCCGGAGATCGTCCACCAGGCCGACGAGAACCCGACCCTGGTCGCCCTGGTCGCGGCCGGGCTCGGTATCGCGCTGATCCCCCGGCTGGGGCGCGGCCCGCTGCCGCAGGGGGTGGTGGAGGTGCCGCTGGACCCCATGCCCGTACGACGGCTGTACGCGCTGTGGCGGACCGGTGCGGCCCGCCGCCCGGCGATCGCGGAGACGGTCCGCACGCTGCGCGGGCACTGGCCGGCCGTGTCGGCGCACACGCCCCGCTGACCCCTCGCGGACCCCCGGTCCCGACTTCGGGACATCGGGCCCGGGCGGGGAACCCGTCCCCGTCTCCGCCCGTCCCATACGCGAGCTGCCGGATGAGTCCCCGTGGTGCGGTGTCGGCCCTCGCTGCTGGCTGCGATCGCTGACCAACCCTCTCCGCCGTGCCCCGGCCGGCAGCACGCCGTCATCGGCGCGCCCCCCTCCAACTGCGCCGATGACGGCCCCTCCCGGTTGCTGCGCGCGCCCTTGACTGGCAGAAACTTCCCGGATATTGGTGACGTCCCGGCAGTTTCCTTCAGCGGATCCCCGGTCCCCGCGGATCACCTTCCAAAGGAGCGCACGTGCCCGACAGCAGCACCGGAAGCACGGGAAGCACCGCACGTCCGTCCAGACGCACCGTCCTCGCCGCGACGGCGGGCGTCACCACCGCCCTCGCGGCCGGTCCCGCCGTCCACGCGGCCACCGGCCCGTCCGCCCCCGACGACCGCAGGCTCCGCGCCCTCATCTCCCGTATGACGCTGGAGGAGAAGGTCGGCCAGCTGTTCGTGATGCGGGTCTACGGCCACTCCGCCACCGACCCCGACCAGGCCGACATCGACGCCAACCTCAAGGAGATCGGCGTGCGCACGGCCGCCGAACTGCTCACCAGGTACCGGGTCGGCGGCATCATCTACTTCGCCTGGGCGCACAACACCCGCGCCCCGCACCAGATCGCCGACCTGTCCAACGGCATCCAGAAGGCCTCCCTCGGACTGGAGCGCGGGCTGCCCGTGCTGATCTCCACCGACCAGGAGCACGGCATCGTGGCCCGCGTGGGCGAGCCGGCGACCCTGTTCCCGGGGGCGATGGCCCTCGGCGCGGGCGGTTCCCGCGCCGACGCCCGCACCGTCGGCCGGATCGCGGGCCGCGAACTGCGCGCCCTGGGCATCCGCCAGAACTACTCCCCGGTGGCCGACGTCAACGTCAACCCGGCCAACCCCGTCATCGGCGTCCGCTCCTTCGGCTCCGACCCGCACGCGGTCGCCGGGCTCGCCGCCGCCGAGGTCAAGGGGTACGAGTCGTCCCGCGTCGCCTCGACGGCCAAGCACTTCCCCGGCCACGGCGACACGGTCGACGACAGCCACGCCAAGCTCCCGTACATCCACCACACCCGCGAGCAGTGGGAGCGGCTGGACGCGCCGCCGTTCCGGGCGGCGATCGCCGCGGGCATCGACTCCATCATGACCGCGCACATCGTCGTCCCCGCGCTCGACGACTCCGAGGACCCGGCCACCCTGTCCCGCCCCATCCTCACCGGCATCCTGCGCGAGGAGCTGGGCTACGACGGGGTCGTGGTCACCGACTCCCTCGGCATGGAGGGCGTGCGCACCAAGTACGGCGACGACCGGGTGCCCGTGCTGGCGCTGAAGGCGGGCGTGGACCAGCTGCTGAACCCGCCCTCCCTGGACGTGGCCTGGAACGCGGTCCTCGACGCCGTCCGCGGCGGCGAGCTGACCGAGTCCCGGCTCGACGAGTCGATCCTGCGGGTGCTGCGCCTCAAGGCCAAACTGGGCCTGTTCCACGACCCGTACGTCAGTCACGCCGGCGTCGACCGCACGGTCGGCACCCCCGCGCACCTGGCCGCGGCCGACCGGATCGCCGAGCGGACCACCACCCTGCTGGTCAACGAGGGCGGACTGCTGCCGCTGTCCCCGCGCAGCCGGCCGAGGCTGCTCGTGGTCGGCGCCGACCCGGCCTCCCCGTCCGGGACGACGGGACCGCCGACCGGGGTCCTCGCGGGCGCGCTGACCGAGCTGGGCTTCACCGCCACCGCCCTGTCCACCGGCACGGCACCGTCCTCCGCGACCGTCGCCAAGGCGGTGGCCGCGGCCCGGGACGCGGACGCGGTGGTCGTCGGGACGTACAACGTCACGGCGTCCAGCGGCCAGAAGACCCTGGTCGAACAGCTCCTGGCGACCGGCACCCCGGTGGTGGCGGTGGCGATCCGCAACCCCTACGACGTGGCCCACCTGCCCGGCGTCGCCGCGTACGTCGCGTCGTACTCCTGGACCGACGTCGAACTGCGGGCGGCGGCGCGGGTGATCGCGGGCGAGGCGGACCCGCGCGGGACGCTCCCGGTGCCGGTGCAGCGGGCCGACGACCCGGCGGCCGTGCTGTATCCCGTCGGCCACGGGCTGAGGTACTAGCCGCCACACGCGGGCGCCGCCCTCCCCGATTGGACGTAGCACCCGTACGTCACACACCCGACGCACCATACCCAAGGTGCGCAAAGCACCCCACATGGCTGGCGTCACCCGGCTCGCCGGGTCACGCTGGTCGGGGGATGTCCGGGGGGATGACGATGCGCGTGAGAAGTGGGTGGGGGACGTTCGCCGTGCTCGCGGCGGCGGGCGCGGTGCTGCTCACCGGCTGCCAGGGCGCGCCGGGCGGCGCCGCCGAGGAGGACGGCCGCGCGGGCGGGCCGGCCACGGCGACGGTCTCACCGCCCCGGCCGTCCGGGTACGGGGCGGTGTTCCTCGCGGTCGACGAGTGCAGCTCCTTCGGCCGGACGAGCTTCACCGAGGTGTCGTGCACCAGTGAACGGGCGGCGGCCCGGGTGGTCGCCCGCCACGACGGCACGGTGCGCGACGGGCCGCGCTGCCCGGCCACCACGGACTTCGTGCTGCACATCCACGAACAGCGGCCCTCCTCCGACGAGGACGGCGACGGGGCGGTGCCGCGCGGCTACGCCTGCATGCGCCACCTCCAGCCGCCCCACCCCGGGGACCCGGGTGGCGGGGGCGGGCCCCGCACCATCGTCGGCGACTGCGTCTACGACCTGGGCGACGGCAAGGTCCGCGAGACCGCCTGCGACGGCTCGGGCCGACGGGAGCCGGAGTTCGAGGTGACGAAGGCCGTGGACGACCGGTCCGACTGCCCGGCGTCCACGGCCCTGTACGTCCGGCTCGGCGGGACCACTCCGGTGGGCTGCGCCCGCCCGGTGTAGTCCCGCCCCCGCCCTACGGGCGCAGCGTGCGCTGCCGCTCGACGTCCCGCTTGTCGAGCTTGGCGTCGAACGCCGCCAGCGGCTTCGCCGCCGCCGGGTTCTCCTGGACCGCGCTCGGGGCGACGTCCGCCCAGTCGAGGATGCGGGCCGTGGCGAACGCCTTCTCCTCGGCGACCAGGCCGGCCACGTTCGCGCCGTGGTTCATGCCGGGCGCGGTGAGGACGTAGGAGTCACGCGCGCCGTTGCCGAGCCGGAACGGCTCGGCGCCCCACGGGTCGTTCTCGCCGTACACGAACAGCATGTGGCGGGCGTTGTGCCGCACCCAGCTGTCGACGTCCCGCATGGCCCGCGGCTCGAACTCCATGTCGATGGAGCGGGGCACGAAGTTGCGCGGCGGCTGGTAGCCGTAGCGCACGTACTGCTTCTCGATGTGCGGGAAGTGGATGGTCGGCGCGCCGAGCTGCGTACCGGCCTGGTAGTAGTACGGCGTGTACGGGCTCAGGCCCTGGTCGGTGTAGAACGAGAACCCGGAGATGGTGTTGACGGACTCCCAGATCTCCTCGTCGGTGGCGTTCTTCGCGTCCGCCGGGATCTGCTCGCAGTCCGCCACGGTGCTGTACTGCCAGAAGCCCCACACGTAGTCCAGGACGACGGCCTCGTAGGCCCGGTCCAGGCTGCCGATGGTGTCGAAGGTGTAGCCGTTCTCGGCGGCGTACGCCTCGTACTTCTTCTCCAGCGGCTCGCGGCGCACCAGCGCCTCGCGCTGCACCCCGTTCAGCCGGTCGCGGCACTCCTTCGTGCCGACGCCCGCGAAGAAGCGGTCGTAGGCGGAGTCCTCCTTGTTCACCACGTCGTTGGGGGCGACGTAGGCGACCACGCCGTCCATGTCCCGCGGGTAGAAGCGCTCGTAGTAGGTGGCGGTCATGCCGCCCTTGGAGCCGCCGGTGGAGATCCAGTTCTCGGAGTAGATGTCCTTCAGCGCCGTGAAGATGCGGTGCTGGTCGCTGGCGGCCTGCCAGATGTCCAGCTTGGACCAGTCGGCCGGGTCGGGCCGGGACGGGGTGAAGAAGCGGTACTCCATGGAGACCTGGTTGCCGTCCACGATCTGGGTCGGCTCGCTGCGGCGGGGCGTCGTGGAGACGCTGTAGCCGCTGGTGTAGAAGACGGTCGGCCGCGCGGTGTCCTTGTGCAGCACGGTGATGCGCTGCTGGAACGTGCCCTTGGAGGGCCTGCGGTGGTCGACCGGCTGGGTGTAGTTGAGGACGAAGAAGCGGTACCCGGTGTACGGCTTCTCCTCGACCAGGCTCATGCCCGGGACGGAGAGCAGTCTCTCCTTGATGTCAGTGGTGCCGGCCTCCGGCTCGGCGGCGGTGGCCGCCCCGGCCGTACTCAGTGTGCCTATGAGCACCGTGAGCGCCAGCAGCCATCTGAGCGCCTTGCGCATGCGCACTCCCCTGTGAGACAGATGTGCGCCGGAAGCTAGCGGATCAACTCCCCCGAGCACCAGGGGACCTGGGGAAAACCCTCGGTCGGGCGCGGCTCAGCACAGGATCCAGCCGGAGCTGACGGACCCGCCGCCCACCCTGCCCTTGACCCACACACAGCGCCGGCCCGCGTGCACGGTCACCGGGCCGGCGTGGTGCTGGTAGGTGCCCTCGTCGACGACGGGGCGGCCCCCACGAGCCCGCAGGGACACCATCATCTTCCGTTGGGTACCGGGCTTCTTGGCGTAAGTGACGGCGCAGACGTAGCCGCCCCGCTTGTAGAGGACCACCGACCCGGTGGAGAACGGCAGGGTGCGCACCTTGCGCCCGGGACAGGGCGCCGCGGCGTGCGCGTCACCGGGTGCGGCGACGGCGAGCAGTCCCGACGTCGTCAGCACCGCGAGGCCCAGTGCGAGTCTCCGGCGTATCGCTCCACTGCCCACAGTCGTCCTCCCGTACCGCGCCTGCCGCGCCCAACGGCGTACGCGTGTACGGACGCGTGACGTAGGCCGGATGGTTGCGCGGGGCGCACGCCCGGCGCCCGTCAGGCCGGCGCCGGTACGTCCTCCCCGACGAACGTCCGCCACAGCGCGGCGTACTTGCCGCCGAGCCGGAGCAGTTCCTCGTGGGTGCCGTCCTCCACGACCCGGCCGTGGTCCATGACGACGACCCGGTCGGCGCGGGCGGCGGTGGTCAGCCGGTGGGCGACGACCAGCGTCGTGCGGCGGCCGGCGAGCCGGTCGGTGGCCTGGTTGACCTGGGCCTCGGTGGCCAGGTCCAGTGCGGCCGTCGCCTCGTCGAGCAGCAGGATGTCCGGGTCGACGAGTTCGGCGCGGGCCAGCGCGATCAGCTGGCGCTGGCCGGCGGAGAGGTTGCGGCCCCGCTCGGCGACCTCGTGCAGGTAGCCGCCCTCCAGCGTGGCGATCATCTCGTGCGCGCCGACGGCCCGGGCCGCCGCCTCCACCTCGGCGTCGGTGGCGTCCGGCCGGCCGTAGGCGATGGCGTCGCGGACGGTGCCCGGGAAGAGGTACGCCTCCTGCGGGACGACACCCAGCCGGTGCCGGTACGCGGTGAGGTCCAGGTCCCTGAGGTCGGTGCCGTCGACGGTGACCCTGCCGCCCGTGGGGTCGTAGAACCGGGCGACCAGCTTGACCAGGGTGGACTTCCCGGCGCCGGTCTCGCCGACGAAGGCGACGGTCTGCCCGGCGGGCACGGTGAGGTCGATGCCGTCGAGCGCCTCCTCGCCGTCCCCGTACGCGAAGTGCACGTCCTCGAAGGCGATCTCCCCGCGCAGGGAGGTCACGTCGAGCGGCTTCTCGGGGGCCCGGGTGGAGGTCTGCTCGCGCAGCAGCTCCTGGATGCGGCCCAGCGAGACGGACGCCTGCTGGTAGCCGTCGAAGACCTGGGAGAGCTGCTGCACCGGCGCGAAGAACAGGTCGATGTAGAGCAGGTACGCCACCAGCGCGCCGGTGGTCAGCGTCCCGTCGTCGATCCGCGCCCCGCCGACGATCAGCACCGCGGCGGCCGCGGTCGAGGACAGGAACTGCACGAACGGGAAGTACACCGAGATCAGCCACTGGCCCCGGATGCGGGCGCTGCGGTAGCTCGCGCTGCGCTCGGCGAACCGGAGTCCGCCGTCCCGCTCGCGGCGGAACGCCTGCACGATCCGCAGCCCCGACACCGACTCCTGAAGGTCGGCGTTGACCACGGACACCCGCTCCCGGGCCAGTTCGTACGCCTTCACACTCGCCCGGCGGAAGAAGTAGGTGGCGACGATCAGCGGGGGCAGGGTGGCGAAGACGACCAGGGCGAGTTCGAGGTCGATCACCAGCAGGGCGGCCATGATGCCGAAGAAGGTGACCACCGACACGAACGCGGTGACCAGGCCCGTCTGGAGGAACGTGGACAGCGCGTCCACGTCCGTCGTCATCCGGGTCATGATCCGGCCGGTCAGCTCGCGCTCGTAGTAGTCGAGGCCGAGCCGCTGGAGCTGGGCGAAGATCTTCAGCCGCAGCGCGTACAGCACGCGTTCGCCGGTGCGTCCCGTCATCCGCATCTCGCCGATCTGCGCCACCCACTGGGCGGCCACGGCGAGCAGCCCGAGCAGCGAGGCCGCCCACACCGCGCCGAGCGCGGCCTCGGTGACGCCCTGGTCGATGCCGTGCCGGATCAGCACCGGCAGCAGCAGCCCCATGCCGGCGTCCACGGCGACCAGGCCGAGGCTGACCAGGAGGGGCAGTCCGAAGCCGCGCAGCAGGCGGCGCAGGCCGTAGGAGTCCTCCGGGCGGACGGCGTCCTCCTCGTCGACGTCGGGGACGTCGTCGGCCGGGGGCAGCGCCTCGACCTGGGCGAGGAGTTCCGGGGTGGCCGGGGTGCCGGCCAGGGCGGTGTCCTTGGGTTCGCGGTCGCCGGTCCACAGCCGGGGCGTCACCCCGCGTTCGGCGTCGAACTCGGCGTCCAGTTCCGCGCGGACGGAGGTGTCCTCCTCCTGCGGTCCGGCGGGCGGGGTGTGGCCCGGGGAGACGGCGCCCAGCTCGTCGGGGTCGGTGAGCAGCCGGCGGTAGAGCGCGGAGCGCCGCTGGAGCTCCTCGTGGGTGCCGATGTCGGCGAGCCGGCCCCCGTCGAGGACGGCGATGCGGTCGGCGAGGTTGAGGGTGGAGCGGCGGTGGGCGATCAGCAGCGTCGTACGGCCCCGCATGACGCCCTTGAGGGCCTCGTGGATCTCGTGCTCGACGCGGGCGTCCACGGCGGAGGTGGCGTCGTCCAGGACCAGCAGGCGGGGGTCGGTGAGGATCGCGCGGGCCAGGGCGACGCGCTGGCGCTGGCCGCCGGAGAGGGTCAGTCCGTGCTCGCCGACGGTGGTGTCGTAGCCGTCGGGCAGCTCGCTGATGAACCGGTCCGCCTGGGCCGCGCGCGCGGCGGCGGTGATCTCCTCGTCGGTGGCGTCCGGGCGGCCGTACGCGATGTTGTTGCGCACGGTGTCGGAGAAGAGGAAGGAGTCCTCCGGCACCAGTCCGATCGCCGCCCGCAGGGATGCGGTGGTCAGCTCGCGCACGTCGTGGCCGCCGACGAGGACGGCGCCGTGGGTGACGTCGTAGAAGCGCGGCAGGAGCAGGGAGACGGTGGACTTGCCGGAGCCGGAGGAGCCGACGACGGCGAGGGTCTCACCGGGGCGGATCGTGAAGGAGAGGCCGTCGAGGACCGGGTGGCCGGGGTCGTAGCCGAAGGAGACGTCGTCGAACTCGACGGTCGCCGGGGCGTCGGCCGGCAGTTCCCTGGTGCCGTCGGTCAGGGACGGCTCGGTGTCGATCAGCTCCAGGACGCGTTCGGTGCCGGCGCGGGCCTGCTGGCCGACGGTGAGGACCATCGCCAGCATCCGGACCGGGCCGACGAGCTGGGCGAGGTAGGTGGAGAAGGCGACGAAGGTGCCCAGCGTGATGTGCCCGCGCACCGCAAGCCAGCCGCCGAGCGCCAGCATCGCCACCTGGCCGAGCGCGGGGACGGCCTGGAGCGCCGGGGTGTAGCGGGAGTTCAGCCGCACCGTGCGCAGCCGTCCGGCGAACAGCCGCCGGCCGACCTCGCGCAGCTTGCCCGCCTCCTGCTCCTCCTGCCCGAAGCCCTTCACCACGCGTACGCCGCTGACGGCGCCGTCGACCACTCCGGCCACGGCGCCTGCCTGCGCCTGCGCGTACCAGGTGGAGGGGTGCAGCCGGGTGCGGCTGCGCTGGGCGATCCACCACAGGGCGGGGGCGACGGCGACGGCGACCAGGGTGAGCGGCAGCGACAGCGACGCCATGATCACCAGGGAGATCAGGAACAGCAGCAGGTTGCCGATGGTCATCGGCAGCATGAAGAGCAGGCCCTGGATCAGCTGGAGGTCGCTGGTGGCGCGGCCGATGACCTGTCCGGTGGACAGCTCGTCCTGGCGTCTGCCGTCGAGCCGGGTGATCGTCCCGTACATCTCGGTCCGCAGGTCGTGCTGGACGTCGAGGGCGAGCCGGCCGCCGTAGTAGCGGCGGATGTAGGTGAGGACGTAGACGACGAGCGCGGCCCCGATGAGCAGGCCGGCCCAGGTGGCCATGTCCCGGGTCTTGTCGCCGATCACGTCGTCGATGATCACCTTGGTGATCAGCGGGACCAGCGCCATCACGGCCATGCCGGCGAGGGACGAGCCCAGGGCGAGGACGACGTCCTTGGGATGACGCCACGCGTATCCGGCCAGTCGCCGTGCCCATCCCCGTTGCGGTGTCACGCGGGTGCCCTCCGGTGTCCTGATCTGCTGGTCCTGATCTACCGGAAGGCACCAACGCGCTCAGCAGCGGATTTCATCCCGCCGTTACGGTCGGAGGCGTACGCGCAGAGCGTAGAGGCGGGTCGTCTGGTTGGTGTTCTCGTTGTCGTCGCTGACCAGGAGCACCTTCAGCCGGCCGTGGTGACGTCCGGTGACCGCCATGCCCTCGATGTTGTCGAGGAGCGGGTTGGGCTGGGGCTGCTTGGCGGTGGCGCCGAGGGTGGGGCAGTCGGCGAGGTCGGTGAGGAGCGTCTTGCCGTAGGTGTCGCCGTGCCGGTGGGCGAGGTAGAGGCGGACGGTGTTGCCGACGCCGGAGGTGTAGCCCCGCTCCAGGACCAGCAGGCGGCCGTCGGGGACGGCGGTGATCTCGCTGACGCCGAGGCCCTGGTCGACGCGGTAGGTGTACTGGGCGCCGAGCCGGAAGGTGCCGTGCGCGGTGCGCTGCCAGCTCTGCATCCGGATCTGGTCTGCGGGGTCGCCGGTGAGGGGGTATTCCATCGACGCGATCAGGGTGCGGCCGCCGGGCAGGAGGGTCAGGCCCTCGAAGGTGCCGTTGGGGCGGGCGCGGGTGCTCAGCTCCTCCGGTACCGGCAGCCGGTCGAGGATCTTCCCGGCCGGGGAGTAGCGGCGCACGGTGGGTTCGGTCTCGGAGGAGACGAGGTGGCTGCCGTCGCGCTGGGCGACGAGTCCTTCGGCGTCGAGCGGGGCGCCGTTCTCGTCGGCGAGCGGGACGACGCCCTCGGGGCGCAGGGTGCGCGCGTCGAGGCGGAACAGGGCGGAGCGGTCGGACAGGGCGGCGACGGCGCCGTCCCGGTCACGGGCGAGGGCGGAGAGGTTGCCGACGTAGGTTCCCTCGTAGCGCGTCTTGTCGAGGGCGTCGGAGAAGCCGTCGATGGAGACGGACGAGGAGCAGGAGTGGTCTTCCGTGCCCTGCGCGCGCGGCTGGGCGGTCGCGGGTCCCGCGGCGGTCAGACAGCCGGCGGCGGCGAGGGCCGCGGTGGTGGCGGCGAGGAGGCTCTTCAGGCGCATGCCGCCACCGTAGAACGGCCGGGTGACGGCGCGTCACCACGGACCGACACATGACCGACACCTCTCCTTCACCCCCGTGCCTACATGTCCATGTCACCCTGCCAGCGGCTGCTCACTCAACTCGCGTAGATCGGACGTCCCCACATGCCCGTGACACCCATACGCCGCCGCTGGAAGAGCCTCGCCCTGGCGACCTCGGCCGTCCTGGTCGGCCTCTCCGTCCCCGCGCTGACCGCGTCCTCCGCCGGCGCCGCGACCGCCACCACCGGCACGGCGGCCACCGCCACCGCCTCCGCCACCGCGTACGACGACACGTACTACGCCGACGCCATCGGCAAGTCCGGCGCGGCCCTCAAGGACTCCCTGAACACGATCATCAGCGACCAGACGAAGCTGTCGTACTCGGCGGTCTGGGAGGCGCTGAAGGTCACCGACCAGGACCCGAACAACAGCGGCAACGTGATCCTGCTGTACTCGGGCATCTCCCGCAGCAAGTCACTCAACGGCGGTGACACCGGCGACTGGAACCGCGAGCACGTGTGGGCCAAGTCCCACGGCGACTTCGGTACCTCCACCGGCCCCGGCACCGACCTGCACCACCTGCGCCCCGAGGACGTCCAGGTCAACTCCATCCGCGGCAACAAGGACTTCGACAACGGCGGCAGCTCGTTCACCAACAGCGGCGGCAGCCTCACCGACTCGAACTCCTTCGAGCCCCGCGACGCCGTCAAGGGCGACGTGGCCCGCATGATCCTCTACATGGCGGTCCGCTACGAGGGCACCGACGGCTGGCCCGACCTGGAGCCCAACGACTCCGTCACCAACGGCACGTCCCCGTACCACGGCCGTCTCTCGGTCCTGAAGCAGTGGCACCAGGAGGACCCGCCGAGCGCGTTCGAACAGCGCCGCAACGAGGTCATCCACAGCTCCTACCAGCACAACCGCAACCCGTTCATCGACCACCCGGAGTGGGTCGAGTCGATCTGGTAGACCGGGTACCGGCACCGGCCGCCACGGTGGCCGGTGCCGGAGGCGGAGCCTGGGCAGACTTCCTCATGGCTGACGCGACACCGAGCGATCACACACTTTCGGGGCGACTGCTCGCCGCCCTCTGGACCTTGCGGCTCCTCTCCACGTCGGAGGGATCGCCTCCCGAACCGGAGGAGTTCCTCTCGAAGAAGGTCCCGGCGCAGTTGCTGGGCGAGGAGCTGCCCCACCTGGCTGCCCATCTCGTCCGGGCCAGAAGCCGGGGAGGTGAGCACTGGAGGGCCGCGGTGACCGTCTACCGCGAGCTGCCGGACCTCCTGCCGTCGGCACGCCTGCCCCACGCCACCATGGGGCCCGACGAGCAGGCGGCCTTCTCCGCGGGTTACGCCGCACGTCTCGCCCAGGACAGGAAGGAGTTCGGCGAGCTGCTGGGGTGAGGCGATCGAGAGTCGCTCCCGGCCCGTCGCGACGGTCCGCCGCCCGACAAACGGCCGCCCTGCCTCACCCCTCTCGGTCTGTACCCCCATGCGCCGCACCTCGGGCGGGGCGCCGGGGGAAATTCGATGTGGTGCGAGGACCGGCCTCCTGTCGCCTGCTCCGAAGGCGTGCAGGTCGCCGAAGTTCACGACACCCGACTGTCGTCGGCCAACTCCAGAGCGCCTGGCATCTCGCCCTGCGCGACGCTCTGCCGTTGAGAGAGCGGCCATAAGGGTGTTCGCGCTCTGGCACTGACCCACCCACCGGAAACGTGTGAACACTTGGGACCTCACTGTGCTCACGTCGCTCATTTGAGTGGCCAACCGGCGTTGACCCGCCGCGTGCTCACGCTTTTTCTCCAAGGTATCCGCCATGAGCTCCCGATTCGCCTACGACCACAACCCCCACAGCACAGGACACGTGATCAGAACCGTGCGCACCCTCATGCGCACCGGCGGCCTGGACGTTTCCCTCACAGCCGTCGCCCGCGCCTGCGGAACCACGCGCAACTTCCTCTACTCCAACTGGAAGACGGCCTCCGCCCTGCATCTGCGCGCGCTGCGGATGGAGCTGGCACAGGCCTTCGACACGGCGGACCGCGCCTGCCCGAGTGACGGCACCGTCCCCGGGATCACCGCGCACCTGACCGAGGTCGTACGGGTCGTGCGCCGTCACCCGACCACGGCCGCCGTCGCCCGGACCGCGCCCCGGGCCTTCGCCGCGGCGTACACGGCGACCGAGGGTTCGCTGATGCGGACGGCGACGGAACGCGTCAGCGACGTACTGCACCCCCTGTGCCGGAACGGCGGCATCTGGGGCCACCCCGAACTGGGTTCCCGGCCCTGGAAGATCCTCTGGATCGCCCGGCCCGCCGCCCTCTGCCCCGAGGCCGTGGGCGACGAGGAGCGGGAGAACGCCCTGGACAACGCCTTCGCCGAACTGGTCCGCGACCTGCTCACCCCCTGGGCCCCCGGCACGCGCTGACGTCCGGCACGACCTGACGGCAGTCAGGCGAGCGGAGGCCCGGGCACTCGTCCCGGTCCGCCCGTGGCCGACCGGCCGGCGTCGGCGGGCGTGCGCGGGACGTCCGTGGGCGAGCCGTCCCCGCCCGACACCCCAGCAGGGCCGACCCGATGACGCAGGGCGCCGGTCCCCCGCACACCCCACACGCACGACACCCCCGAGACAGCACCCCACCCCCAGGACCCCACCCCCGTACGCCCCGCGCGTGCGGCGCCCACCGCTCGGCGGGAAACACCTCGGCGATCCTCCGGTTCGCTCCATCAGGTGGTGTGGAACGCGGCCCGGGCCGATCGGCCCCGCCCCGCCGCGACCATGGAATCGCCCCGGCACGTCCGCCGGGGCGATTCCATGCCTCCACGACGCCTTACTGGAGAGTGCCGTGAAGACTCGTTCCTGGTCCCTCGCCGCCGCCCTCGCCCTGACCGCGCTCCTGTTGCCCGCCCACGCGGCGTCCGCCGCGCCGGCCGCACCCCCGGCCTGCCCCGACGGGTCGGTGTGCTTCTGGAGCGGCGAGGGCTCCGACGGCGACTACTGGGAGTGGACCGCACGCAGCGGCTACCGCGACATGCCGCCCCGGCTCCACGACCGCGTCGGCTCGTTCGTGGCGAGCACCCGGGCCTGCTTCGTGAACTGGCAGCCGACCGAGAAGCGGGACGTCTTCAACGGCGACTGGCGCTCCCGCTACCGCGGCGACTTCGGCGGCCGCATCGACGGGGTCGGCCCGGGCGGCTGCTGACCACCGGATCCCGACCGGGAGCACCCACAGCGCCCCCGCAGGACCGGTGCTCCCGGGTCCGGTGCCGTCGGAACGCCCGGGCCGCGCACGGTCCGGGACCGGTGACCGGTCCCGGGCCACCGGCTCCGTGACGAACCCCACGCCGGGGTCGACCAGTCCGGCGGGCCCGCCGCCCAACGCCACGAAAAACGCCGGACCGCCCGGTCACGGCGACCGTGCCGGACAGGATCCGCCCCTCGGGCAGTGCCGCCGGGAAGGCCCGCGGCGCCGGGCTCCGCGACCGTCCCTCCGCGCCGCCCGGTGTCGCACGGGACGCGGACGCCCGGGTCACCCCCCGTGCGTCGGTGCGAACATCCGCAGCAGCGCCGGCAGGACGACGACGGACGGTCCCGGAGCCGACAGGGCCGCCGCGAGGTCCCGTTCCAAGGTCTCGGGGGTGGTGCGCACGCCCGGGACGCCGAAGGACTCCGCCAGGGCCACGTAGTCCGGGCGGGTCAGCTCCGTCGCCGTGGGCTCGCCGAAGGCGTCGGTCATGTACTCGCGGAGGATGCCGTAACCGCCGTCGTCGACGATGAGCCAGGTCACGTCGAGGTCGTACTGGCGGGCCGTGGCGAGTTCGGCGACGGAGTACAGGGCGCCGCCGTCCCCGGAGACCGCGAGCACCGGGCGGGTGGGGTCGGCGACCGCGGCGCCGAGGGCGGCCGGGAAGCCGTAGCCGAGACCGC
Source organism: Streptomyces capillispiralis (assembly GCF_007829875.1). Taxonomy (NCBI): domain Bacteria; kingdom Bacillati; phylum Actinomycetota; class Actinomycetes; order Kitasatosporales; family Streptomycetaceae; genus Streptomyces; species Streptomyces capillispiralis. The sequence goes on along the minus strand of NZ_VIWV01000001.1, from coordinate 5,025,438 downwards.
CCGCGCCCTGCGCGGAGTGCAGGTGGTTGGGGCCCTGGGCGTCGAAGGCGGACCAGGCCCAGTAGGCCAGGATCGTCATGTCCCAGAAGGACGGCGCGTCCGCCGGGAGGGCGCGCCGCACGGCCGCCAGGACCTGCTGTTCCAGGGTGAGGTCCTGGGCGGCGATTCGGTCGGCGACCTTCGTCAGCAGCGCGCGCACCCGCTCCGGGGCCGTCGCGTCCTCGCGGGGCTCCACCGTCTCCAGCAGCGCCTGGAGGGCGAGGCGCGCGTCCGCGTGGATGCCGATGCCGGGGTGGTTGGACTCCAGCTTGCCGAGGTCGGCCTCGATCTGGATCACCCGGCCGCGGGGCCTGAACGTGTGGTAGTTGGAGGAGAGTTCGCCGAGGCCGGAGCCGACGACGAGCAGGACGTCGGCGTCCTCCAGGAAGTCGGTGGTGTGGCGGTCCTCCAGCCAGGACTGGAGCGACAGCGGGTGCTTCCAGGGGAAGGCGCCCTTGCCGCCGGGGGTGGTGACCACGGGCGCCCGCAGCCGCTCGGCGAGCCGCTTCAGCTTGCCGGAGGCGTCCGAGCGGACCACTCCCCCGCCCGCGATGATCGCCGGGCGGGCGGCGTGCGTCAGCAAGTGGGCGGCGAGGGCGGTGAGTTCGGGGCGCGGGGGCAGTTCGTCCGGGGTGGCGTCCATGGCCGTCACCACCGGCAGGACGGTCTCCGCGAGGAGGACGTCCTGCGGGATCTCCACCCAGACCGGCCCGTGCGGAACGGTCAGCGCCGACTTCCAGGCCGCCGCGATCGCCGAGGGGATCTGGGACGCCGTGCGCACGGTGTGGACGGACTTGACCACACCGCGGAACGAGGCCGCCTGGTCGGGGAGTTCGTGGAGGTAGCCGTGCCGGCCGCCGCCCAGCCCGGCCGTCGGGACCTGGCTGCCGATCGCGAGCACGGGGGCGGAGGCCGCAGCCGCCTCCTGCAGCGCCGCCAGGGAGGTGAGGGCTCCCGGGCCCGTCGACAGCAGCAGCGGGGCCGCCTCGCCGGTGATCCGGCCGTACGCGTCCGCCGCGAAACCGGCGTTGTTCTCCACGCGCAGGCCGATGTACCGGAGGTCCGAGCGGCGCAGGGCGTCGAACATGCCGAGGGCGTGCTGGCCGGGCAGGCCGAAGACGGTGGTCGCGCCGAGCCCGGCCAGGGTCTCCACGACCAGGTCACCGCCGTTGCGGCCGGGAGGGGGGCTGAGCGCCGCCTCCGTCTGCGCGGCGGTCGGGCGGAGCACCAGGTCGTGGTCGTGCGTCACTTCGCGCGGGCCTCCGCAATCTGACGGGACATGATCGTGGTCAGCTCGTACGCCGTGTGGGAGGCGGCCACCGAGGTGATCTCGGCGTGATCGTACGCGGGGGCCACCTCGACGACGTCCGCGGAGACCAGGTTGCAGGAGGCCAGTCCGCGCAGGATCTCCAGCAGTTCGCGGGAGGTCATGCCGCCGGCCTCGGGGGTACCGGTGCCGGGCGCGTGGGCGGGGTCCAGGCAGTCGATGTCGATGGAGATGTACAGCGGGCGGTCGCCGATGCGCTGGCGGAGCTGGTCGGCGACCTCGTCGGCGCCCCGGCGGTAGACGTCGGCGGAGGTGACGATGCCGAAGCCCATCTTCTCGTCGTCGGTGAGGTCCTGCTTGCCGTACAGGGGGCCGCGGGTGCCGACGTGGGAGAGCGCGGAGGTGTCGAGGATGCCCTCCTCGACCGCGCGGCGGAACGGGGTGCCGTGGGTGTACTCGGCGCCGAAGTAGGTGTCCCAGGTGTCGAGGTGGGCGTCGAAGTGGAGCAGGGCGACCGGGCCGTGCTTCCTGGCGACGGAGCGGAGCAGCGGCAGGGCGATGGTGTGGTCGCCGCCGAGGGTCATCAGGCGGGCGCCGGTGCCGAGGAGGTCGTCGGCGGCGGCCTCGACCGTCTCGACGGCCTCGTTGATGTTGAACGGGTTCACGGCGATGTCGCCGCCGTCCGCGACCTGCGCGAGGGCGAAGGGCGAGGCGTCCTGCGCGGGGTTGTAGGGGCGCAGCAGCCGGGACGCCTCGCGGATGGCGTTGCCGCCGAAGCGGGCGCCCGGCCGGTAGGAGACGCCCGAGTCGAACGGCACGCCGACCACGGCGACGTCGGCGCGGCCGACCTCGTCGAGGCGGGGCAGCCGGGCGAACGTCGCGGGACCGGCGTAGCGCGGGACGCGGGACGAGTCGACGGGACCGCGGGGCGTCTCGTTGCTGCTCATGGGGAACTGCCTTCTTTCCTACGCTTCATCGCGTATGCACTGCTTGCCCTGATGACTCTACTGGGCGGCGGGGACCTGCTCGGACACGGATTCGGGGGCGGATGCGGGGGCGCGTCCGGCGAGGCGGTCGCGCCAGGCGGCCAGGACGGCCGGGTCGGTGGGCCGGGTCGCCAGGGAGACCGCGACGTAGGCGGCGAGGGAGGCGAGCAGGCCGTAGGAGACGGGCTCGTTGGCGAGGATGCCGTAGGCCGCCATCAGGGCGACGACGGCCAGTCCGCCGACGGCGACGGCGGCGAGCGCGCCCTGCACGGTGCCCCGCTTCCACAGCAGCCCGCCGAGGATCGGCACGAGCAGTCCGCCGACCAGCAGGTTGTACGCCACGGTCAGCGCCTGGACGACGTCGTTCAGCGCGATGGCGGTGCCGATCACGGCGAGGCCCATGAGGAGGATGAACGCGCGGTTGCCCTTCACGTCGTCATGCTGCTCGCCGGAGGGGCGCACGATGCCGCGCAGCCGCGACCAGATGTCGTTGTTGGCGACGGTGGCGCAGGCGATCAGGGCGCCGGAGGAGGTCGACATCACGGCGGCGAGGGCGGCGGCCAGGACGAGTCCGCGGACACCGACGGGCAGTTCGTCCTTGACGAGGGTGGCGAAGGCGTCGTCGGGGCTGGCGAGCTTCGGGTAGAGGACCTTGGCGGCGGTGCCTATGACGGCGCCGGCGAGGGCGTAGGCGAGGCAGTAGGTGCCGGCGACGGTGCCGCCCCAGCGGGCCGTGCGGTCGCTGCGGGCGGTGAACACCCGCTGCCAGATGTCCTGGCCGATCAGCATGCCGAAGGTGTAGATCAGGACGTAGGTGAAGAGGGTCTCGCCGCCTATGCCCAGCGGGTCGAAGTACTCGGTGGGCAGCTGCGCCCTCATCTCGCCGAAGCCGCCCGCCTTGACGACGGCGATGGGCAGCAGCAGGAGCAGCACGCCGATCGTCTTGACGACGAACTGCACCATGTCGGTCAGGGTGATCGACCACATGCCGCCGAGCGTCGAGTAGGCGACCACGATGGAACCGCCGAGGACGATGGCGAGGGTGCGGTTGATGTCGAACAGGACGTCGAAGATGGTGGCGTAGGCGATGGTCGAGGTGACGGCGAGCATGAGGGTGTAGGCCCACATGACGACGCCGGAGATGACGCCGGCCCGGCCGCCGTAGCGCAGGTCGAGCATCTCGGAGACGGTGAAGACCCTCAGGCGGGCGATGCGGGCGGAGAAGAAGACGCTGAGGGCGAGCAGGCCGAGGCCGATGGTGAACACCATCCAGGCGCCGGAGAGGCCGTACTGGTAGCCGAGGCCGACGCCGCCGATGGTGGACGCGCCGCCGAGGACGATGGCGGCCATGGTGCCGGAGTACAGGACGGGGCCCAGGCGGCGGCCGGCCACCAGGAACTCGCTCTTGGACCTGGCGCGGCGCATGCCCCACCAGCCCATGGCCAGCATGCCGGCCAGATAGACGACGATGACCAGGTAGTCGACGGCCATGCGGGGCCTCCTTCGCGCACTGTCGGTGGCGTGTCGTGCAGGGGGACGTGCTGTCCGGCGGCTCGTCGCGGGGACATCCGCCCGTACCCGCGGGCTGCCGGTCGACCCGACCCTAGGTGGCCGGAAAGCGACTGCGAAGTGTACGTTTCATCCAGTCCAGCCGAACGGGATGGAGGAAACGTCCACCATGCCGGATCCCGCGGTTCCGCCCACACCGCCCGTGCCCCTGGACGCGCTGCTGGCACGCGCGGACCTCGGCCTGCGCCGGATCGCGGGGCCCGACGACCCCGGTGTCGTCGTGCACTGGGCGCACACCTCGGAGATGGCGGACCCCTACCCGTATCTGCTGGGCGGGGAACTGCTGCTGACGGCGGGGGTGCACGTCCCGGAGGGGGCGGGGGCGGGGTACTTCGACGCGTACGTGGGGCGGATCGTGGCGGCGGGCGGCGCGGCGCTCGGGTTCGGTGTGGCACCGGTGCACGACACGGTGCCGGCGGCGCTGGTGGAGGCGTGCGCGATGCACGGGCTGCCGCTGCTGGAGGTGCCGCCGCGGACCACGTTCTCCGCGGTGGCGCGCGCGGTGTGGCAGCTGATGGCACAGGCCCGCCTGGCGGAGCTGCGCCGTGTGTCGGAGGCCCAGCAGGGTCTGGCCACCGCCGCGGCCCGCCCGGATCCCGTGCCGTCCGTCCTGCACCAGCTCGCCCGCCGCCTGGACGGCCGGGCGGTCCTGTACGGCCCGGAGGGCACGGAGCTGGCCGGGGCGGGGCGGGACCCGGGCGCGGAGGCCGGGGCGGCACTGGCGGAGCTGGCGGGGGTGGTGCGCCCCGGCGCCGGGCGGCCCGCCTCCGCGAGCGACACCGCCGGCGGTGTCCGGCTGGTCGCCCACGCGCTCGGCAACGGGCGGGGCTTCGTGCTCGCGGTCGCCGCCCCGCAGCGCGATCCGGGGGACCACACGATCACGTCGGTGGCCGCCGTACTGCTGTCCCTGCTCACCGGTGAGCAGCCGAGCGGTACCGGCGCGGCCCGCGCGTCCGCGCTCGTACGGCTGCTGCTGGGCGGTGCGCCCGAGGAGGTGGCGCCGCTGCTCGGCGGGGAGCGGTGGCGGGTGGTGCACGGCGCGCCGGACGGGCCGGCGCCGCACGGGCGGGCACCGGACGCCGTGGCCGCCTCCGCGCTGGGCGCCGCGCTCGGGTCGGCGCTGGTGGATCCGGTCGGCGGGACCGTACGGGTCCTGGTGCCGGCCGAGCGGGCCGTGGCGGCGCTGCCGGGCTGGACCCTCGGCGTCAGCACGGCGGTCGCCCCGCACGACTGGCCGGCCGCCGACACGGAGGCCGCCCGCGCCCTGGCCCGGGCCCGCGCCACCCGCACCCCGCTGGTCCGGCACGGCGGCCGGCCCGCCCTCACCGACCTCGTCCCGCCGGACGACGCCGAGGCGCACGCCCGGGCGCTGCTCGCGCCGGTAGCGGCCGTCCCCGCGCTCACCGAGACGCTGCGCACCTGGCTGTCCCTGCACGGCAGTTGGGACCGTACGGCGGTGGCGCTGGCGGTGCACCGCAACACGGTGCGGCAGCGGATCGCGCGGTGCGCCGCGCTGCTGGGGGCGGACCTGGACGATCCGGACGTGCGGATGGAGCTGTGGTTCGCGCTGCGGCGCACGTGAGGGCCGGGCGCCCTGAGTATCCGTACCCAGCCGGCTGAGCACGTGACGCACGTCCCAGGAGGCGATACGCCGGGGACGCGCACCGGGCGCTGCTCCACAATGGGGGGCATGCCGATATCCGGGACACCCAGCCGAGCCGAACTCGTCGAACACCTCGTCGCCACGCGGATCGCGGGCGACGTCGCCACGCCGCGTGAGAACAACCTCTCCCACTACCGCAAACTGGCGAACGGCGACCGCCACTACTGGCTCGGCCTGGAGCTCGGCGACCGCTGGACCGACGAGCAGGACGTGCTCGCGGTGATGGCGGAGCGGGTCGGCGTCAACGACGACCCCGAGCACCGGTACGGGCAGGACACCATCGACCCGGAGCTGACGGTGGACGGTCTGGAGCGCCTGGCCGGGCGGCTGCGGAAGGCGGCGGACGGGCGGCAGCGGGTGCTGTTCGCGACCGGTCACCCGGGCGGGCTGCTGGACGTGCACCGGGCGACGGCGGCCGCGCTGCGCGCCGCCGGCTGCGAGATCGTGGTGATCCCGGACGGGCTGGTCACGGACGAGGGCTATGTGATGCAGTTCGCGGACGTGGCGGTGCTGGAGCACGGCGCCACGCTGTGGCACACGCACTCCGGTGAGCCGATGAAGGCGATCCTGACCGCCCTGGAGCGCGAGGGCCGCCCGCTGCCCGACCTGGTCGTCGCCGACCACGGCTGGGCCGGTTACGCCGGACAGCACGGCGTCGACTCGGTGGGCTACGCCGACTGCAACGACCCGGCCCTGTTCCTGGCCGAGGCGGAGGGCACCGTACAGGTGACGGTCCCCCTCGACGACCACGTCACCAGCCCCCGCCACTACGACCCGATGACGGCGTATCTGCTGGCGGAGGCCGGCCTGACGCGGTGAAACGCCCGCGTCGGCCGGGTGCGGGGGACACTCCCGGCCGACGGGGCAGCTGGTGGACGCGAGGGTCAGCCGATGAACGGGACGGCGTCGGCGGGGTCGGCGTGCCAGTTGGTGGCGATGGGCCGGTCGACCGTGGCGGTGTCGGGGAGCTGGAGCGTGACGGAGTTCTCCTCGTCGCCGGCGACCGAGAGGTGGAGCTGGTCGAACTGCACGCCGTTGTCGTCGGCCGTGCTCTTGGGGTTGATGCCGGCGTAGGCGGCGGCGGAGCCGGCGAGGACGACGTCGTCGCCGGCGCTCTGCTCGGCGGGCGAGACCCCGGTGTTGGGGTGGGAGCCGAAGGAGGCGGAGGGGGACACGCCCTCCAGGTGGCAGATGATGCCGGGCTTGGCCTTGGCGGTGATCAGGTAGTAACCGCCCGCCTCGGTCTCGGTCTTGACGGAGAAGGTCAGGTCGCTGGTCGCGCAGGCCTGGGTGCCGGAGCCGGAGCTGTCGGCGGTGGCCGTGGCGGTGGCGGCGCCACCGAGGGCGAGCGCGGCGAGGACGGCCAGGGTCATGCGGGCGGAGCGGGTGGTGAAGCGTGAACGCATGAGGGTCTCCTTGGTGTGACGAGGTGGATCGTCCAGCGGGCCGCTGGGATGACCGCAGCTTGTGCCGTGATCCGTCCCACCCGCCACATCAGCCGCCCATCATGGGACGCCGGAACGCTGGAACGGTCGCTGACCAGCGCGGATGCCGACCGCATGGAACGGTCCACTGGGACGCGGACCGCCGTCCGACCCGTGCGCGGGACACGTGCCGGGTGCCGCTTCCGGCGTCGCGGAGGGGGAGAGGACGTCCGGAGCCGGCTCAGGGGCGCGGGACGCGGACCACGCCCTCCTGGATGACCGAGACGGCGAGGCGGCCGTCCTGGGTGTAGATGCGGGCCTGGCCGAGGCCCCGGCCGCCGTGGGCCGACGGGGACTGCTGGTCGTAGAGCAGCCACTCGTCGGCGCGGAACGGGCGGTGGAACCACATCGCGTGGTCCAGGGACGCGCCGACGACGTCACCGACGGCCCAGCCGCCGCGGCCGTGGGCGAGCAGGACCGAGTCCAGCAGCGTCATGTCGGAGACGTAGGTGGCGAGGACGACGTGCAGCAGGGGGTCGTCCGCCAGTTTGCCGTTGGTGCGGAACCACACCTGGGAGTGCGGTGCGCGGGGCTCGCCGAAGCGGCCGTAGGGCGGCTCGTCGGCGTAGCGCAGGTCGACCGCCGCGCGGGCCTCCAGGAAGCGGTCCACGACCTCGGGGTCGAGGTGGGTGTAGCCGCGCAGCCGCTCCTCGGAGGTGGGCAGGGCGGCGGGGTCCGGTGCGGGCGGCATCGGCTCCTGGTGGTCCAGGCCCTCCTCGTACGTCTGGAAGGACGCCGAGAGGTGGAAGATCGGCTTTCCGTGCTGGACGGCGACCACCCGGCGGGTGGTGAAGGAGCGGCCGTCGCGGATCCGGTCGACGGTGTAGACGATGGGCGCGCCGGGGTCGCCGGGGCGCAGGAAGTACGCGTGCAGGGAGTGGGCGGGCCGGTCCTCGGGGACGGTGCGCCCGGCGGCGACCAGTGCCTGCGCCGCGACCTGCCCGCCGAAGACGCGGGGGACGACGGCGGTCCGGGAGTGGCCGCGGAAGATGTCCTCCTCGATCTGCTCCAGGTCGAGCAGATCGAGGAGGTCCTGTAGTGCCTGACTCATGAGGTCAGTTGTATACGGCAGGGATTTCGCGGGGCTTACAGGCCCATGTCCTTCGCGATGATCGTCTTCATGATCTCGCTGGTGCCGCCGTAGATGCGGTTGACGCGGTTGTCCGCGTACAGGCGGGCGATCGGGTACTCGTTCATGTAGCCGTAGCCGCCGTGCAGCTGGAGGCAGCGGTCGATGACGCGGTGGGCGACCTCGGTGCAGAACAGCTTGGCGGAGGCGGCCTCGGCGGGGGTGAGCTCGCCGGCGTCCAGGGCCTCGGTGGCGCGGTCGGCGACGGCCTCGGCGGCGTCCACCTCGGCCTGGCAGGCGGCCAGCTCGAACTTGGTGTTCTGGAAGTGGGCGACCGGCTTGCCGAAGACGGTGCGCTCCTGCACGTACTGCTTGGCGAACCGGACGGCGGCCTTGGCCTGGGCGTAGGCGCCGAAGGCGATGCCCCAGCGCTCGGAGGCCAGGTTGTGGCCGAGGTAGGAGAAGCCCTTGTTCTCCTCGCCGAGCAGGTCCTCGACGGGGACCTTGACGTCGACGAACGCCAGCTCGGCGGTGTCGGAGGTCTTCAGGCCCAGCTTGTCCAGCTTGCGGCCGACGGAGTAGCCCTCGGACTTGGTGTCGACGGCGAACAGGGAGATGCCGTGGCGGCGGTCCTCGGCCGTCGGGGCGGCGGTGCGGGCGCAGACGATCACCTTGTCGGCGTGGACGCCGCCGGTGATGAAGGTCTTGGCGCCGTTGAGGACGTAGTGGGTGCCGTCCTCGCTGAGCTTGGCGGTGGTCTTCATGCCCGCGAGGTCGGAGCCGGTGCCCGGCTCGGTCATCGCGATGGCCCACATCTCCTCGCCGGTGACGAACTTCGGGAGGTAGCGCTTCTTCTGCTCGTCGGTGGCCAGCATCTTGAGGTAGGGCAGGGCGAGCAGCACGTGCACGCCGGAGCCGCCGAACTGGACGCCCGCCCGGGCGGTCTCCTCGTAGAGGACGGCCTCGAACTTGTGGGTGTCCATGCCCGCGCCGCCGTACTCCTCCGGCACGCTGATACCGAAGACGCCCAGCTCACCGAGCTTGTAGTAGAAGTCGCGGGGCGCCTGGCCCGCCGCGAACCACTCGTCGTAGACGGGGACGACCTCGGCCTCGATGAAGGCGCGGATCGTCTCCCGGAACGCCTCGTGATCCTCGTTGAACACCGTACGGCGCACGAACGCCCACCTCCACGTACCGTTGGCATGTCTAAGCGCTTGCTCAGACAAAGGTACCGGCGAGTATCCGCGGCCGTCCAGACCGGACACCCCGTAACGCTCGTCACTCCGCCGGGGTCAGGGCGCGCCCGCCGCCGCGAACGCGCCCCGGGCCATCCGGTGCAGCAGTTCGGCGGTCCCCGTCCGGCCGGGCAGAGAGCCGGGGCGGGTCAGGTGCGGGGTGGAGTTGAGCAGGCCGAACACCGAGTGCACGGCCGAGCGGGCGGCCGGTTCGGCCAGCTCCGGGTACACCTCGCGCACCACGCCCACCCACAGCTCGACGTACTGCCGCTGGAGCTGGCGGACCAGCTTGCGGTCGCTGTCCCGGAGGCGGTCCAGCTCCCGGTCGTGCAGGGTGATGAGGGGGCGGTCGTCGAGCGCGAAGTCGATGTGCCCCTCGATCAGCGAGTCGAGGACCGCCTCGGGTGCCGCTCCGTCGGCGTCCCCCAGGCGCCGCTTGGCGCCGGTCAGCAGCGAGTCGCTGATCCCTACCAGCAGCTCCGCGAGCATCGCGTCCTTGCCCGCGAAGTGCCGGTAGAGGCCGGGTCCGCTGATGCCGACCGCGGCGCCTATCTCGTCGACCCCGACGCCGTGGAAACCGCGCTCGGCGAAGAGCCGGGCGGCCTCCCTGAGGATCTGTTCGCGGCGGGTGGGGGCGTCGGTTCTCGTGGCCATGGGAACGATTCTAGACAGCGGGGTTAGCGGTCGTTAACCTGGAGGAAATGCGTTAACGCTCATTAACAAGGTGAGGGGACCCGCAGGATGCATGAGGCACCGGAGCTTCACAGCGCGGCCGATCCCGCGTCGGAGGCCTTTCGGGCCAACGAGGAGGCGCACCGCGCGCTCGTGGAGGAGCTGCGCGGCAAGCTGGCCGCGGCCGCCCTCGGCGGCGGCGAGAAGGCGCGGGCGCGGCACACCGCGCGCGGGAAGCTGCTCCCGCGCGAGAGGGTGGACACCCTCCTCGACCCCGGCTCGCCCTTCCTCGAGCTGGCCCCGCTGGCGGCCGACGGGATGTACGAGGGGCAGGCCCCGGCGGCCGGTGTGATCGCCGGGATCGGCCGGGTGAGCGGCCGGGAGTGCGTGGTCGTCGCCAACGACGCCACGGTCAAGGGCGGCACGTACTACCCGATGACCGTGAAGAAGCACCTGCGCGCCCAGGAGGTGGCCCTCGACAACCGCCTGCCCTGCGTCTACCTGGTGGACTCGGGCGGCGCCTTCCTGCCGATGCAGGACGAGGTGTTCCCGGACCGGGACCACTTCGGGCGGATCTTCTACAACCAGGCCCGGATGTCCGGCGCGGGCATCCCGCAGATCGCGGCGGTGCTCGGCTCGTGCACGGCGGGCGGGGCGTACGTCCCGGCGATGAGCGACGAGGCGGTGATCGTGCGGAACCAGGGCACGATCTTCCTCGGCGGCCCGCCGCTGGTGAAGGCGGCCACCGGTGAGGTGGTCACGGCGGAGGAGCTGGGCGGCGGCGAGGTCCACTCGCGGGTGTCGGGCGTGACCGACCACCTGGCGGAGGACGACGCGCACGCGCTGCGGATCGTGCGCACCATCGTCTCCACGCTCCCCGAGCGGGGTTCCCTCCCCTGGCGGGTGGAGCCGGCCGTCGAGCCGAAGGTGGACCCGGCGGGGCTGTACGGCGCGGTGCCGGTGGACTCCCGCACCCCCTACGACGTGCGGGAGATCATCGCGCGGGTGGTGGACGGCTCCCGGTTCGCCGAGTTCAAGGCGGAGTTCGGGCAGACCCTGGTCACCGGCTTCGCCCGGATCCACGGCCACCCGGTGGGGATCGTCGCCAACAACGGCATCCTGTTCTCCGAGTCCGCGCAGAAGGGCGCCCACTTCATCGAGCTGTGCGACCAGCGCGGCATCCCGCTGGTGTTCCTGCAGAACATCTCGGGCTTCATGGTGGGCCGGGACTACGAGGCGGGCGGCATCGCCAAGCACGGCGCCAAGATGGTCACGGCGGTCGCCTGCACACGGGTGCCGAAGCTGACGGTGGTGGTCGGCGGGTCGTACGGCGCGGGCAACTACTCGATGTGCGGGCGGGCGTACTCGCCCCGCTTCCTGTGGATGTGGCCCAACGCGAAGATCTCGGTGATGGGCGGCGAGCAGGCCGCGTCGGTCCTCGCGACCGTCAAGCGGGACCAGCTCCAGGCGCGCGGCGAGGAGTGGCCGGCCGAGGACGAGGACGCCTTCAAGGCCCCGATCCGCGCCCAGTACGAGCGCCAGGGGAACGCCTACTACGCGACGGCCCGCCTCTGGGACGACGGCGTGATCGACCCGATGGAGACCCGGCAGGTGCTGGGCCTGGCCCTGACCGCGTGCGCCAACGCGCCACTGGGCGACCCCCAGTTCGGCGTCTTCCGGATGTGAGGGAACGGACAACGATGTTCGAGACAGTGCTTGTGGCCAACCGGGGCGAGATCGCCGTCCGCGTCATCCGCACGCTGCGGTCGATGGGCGTGCGCTCGGTGGCCGTGTACTCCGACGCGGACGCCGACGCCCGGCACGTGCGGGAGGCCGACACGGCGGTGCGGATCGGGCCGGCGCCCGCGGCGGAGAGCTACCTGTCGGTGGAGCGGCTCCTCGACGCCGCCGCCCGCACCGGCGCGCAGGCGGTGCACCCGGGGTACGGCTTCCTCGCCGAGAACGCCGGGTTCGCGCGGGCGTGCGCCGAGGCGGGGCTGGTGTTCATCGGGCCGCCGGCGGACGCGATCGCCCTGATGGGCGACAAGATCCGGGCGAAGGAGACGGTGCGGGCGGCCGGAGTGCCGGTGGTGCCCGGCTCCAGCGGCAGCGGTCTGACGGACGGGCAGCTCGTCGAGGCGGCGCGCGGCATCGGCATGCCGGTGCTGCTGAAGCCGTCCGCGGGCGGCGGCGGCAAGGGCATGCGCCTGGTGCGGGACGCGGAGCGGCTGGCCGACGAGATCGCCGCCGCGCGGCGCGAGGCCCGCGCCTCCTTCGGCGACGACACGCTGCTGGTGGAGCGGTGGGTCGACCGGCCCCGGCACATCGAGATCCAGGTCCTGGCGGACGGCCACGGCAGCGTGGTGCACCTGGGCGAGCGCGAGTGCTCGCTGCAGCGCCGGCACCAGAAGATCATCGAGGAGGCGCCCAGCGTGCTCCTCGACGAGGAGACCCGGGCGGCGATGGGCGAGGCGGCGGTGCAGGCGGCCCGCTCCTGCGGCTACCGGGGGGCGGGCACGGTGGAGTTCATCGTGCCGGGCACGGACCCGTCGTCGTACTACTTCATGGAGATGAACACCCGGCTCCAGGTGGAGCACCCGGTGACCGAGCTGGTCACGGGCCTCGACCTGGTGGAGTGGCAGCTGCGGGTGGCGGCGGGCGAACCGCTGGCGTTCGGGCAGGACGACGTCACGCTCACCGGGCACGCGGTGGAGGCGCGGCTGTGCGCGGAGGACCCGGCGCGCGGCTTCCTCCCCTCCGGCGGCACGGTGCTCAGGCTGCGCGAGCCGCAGGGCGACGGCGTGCGCACCGACTCCGGGCTGAGCGAGGGCACCGAGGTCGGCAGCCTCTACGACCCGATGCTGTCCAAGGTCATCGCGTACGGCCCCGACCGGGCGAGCGCGCTGCGCAGGCTGCGGGCGGCGCTGGGGCGGACGGTGACGCTGGGCGTGCAGACCAACGCCGGGTTCCTGCGGCGGCTGCTGGCGCATCCGGCGGTGGTGGCGGGCGAGCTGGACACGGGGCTGGTCGAGCGCGAGGTGGACGCCCTGGTGCCGGACGAGGTGCCGGCCGAGGCGTACGCGGCGGCGGCGCTGCTGCGTCAGGCCCGCCTCGCGCCGGTGCGCGACGCCGCCGGCTGGGCGGACCCGTTCGCCGCCGCGGACGGCTGGCGCATGGGCGGCGAGCGGGTCTGGACGGCGCACCACCTGCGGGTGCCCGGCCACGACCCGGTCACCGTGCGGGTGCGCAGCACCCCGGACGGCGGGACGGAGGTGCTGCCGCCGGGGGCGGACACACCGCTGCGGGGGTCCGCGGTCCCGGACGGCGAGGACCGCTTCACCGTCTCGCTCGACGGTGTCGCCCACACCTTCGCCGCCCTGCCGGACGGCACCTGGCTCGGCCGGGACGGCGACGCCTGGCAGGTGCGCGACCACGACCCGGTGGCCGCGTCCCTCACCCGGGCCGGCCAGGGCGGCGCCGACTCGCTGACCGCGCCGATGCCCGGCACGGTGACGGTGGTGAAGGTGGCCGTCGGCGACGAGGTGAGCGCCGGGCAGAGCCTGCTGGTGGTGGAGGCGATGAAGATGGAGCACGTCATCTCCGCCCCGCACGCCGGCACGGTCACCGAACTGGACGTGGCCCCGGGCACGACGGTCGCCATGGACCAGGTGCTCGCGGTGATCGCGCCCGTGGAGGAGGAGACGGCATGAACGCCACGGAGCTGGGCCTGCCCATGACCGTAGCGGCCCAGGGCCTGCCGGCGCGGGTGCGCATCCACGAGGTGGGCGCGCGCGACGGGCTGCAGAACGAGAAGGCGACCGTGGCGACGGCCGTCAAGGCGGAGTTCGTCCGCCGTCTGGCCGGCACCGGCCTGTCCACGATCGAGGCGACGAGCTTCGTCCACCCCAAGTGGGTGCCCCAGCTGGCGGACGCCGAGGACCTGTACGCGGCGGTGGCGGACCTGCCGGTGTCCCTGCCGGTGCTGGTGCCGAACGAGCGCGGTCTGGACCGTGCGCTGGCGCTCGGCGCCCGGCGGGTCGCGGTGTTCGCCAGTGCCACGGAGTCGTTCGCCAGGGCCAACCTCAACCGCACGGTGGACGAGTCGCTGGCGATGTTCGAGCCGGTGGTGCGGCGGGCCAAGGCGGAGGGCGTCCACGTCCGCGGCTATCTGTCGATGTGCTTCGGCGATCCGTGGGAGGGCGCGGTGCCCGTCCCGCAGGTGGTGCGGGTGTGCCGGGCGCTGCTCGACATGGGCTGCGACGAGCTGAGCCTGGGCGACACCATCGGTGTGGCGACGCCCGGTCATGTGACGGCGCTGCTCGGCGCGCTCGACGGGGCGGACGTCCCCGTGGCCGCGCTGGGCGTGCACTTCCACGACACCTACGGGCAGGCCCTGTCCAACACGCTGGCCGCGCTCCAGCGGGGCGTGACCACCGTCGACGCCTCGGCCGGCGGACTGGGCGGCTGCCCGTACGCGAAGTCCGCCACCGGAAACCTCGCCACCGAAGACCTCGTGTGGATGCTGCGCGGACTCGGCATCGACACCGGGGTCGATCTCGACCGTCTGGTCGCCACAAGCGTCTGGATGGCCGCCCACCTGGGCCGACCCAGCCCGTCCCGCACCGTCCGAGCCCTCTCCCACCAGGAGCAGTGAACGACATGGACCACAAGCTCTCCCCCGAACTGGAAGAACTCCGCCGCACCGTGGAGGAGTTCGCGCACGACGTGGTGGCGCCGAAGATCGGCGACTTCTACGAGCGGCACGAGTTCCCGTACGAGATCGTGCGGGAAATGGGCCGCATGGGGCTGTTCGGGCTGCCGTTCCCGGAGGAGTACGGCGGCATGGGCGGCGACTACTTCGCGCTGGGGGTGGCCCTGGAGGAACTGGCCCGGGTGGACTCGTCGGTGGCGATCACGCTGGAGGCCGGTGTCTCGCTCGGCGCGATGCCGCTGCACCTGTTCGGCACCGAGGAGCAGAAGCGGGAGTGGCTGCCCCGGCTGTGCTCGGGCGAGATGCTGGGCGCGTTCGGCCTGACGGAGCCGGACGGCGGCAGTGACGCGGGCGCGACCCGTACGACGGCCCGGCTGGACGAGGCGACCGGCGAGTGGGTGATCAACGGCACGAAGTGCTTCATCACCAACTCGGGCACCGACATCACGGGGCTGGTGACGGTCACGGCGGTCACCGGCCGCAAGCCGGACGGCAGGCCGCTGATCTCGGCGATCATCGTGCCGTCGGGCACGCCGGGCTTCACGGTGGCGGCGCCGTACTCGAAGGTCGGCTGGAACGCCTCGGACACGCGGGAGCTGTCGTTCCAGGACGTGCGGGTGCCGGCGGCGAACCTGCTGGGCGAGGAGGGCCGCGGGTACGCGCAGTTCCTGCGGATCCTGGACGAGGGCCGGATCGCCATCGCGGCGCTGGCCACCGGTCTGGCGCAGGGCTGCGTGGACGAGTCGGTCAAGTACGCCAGGGAGCGGCACGCGTTCGGCCGTCCGATCGGCGCCAACCAGGCCATCCAGTTCAAGATCGCCGACATGGAGATGAAGGCGCACACGGCCCGGCTCGCCTGGCGTGACGCGGCGAGCCGTCTGGTGGCCGGCGAACCCTTCAAGAAGGAGGCGGCGCTGGCGAAGCTGTACTCGTCCACGGTGGCCGTGGACAACGCGCGCGACGCCACGCAGGTCCACGGCGGCTACGGCTTCATGAACGAGTATCCGGTCGCCCGCATGTGGCGCGACTCGAAGATCCTGGAGATCGGCGAGGGCACGAGCGAGGTCCAGCGGATGCTGATCGCGCGGGAGTTGGGGCTGGCGGGCTGAGCCCCGGGGTCCGGTCCGCGTCCGTCGGGGCGCGGGCCGGCCGTCGCGCGGCTGGTTCCCTCAGCCCTCGACCAGGACCAACAGCGCCGTCAGCGCCGGCAGCGGTGTCAGGACCAACGCCGATCCGACGGCCCAGTGGCGGCACCGTGACACGCCCGTGCCGCGCCGGGTCCGGATGTTGGCGGGGATCCACAGGCCGAGGAGGACCGCCCACGGCGGGGCCAGGAGCATCAGCCAGGAGAGCAGGTCGTCGTCCACGTCCCCGCCGGTAGTGAGACCCGGGGCCGTCAGCGGGCGGCTCATCACGAAGAGCGCCGTCAGCCACAGCGGCACGATGGCGAAGACCCCGAGGGTCAGGTTGACGGCCACGGTGGGGCCCCATCGTCGGACCGGACCCATGACCGCCCCCTTGGGTAACTGGAATCACGGTACAGGGCACGCATGTCGCCGCTCCGCGAGGGGATGGATACCGAACACCCCCTGGACAGATCATGAGGTTAGGCTAACCTAAGCCTGATTCCAGCCAAGGCCCGCTCCGTACGCACGAAAGCAGACCCTCCCATGTCGCACTCCACCACCGCCCGCTTCTCCCGCCGGGGACTGCTCGCCGCCGGCGGCGCCCTCGGACTCGGCGCCGTGCTCACCGCCTGCGGCAACGACGACGCGAGCGGCGGCGGTTCGGACGCGGCGGGGGACGGCGCGGCCGCGTCCGGCCCGTGGTCCTTCAAGGACGACCGCGGCACCACCGTGAAGCTCGACAAGGTGCCGACGCGGATCGTCGCGTTCACCGGTGTCGCCGCCGCGCTGCACGACTACGGCATCGAGGTGGAGGGCGTCTTCGGGCCCACCAGGACCACGGACGGCAAGGCCGACGTCCAGGCCGGCGACATGGACGTCAGCAAGCTGACGATCTTCGGCAACAAGTTCGACAGCTTCAACGTCGAGCAGTACGCGGCCTTCCAGCCCGAGGTGCTCATCAGCACGACGTTCGACGACGCCGGGACGCTCTGGTACGTCCCGGAGGCCTCCAAGGACAAGATCGCCAAGCTCGCTCCGAGCGTGGCCGTCTCCGTCTACGACCGTCAGATGCCGGAGCCGCTGCGGCGCATGGCCGAACTCGCCGAGTCGCTGGGCGCGGACATGAAGGCGGCGAAGGTCGTCGAGGCGAAGAAGAGGTTCGAGGCCGCCGCCGAGCGGCTGCGCAAGGCCGCCAAGGCCCGGCCGGAGATCAAGGTGCTGGCGGGCTCCGCCGCCCCGGACGTCTTCTACGTCTCCGGCTCGAACTACTCCGTCGACCTGGAGTACTTCAAGGCCCTCGGGGTGAACCTCGTCGAGCCCCCCGAGTCGGCCAAGAAGGCCACCGGCGGCTGGTTCGAGACCCTGAGCTGGGAGAACGTCGACAAGTACCCGGCCGACGTCATCATCATGGACGACCGCGCCTCGACCATCCAGCCCGCCGACGTCACCGAGGCGACCTGGAAGAAGCTCCCCGCGGTCAAGGCCGGCCAGGTCATCTCCCGCTCCCCCGAGCCGATCCTGTCCTACGACAAGTGCACCCCGCTGCTCGACAACCTCGCCGAGGCCATCGAGAAGGCCAAGAAGGTCAGCTGACCGCCACCCCCGCGCTCCGGAGCCCCGCCGTGACCACCGCCGTAGCCGCCCCGTTCCGCTTCTTCTCCCTCCGGGTCGCAGGGACGAGGCGGCTCGGCCCGTCCCTCGTCCGGGTCACCTTCACGGGACCCGAACTCCGGGAGTTCCGCTCCGGGGGGCTGGACCAGTCCCTGACGCTGTTCCTGCCGCAGCCGGGCCGGAGCGAGCCGGTCGTGCCGGTGCACCTCGGGGACTCCTGGTGGCAGGGCTGGCGCGAACTGCCCGACGACGTACGGGCGGTGATGCGCTCGTACACGCTGCGGAGCCTGCGCGCGGACGCCGAGGGGCGCACCACGGAGATCGACATCGATTTCGTGCTGCACGGCATCGGCCCCGGCACCTCCCTGGAGGCCGGCCCGGCCTCACGCTGGGCGGCGCGGGCCGCCACCGGTGACCGGGTGCTGCTGCTCGGGCCCGCGGTCGCCGACAACCGCGCGATCCGCTTCCGTCCGCCCGAGGACGCCGATCCCGTCCTGATCTGGGCCGACGAGACCGCCCTGCCCGCCACCGAGGCCGTGCTGGAGGCCCTGCCGGCCGGCACCCGCGCCCGGGTCTGGCTGGAGGTGCCGCACGCCGGGGACGTCCACGACCTGACCACGGCGGCCGACGCCGAGATCACCTGGTTCGTCCGGAACGGCTCCGACCAGGGCTCCCCCATGGCCCTGGACACCGTCCGCGCCGCCGAACTCCCCACCGACGGACGCCCGTACGTCTGGATCGCCGGCGAGTCCGGCTGTGTGAAGCGGCTGCGGCGGCACTTCGTGGGCGAGCGCGGCATCGACCGCCGGCGCGTGACGTTCGTGGGCTACTGGCGCCACGGGATGACCGAGGAGCAGCTGCGCGAACAGGCGTGAGACCGACCGCGGTTCACCCCGTCCCCCCTGACCCCGGAGTGATCACCGTCACGAAGGGGGCAGGACCCGAGCCACGTTACTTAGGTTAGGCTAACCTAAGTAACGCACGGCGGGTCCGCTCCCCGCCCCGCACCGGACCGTCCCCACCGGAGGACCCCCCATGCGCTCGCACCTGCTCAACGACACCACCGCGGAGCGGTACCGCCGCTCGGTGACCGAAGGAGTCGAGCGGGTGGCCGCCAAACTCGCCACCACCGACCGGCCGTTCACCGGCGTCACGGTCGACTCCCTCACTCCCCTGATCGACGCGATCGACCTCGACCGGCCGCTCGGCGACACCACCGCCGCCCTGGACGAGCTGGAGGAGGTCTACCTCCGCGACGCGGTCTACTTCCACCACCCCCGCTACCTCGCCCACCTCAACTGCCCCGTCGTCATCCCGGCGGTGCTCGGCGAGGCGGTGCTCTCCGCCGTCAACTCCTCCCTGGACACCTGGGACCAGTCGGCCGGCGGCACCCTCATCGAGCGGAAACTGATCGACTGGACGACGGCCCGCATCGGCCTCGGCCCGGCCGCCGACGGCGTGTTCACCTCCGGCGGGACCCAGTCCAACCTCCAGGCGCTGCTGCTCGCCCGTGAGGAGGCCAAGAGCGAGGACCTGGCGCAACTGCGCGTCTTCGCCTCCGAGGTGAGCCACTTCAGCGTGAAGAAGTCCGCGAAACTGCTCGGCCTCGGACCGGACGCCGTGGTGGCGATCCCCGTCGACCACGACAAGCGGCTGCAGACCGTCGCCCTCGCCCGCGAGCTGGAGCGCTGCGCCGAGGCGGGCCTGGTCCCCATGGCCGTCGTCGCCACCGCCGGCACCACCGACTTCGGCTCCATCGACCCGCTGCCCGAGATCGCCGAGCTGTGCGAGCGGTTCGGCGCGTGGATGCACGTGGACGCCGCCTACGGCTGCGGACTGCTCGCCTCGCTGAAGTACCGGGACCGCGTCGACGGCATCGAGCGCGCCGACTCCGTCACCGTCGACTACCACAAGTCCTTCTTCCAGCCGGTCAGTTCCTCGGCCGTGCTGGTCCGCGACGCGGCCACGCTGCGGCACGCCACCTACCACGCGGAGTACCTCAACCCGCGCCGGATGGTGCAGGAGCGCATCCCCAACCAGGTCGACAAGTCCCTGCAGACCACCCGCCGTTTCGACGCGCTCAAGCTGTGGATGACGCTGCGCGTGATGGGCGCCGACGGCATCGGGCAGCTCTTCGACGAGGTCTGCGAGCTGGCCGCCGAGGGCTGGAAGCTGCTGGCCGCCGACCCCCGCTACGACGTGGTGGTCGAGCCGTCCCTGTCCACCCTGGTCTTCCGCTACATCCCGGCGTCCGTGACCGACCCCGCCGAGATCGACCGGGCCAACCTCTACGCCCGCAAGGCCCTGTTCGCCTCCGGTGACGCGGTCGTCGCGGGCACCAAGGTCGGCGGACGCCACTACCTGAAGTTCACCCTGCTGAACCCCGAGACCACGACGGCCGACATCGCCGCCGTCCTCGACCTGATCGCCGGCCACGCCGAGCAGTACCTGGGAGAGTCCCTTGACCGCGCTTGCTGACACCACGGAAGAGACCTACGACTTCGTGGGCATCGGGCTCGGCCCGTTCAACCTCGGCCTCGCCTGTCTCACCGAGCCCATCGACGAGCTGAACGGCGTCTTCCTGGAGTCCAAACCGCACTTCGAGTGGCACGCCGGGATGTTCCTCGACGGCGCCCACCTCCAGACGCCGTTCATGTCGGACCTGGTCACCCTCGCCGACCCGACGTCGCCGTACTCCTTCCTCAACTACCTCAAGCAGAAGGGCCGGCTGTACTCGTTCTACATCCGCGAGAACTTCTACCCGCTGCGCGTCGAGTACGACGACTACTGCCGCTGGGCCGCCGAGCAGCTGACCAGCATCCGCTTCGGCACGACGGTCACCGGGGTGACGTACGACGAGGGCGACGGGCTGTACGTCGTGGCGACGGCGGCCGGTGGCACGTACCGGGCCCGGCACCTGGTGCTCGGCACCGGCACCGTGCCGTTCGTGCCCGAGCCGTGCCGCGGCCTGGACGGCGGCCTCTTCCACAACGCGCAGTACACGCACCGCAAGGCGGAGCTGCTGGAGAAGGAGTCGATCACGATCGTCGGCAGCGGGCAGAGCGCCGCCGAGATCTACTACGAACTGCTCTCCGAGATCGACGTCCACGGCTACCGGCTCAACTGGGTCACCCGCTCCCCGCGGTTCTTCCCGCTGGAGTACACCAAGCTGACCCTGGAGATGACGTCCCCGGACTACATCGACTACTTCCGCGCGCTGCCCGAGGAGACCCGCTACCGGCTGGAGAAGCAGCAGAAGGGCCTGTTCAAGGGCATCAACTCGGAGCTGATCGACGCGATCTTCGACCTGCTGTACCAGAAGAACGTGACGAGCGGCGACCGCCCGGTGCCGACCCGGCTGCTCACCAACTCCTCGCTGACCGGCGCACGGTACGAGGACGGCGGCTACACGCTCGCCTTCCACCAGGACGAGCAGGACAAGGACTTCGAGATCCGCACCGAGGGCCTGGTGCTGGCCACCGGCTACCACTACGAGCCTCCGGCCTTCCTGGACCCGGTCCGCGACCGGCTCCGCTTCGACGGCCACGGCCGCTTCGACATCGGCCGCAACTACGCCATCGACGTCACCGGCCGCGGAATCTTCCTGCAGAACGCCGGCGTCCACACGCACAGCATCACCAGCCCCGACCTGGGCATGGGGCCGTACCGGAACGCGTCCATCATCCGCGAGCTGCTCGGCACCGAGTACTACCCGGTCGAGAAGGCCATCGCGTTCCAGGAGTTCGCCGTATGAGCATCGGCACCTTCACCGTACGCCCGCTCGACCCGCTCAGGGACGCCGAGCTGCTGCACCGCTGGGTCACCGACCCCAAGGCGGCGTTCTGGATGATGCAGGACGCGGGACTGCGGGACGTCGAGCGCGAGTACCTGCGCATCGCCGCCCATGAGCACCACCACGCCTACCTGGGCCTGCACGACGGCGAACCGGCGTTCCTGATGGAGAAGTACGACCCCCGGTACGTCGAGCTGGTCGGCCTGTACGACCCCGAGCCCGGCGACGTCGGCATGCACTTCCTGGTCGCCCCCACCGACCGGCCGGTCCACGGTTTCACCCGGGCCGTCATCACCGCCGTGATGGAGGAGCTGTTCGCCGACCCGCGCACCCGGCGGGTCGTGGTCGAGCCGGACGTGACCAACAAGGCCGTGCACGCGCTCAACGAGGCCGTCGGCTTCGAGGCGGTGCGCGAGATCGACAAGCCGGAGAAGCGCGCGCTGCTCAGTTTCTGCACCCGCGCACAGTTCCTGGCCGCACGAGGAGTTGCCGTATGACCCTGTCCGACGCCGTGGCGCACCTCTCCCCCCACCGCTGGGCGCGGGCCAACCGCCTGCTGATCCGCAAGGCACTCGCCGAGTTCGCCCACGAGCGGCTCATCGCGCCGGAGGCCACCGGTGACGGCGGGTACGTCGTCACCAGCGACGACGGCCTGACCCGGTACGCCTTCACGGCGACCCGCCGGGCGCTCGACCACTGGCAGGTCGACGCCGACTCGATCACCCGCCACCGCGACGACGCCGAACTGCCGCTCGCGGCGCTGGACTTCTTCATCGAGTTCCAGAAGTCGCTGGGGCTGAGCGAGGAGATCCTGCCGGTGTACCTGGAGGAGATCTCCTCCACCCTCTCCGGCACGTGCTACAAGCTGACCAAGCCGCAGGTCCCGGTGGCGGAGCTGGCCGACGCCGGCTTCCAGGCGATCGAGACGGGGATGACCGAGGGCCACCCCTGCTTCGTCGCCAACAACGGCCGGCTGGGCTTCGGCGTCCACGAGTACCTGGCCTACGCGCCGGAGACGGCGAACCCGGTGAAGCTGGTGTGGCTGGCCGCGCACCGCTCACGGGCCGCGTTCACCGCGGGCGCGGGCATCGAGTACGAGTCGTTCCTGCGGGACGAGCTGGGCGCGGAGACCGTCGAACGGTTCCACGGCGTGCTGCGCGAGCAGGACCTCGACCCCGCCGACTACCTGTTCATCCCCGTCCACCCCTGGCAGTGGTGGAACAAGCTGTCCGTCACCTTCGCCGCCGAGGTGGCCCGCCGGCACCTGGTCTGCCTCGGCGAGGGCGACGACGAGTACCTGGCGCAGCAGTCCATCCGCACCTTCTTCAACCGGTCGCACCCGGAGAAGCACTACGTGAAGACGGCCCTGTCCGTCCTCAACATGGGCTTCATGCGGGGCCTGTCGGCCGCCTACATGGAGGCCACCCCGGCGATCAACGACTGGCTGGCGCGGCTCATCGCCGGCGACCCGGTGCTGCGCTCCACGGGACTGTCGGTCATCCGGGAGCGGGCGGCGGTCGGCTACCGGCACCTGGAGTACGAGCGGGCGACGGACCGCTACTCGCCGTACCGCAAGATGCTGGCGGCGCTGTGGCGGGAGAGCCCGGTCCCGTCGCTCGGGGACGGCGAAACGCTCGCCACCATGGCGTCGCTGGTCCACGTCGACCACGAGGGCAGGTCGTTCGCGGGCGCGCTGATCGAGCGTTCGGGACTCGGCCCGGCCGAGTGGCTGCGGCACTACCTGCGCGCCTACTACGTCCCGCTGCTGCACAGCTTCTACGCCTACGACCTGGTGTACATGCCGCACGGGGAGAACGTGATCCTCGTGCTGGAGGACGGCGTGGTGCGGCGGGCGGTCTACAAGGACATCGCCGAGGAGATCGCGGTGATGGACCCGGACGCGGTGCTGCCGCCGGAGGTGGCCCGCATCCGCGTGGAGGTCCCGGAGGACAAGAAGCTGCTGTCGATCTTCACGGACGTCTTCGACTGCTTCTTCCGCTTCCTCGCCGCCGACCTGGCCGGGGAGGGGATCCTCGACGAGGACGGCTTCTGGCGCACGGTCGCGGAGGTCACCCGCGAGTACCAGGCGTCGGTGCCCGAACTCGCCGACAAGTTCGAGCGGTACGACATCTTCGCGCCGGAGTTCGCGCTGTCCTGCCTCAACCGGCTCCAGCTGCGCGACAACCGGCAGATGGTCGACCTCGCCGACCCGTCCGGCGCGCTCCAGCTGGTCGGCACCCTCAAGAACCCCCTCGCGGAGTTCTGACCCACCGACGGACGGGCGTCCCGGAGTACGGTCCTCCGGGACGCCCGTCAGCAGTGCGCACACCTACCGGTGCGGGAACCGGGCGACCGGCCCCCGCACCGCCGGGGCCGGTCGGCGGCCGTCAGGACCACGGCACCTGCGGCGACCTGTAGTACCGCACGCCCATCGCGTCCCACCGCGGCGCCTGCGCGGCGAGCCGCTCCCGGTAGCCGTCCCAGTCGTGCGTGGCCGCCGGTGACCAGCCCAGCTCGGCGATCCCCGGCAGCCGGGGGAAGGCCATGTACTCCAGCTCCCCCGACTCCGACAGCGTCTCCGTCCACAGCGGCGCCTCGACGCCCCGCACCGCGGACTCCGGCACGCCCGGCAGATACGCCCCGGGGTCCCAGTCGTAGGACCGCCGCACCTCGACATGGCCCGCCCAGGACAGCCCGAGCGGCGTGTCCTTGTCGTACTTCATGTCGAGGTACGCCCGGTCCGCCGGGGAGAGGACGAGCCCGGTGCCGTTCCGCGCGGCCTCGGCGACCTGTTCCTTCTCCGCGCCGCTGGTGCGGTCCAGCCCCCAGTACTGGGCGAGCGCGCCCTTCGCCGGGTCGGCGCCGGTGAGCTGGTGCCAGCCGATGACCGTCTTCCCGTACCGGGCGACGATCGGCTGCACCCGGTCCATGAACTTCACGAAGTCCTCGTGCGGGGTGGAGTGCGCCTCGTCGCCGCCGATGTGCAGGTAGCGGCCGGGCGTGAGCGCGGCGATCTCGCGCACCACGTCGTCCACGAAGTCGTACGTGATCTCCTTGCCGACGCAGAGCGAGCTGAAGCCGACCGCGGTGCCGGTGTAGAGCGGGGGTGCCACGCCGTCGCAGTTGAGGTCGGCGTAGGAGGCGAGGGCCGCGTTGGTGTGGCCCGGCATGTCGATCTCGGGGACGACCTCCAGGTGGCGGGAGCCTGCGTAGCGGACGATCTCCCGGTAGTCGGCCTTGGTGTAGTACCCGCCGGGACCGCCGCCGACCTCGGTGGAGCCGCCGTGGGTGGCCAGGCGCGGCCAGGAGTCGACGGCGATGCGCCAGCCCTGGTCGTCGCTGAGGTGCAGGTGCAGCTTGTTGAGCTTGTAGAGGGCGATCTGGTCGATGTAGCGCTTGACCTCGTCGACGGAGAAGAAGTGCCGGGAGACGTCGAGCATGGCGCCGCGCCAGCCGTAGCGCGGGGTGTCCTCGATGGTGCCGCCCGCCACCAGCCAGGGGCCGGGCTGCACGGAGTCCTTCTCGACGGCCGCCGGGAGCAGCTGGCGCAGGGTCTGCACGCCGTGGAAGAGCCCGGCGGGCTTCGCGGCGGTGAGGGTGACGCCGGAGCGGCCGCTGTCGAGGCGGTAGCCCTCCGCGCCGTACGGGCCGTCGGCGAGGCGGAGCCGGATGCCGCCGCGGCCGTGCTCGGTGACCGGCAGGGGGTGGCCGGTGGCGGGTCGCAGCACCTCGGCGAGGTACGCGCCGACGCGACGGGCCTCGGGGGAGCCGTCGACCCGGATCCGGGTGTCCTCGGTGATGCGGTACGGGGATCCGCCCGGGGACACCGAGGCGGGGGCCGGGATCACCCGGTCCAGCGGGACGGGGGCGGCGTCCGTGCCCGGGGCGGGGCCCGCCCCCAGGGTGAAGGCACCCGCCGCCATGACCAGCAGCAGGGACCCGAACAGCCGGGCGGTGCGGGGAGTCGTTCCGTGGTGCCGTCGTTGCCGTCTCACACGCGCTCCCTTCAAAACTGTCAACTCCGTGGCTCCGCAAGGGAAGCAGGATGGGGTATAGACCACTCTCCCGCAGATCCGGTGAAACAATCCCCCCATGGCGGAAATCATCCAGAAGGACGGCACATGGGCCTTCGACGGGGACGCCCTGCGACTGACGCCCGGACGGGACAAGAACGTCGGCCTGCTCCGCAGGACCCTGGGTGAACTGGCGCTCCCCCTCAGGGCGTTGGCGGGCATCTCCTTCGAACAGGGCAAGAGGACGGGGCGGCTCAGGCTGCGGCTGCGCGACGGCGCCGACCCGCTGCTGCACGCGACGGGCGGCCGGCTCACCGAGCCGCACGACCCCTACCAGCTGATCGTCGACTCCGACCGCTACGGCGTCGCCGAGTACTTCGCGGAGGAGGTCCGCACCGCGCTGCTGCTGGACCAGGTCCCCGCCGACCCGGTCGCCGAGTACCTGCTGCCCGGCCCGTCGGTGCCGCTGTCGGTCTCCGCCGGGGACGGCACGGTGAGCTTCGACGGCGAGCGCGTCCGGCTGGAGTGGAACTGGAAGACGGAGGACGCCAAGGCCGCCGCCGGCACCCGCACCCTCGCGGTGGCGGACCTGACCGCGGTGGAGTGGCAGCCGGCGGCCGGCCTGGAGAACGGCCACCTCCGTTTCACCGTGCGGAACGCCCCCACCAAGGCACCGGCGAAGTACGACCCCAACTCGGTGGAGCTGTGGGGCTTCAAGAAGGACCCGCTGATGGCGCTCGTCGCCGCCGCCGTCCAGGCCCGGCTGCCGCACCCCGCCGCACCCGTCGACGACCCGCCCCGGGAGCCGGGGACCGGCCGCCCACCGGCCCTCGCCCCGGCGCCCGCACCCACACCGACGCCCGCCGAGGACGGCCACGACGCCCTGCTGCGCCGGCTGCGGGAGCTGGGCGAGCTGCACCGGTCGGGGGTGCTGACGGACGAGGAGTTCACCCTGGCCAAGCAGGCGGTCCTGAAGCGCATGTGACCGCGATGTGCAGTGCATGAGGCCGTAGCCGCCATCACCTGCCCGATATCGGGCAGGTTTCTTGCGAAACGGCCGCCCGTGCTCCAGGATCATCGGGTGCACGACGAACTTGTTGATCATCTGACGCGGTCCACGCCCCTCAGCCGGGGCGAGGCGCTGCGCGTGGTCCAGGACGTGCTCGCCTACTTCGACGAGACGACCGAGGAGTACGTCCGTCGCCGCCACCGCGAGCTCCAGGCCCAGGGCCTGGTGAACGCGGCGATCTTCGAACGGATCGAGGCGGACCTGAGATACCGCGCGGTGGCCCCGCCCGAGCTCTCGCTCCGGCAGCTGCGCCGCATCGTCTACGGCTGATCCCTACGGCCCACCGTCTACAGCGAGGAACACCCCCTATGTGCGGAATCGTCGGATACATCGGCAGGCGTGAGGTCGCTCCCCTGCTGCTGGAGGGCCTGCAGCGCCTGGAGTACCGCGGCTACGACTCGGCGGGCATCGCCGTCACGTCGCCGAAGGCCTCCGGCCTGAAGATGGTCAAGGCCAAGGGCCGGGTGCGCGACCTGGAGGCCAAGGTCCCGGCGCGCTTCAAGGGCACCACGGGCATCGCCCACACCCGCTGGGCCACCCACGGCGCCCCCTCCGACGTGAACGCCCACCCGCACCTGGACGCCGAGGGCAAGGTCGCCGTCGTCCACAACGGCATCATCGACAACGCCTCCGACCTGCGCCGCAAGCTGGAGGCGGACGGGGTGGAGTTCCTCTCCGAGACGGACACCGAGGTCCTCACCCACCTCATCGCCCGTTCCCAGGCGGAGAAGCTGGAGGACAAGGTCCGCGAGACCGTCCGGCTGATCGAGGGCACCTACGGCATCGCCGTGCTGCACGCCGACTTCCCGGACCGCATCGTCGTGGCCCGCAACGGCTCGCCGGTCGTCCTCGGCATCGGCGAGAAGGAGATGTTCGTCGCCTCCGACATAGCGGCGCTGGTCGCGCACACCCGGCAGATCGTCACCCTCGACGACGGCGAGATGGCCACCCTCAAGGCGGACGACTTCCGCACCTACACCACCGAGGGCACCCGCACCACCGCCGAGCCGACCACCGTGGAGTGGGAGGCGGCCTCCTACGACATGGGCGGCCACGACACCTACATGCACAAGGAGATCCACGAGCAGGCGGAGGCCGTGGACCGCGTGCTGCGCGGCCGGATCGACGACCGCTTCTCCACCGTGCACCTGGGCGGCCTCAACCTGGACGCCCGCGAGGCGCGCCGGATCCGCCGCGTGAAGATCCTCGGCTGCGGCACCTCGTACCACGCGGGCATGATCGGCGCGCAGATGATCGAGGAGCTGGCCCGCATCCCCGCCGACGCCGAGCCGGCCTCCGAGTTCCGCTACCGCAACGCGGTCGTGGACCCCGACACCCTGTACATCGCGGTCTCCCAGTCCGGTGAGACGTACGACGTGCTGGCGGCGGTGCAGGAGCTGAAGCGCAAGGGCGCGCGGGTGCTGGGCGTGGTCAACGTCGTCGGCTCCGCGATCGCCCGCGAGGCGGACGGCGGCGTCTACGTGCACGCCGGGCCCGAGGTGTGCGTGGTCTCCACCAAGTGCTTCACCAACACCTGCGTCGCCTTCGCCCTGCTCGCCCTGCACCTGGGCCGCACCCGCGACCTGTCGGTGCGCGACGGCAAGCGGATCATCGAGGGCCTGCGCCGGCTGCCGGAGCAGATCGCCGGGATCATGGAGCAGGAGGAGGAGGTCAGGAAGCTGGCCCTGGAGTACGCCGAGGCCCGCTCGATGCTCTTCATCGGCCGCGTCCGAGGTTACCCGGTGGCCCGCGAGGCCTCCCTGAAGCTCAAGGAGGTCTCCTACATCCACGCCGAGGCCTACCCGGCCTCGGAGCTGAAGCACGGCCCGCTGGCGCTGATCGAGCCCGCCATGCCGACGGTGGCGATCGTCCCGGACGACGACCTGCTGGAGAAGAACCGCGCGGCGATGGAGGAGATCAAGGCCCGCAGCGGCAAGATCCTCGCGGTGGCCCACCAGGAGCAGGAGAAGGCCGACCACACGATCCTCGTCCCCAAGAACGAGGACGAGCTGGACCCGATCCTCATGGGCATCCCGCTCCAACTCCTCGCCTACCACACGGCTTTGGCCCTGGGCCGGGACATCGACAAGCCGAGGAACCTGGCGAAGTCGGTAACGGTCGAGTAGTACCGGCCCGGCACCTCGCGCGCCCGCACGGGCCCGCACCACAGGACGGCCCCCACGCTGCCATCCGGCACGCGGGGGCCGTTGCCGACTTACGGGATGACCACGACCGGGCGCTGTGCCCGCTTGGCCAGCCTTCCGGCGACGGACCCGAAGAGCCGCCCGACGAGACCGTGGGTGGACCCCACGACGATCGCGTCGGCGGAGTACTCCCGCCCCACCTCTTCGAGTTCGTGGCAGATGTCCCCGCCGCGCTCGACCAGGATCCAGGGCACCTCGGCGAGGTAGTCCGCACAGGCCAGCTCCAGGCCGAGCACCTCCGTGCGGTGGTCCGGGACGTCGACGAAGACCGGCGGCTCGCAGCCCGCCCACACCGTGGTGGGCAGCCGGTTGGCGACGTGGACGATGATCAGTCCCGAGCCGGAGCGCCGCGCCATGCCGATGGCGTACGCGAGGGCCCGTTCACTGGAGGTGGAGCCGTCGAAGCCGACGACCACACCGTGCCGGAACGCGGGGTCGCAGGGGTGACGCGACTCCTCCGCCGCCAGGGGTTCGGCCGCCGTGGGATCGGCGACCGGCCGCTTGCGGTCCGCGGGTTCGAAGAATTCGTGACCGGCCATGGCTGTCTCGGGGTTGTGATCCTTTTGATGGGACGACAGTGTGCGGCGGAGCTGTGTCCGGGAAATACCTTCCCAACCCCATACCCTCAAGGGTACGGCGGCACGCCTCCTAAGCCCATATCCCGCACCTGGTCTCCGGCGGGTTCCCCGGAGCATGCACGAGGGTCCGCCCGTCACGCAATGGTTGCTGCCCCGTACAGGCGGTTTGCACGGGATTCACTGGGCCGCGACAGTGGCTCTCGCGGGAACCCTCGCGTGAACCCTCGCGTGAGCCGGACCACAGACGCCCCGCGTCGCGCCCGGATCGGCCCCGCGCCGAGCGGGGCCGGGCGGGAGCGGGCGGGGGGACGGAAGCGCCCGCCATCGTCCGTTCCGCGGGAGTTCTCACCGGGCCGGCGTTCGGCGGGCCGGAACCGGGGTAGGCGGGCACCCTCGGCGCGATCACGCGGGTACACCGGTCGGTTGACCGGTTTCCATACACGCCCCCGCAACTTTTCAGCCAACTTCTGGCCGGTGTGCGTCCCCTGCCGTAACCACCCCTCACCCCTCGTTCGACCTGCACGGAAAGGGCCTCGCGGGCCCTGCGCACCCTACGGGGATTGGCCACCGCGACGAGGCGCACTTCCCTGCACGGCCCACGAGTGCAACCCTTCGTGATCGAATGCTTCACGCCAAGTTGCCAAGTCGACAATGCACCGCGTGCCGAACTGGCCACCGGTGCACGACGGGACACAGTAGATTCGATCTTGATGTCTTACGGCGGGGGACTCGTGCAGGACCGAGGGGAAACGTGCAGGAGCGACACAACCGAGGAGCCGCGACCACCGAGGGGGGCTTAGCAGTATGAGCCACGACTCCACTGCCGCGCCGGAAACCGCGGCCCGGAAACTCTCCGGGCGCCGCCGCAAGGAGATCGTCGCGGTGCTGCTGTTCAGCGGCGGCCCCATCTTCGAGAGTTCCATACCGCTGTCGGTGTTCGGGGTTGACCGCCAGGACGCCGGCGTGCCGCGCTACCGGCTGCTGGTGTGCGGCGGCGAGGAGGGCCCGCTGCGGACCACGGGGGGCCTGGAACTCACCGCGCCACATGGCCTGGAGGCGATATCCCGGGCGGGCACCGTCGTGGTGCCGGCCTGGCGTTCGATCACCTCGCCACCGCCGGAGGAGGCGCTCGACGCGCTGCGCCGGGCCCACGAGGAGGGCGCCCGCATCGTCGGGCTGTGCACCGGCGCCTTCGTGCTGGCGGCGGCGGGCCTGCTGGACGGCCGGCCCGCGACCACCCACTGGATGTACGCGCCGACGCTGGCGAAACGCTATCCGTCGGTGCACGTCGACCCGCGCGAACTCTTCGTGGACGACGGCGACGTGCTGACGTCGGCGGGTACGGCGGCCGGCATCGATCTGTGCCTGCACATCGTGCGCACCGATCACGGCAACGAGGCGGCGGGGGCACTCGCCCGGCGCCTGGTCGTCCCGCCGCGCCGCTCCGGAGGCCAGGAGCGCTACCTCGACCGGTCTTTACCGGAGGAGATCGGCGCCGACCCGCTCGCCGAGGTCGTCGCCTGGGCGCTGGAGCACCTCCACGAACAGTTCGACGTGGAGACGCTGGCGGCACGCGCGTACATGAGCCGTCGTACGTTCGACCGCCGCTTCCGCTCGCTGACCGGCAGCGCGCCGCTGCAATGGCTGATCACGCAACGGGTGCTCCAGGCGCAGCGCCTGCTGGAGACGTCGGACTACTCGGTGGACGAGGTCGCCGGCCGCTGCGGCTTCCGCTCGCCGGTCGCCCTGCGCGGGCACTTCCGGCGTCAGCTGGGTTCGTCCCCGGCCGCCTACCGGGCCGCGTACCGAGCGCGGCGCCCGCAGGCCGAACGGGGCCAGGACACCGAGGCCGGCCAGGGCGGCCCGGGAGCGCTCTCGTCCGGCCAGCCGGGCCACGCGGGGCACCAGCTCCCGCCGTCCCTGCACCCGGACAGTCCGCTGCCGCACCAGTCCCGCCGCACCGCGGCGAGCGCCCTGGGCCCGTCCCTGACGGCATCGGCCCCGGGCGTCCCGGGCCAGCGCAGCGCACCCTGAGACGACCGCGGACCGAAGGGCCGGAGGCACCGCCTCCGGCCCTTCGGCCGTTCCCGGCCGCTCCGGCCCCGAAGACGGCCGCCCCTGTGACGTTCACACCGGCGCCCCGCGCACCGCGGGCCGGTCCCGCCGGGCTCGGCGCCCCGTAAGGTTAGACACATGAACGATCGCATGGTGTGGATCGACTGCGAGATGACCGGCCTCTCGCTGTCGGACGACGCGCTCATCGAAGTGGCCGCCCTCGTCACCGACTCCGAGCTGAACGTGCTCGGCGAGGGCGTGGACATCGTCATCCGCCCGCCGGAGCGGGCCCTGGAGACGATGCCGGAGGTGGTGCGCGCGATGCACACCGCGTCCGGGCTGCTCGCCGAGCTGGACAACGGCACGACGCTGGAGGACGCCGAACAGCGCGTCCTCGCGTATGTGAGGGAGCACGTCAAGGATCCGGGCAAGGCCCCCCTGTGCGGCAACTCCGTCGGCACCGACCGCGGTTTCCTGCTGCGGGACATGCCGATCCTGGAGGACTACCTGCACTACCGCATCGTGGACGTGTCCAGCATCAAGGAGCTGGCCCGCCGCTGGTACCCGCGGGCGTACTTCAACAGCCCCGAGAAGAACGGCAACCACCGCGCGCTCGCCGACATCCGCGAGTCCATCGCGGAACTGCGCTACTACCGCGAGGCCGTCTTCGTCCCGCAGCCGGGCCCCGACTCGGACACCGCGAAGAAGATCGCCGCGAAGCACGTCCTGCCTGCTCAGTAGGCGGATCGGGGGGTCGTCGGGGGCCGCCGCGGAAAGCGTGCGCGAGCACCCCTTCGGACCCTGTACACTTTTTCTCGGCCGGTCGGAGAAGTCACTGACCTCAACCGACAAGGCCATGGTGGGTGTAGCTCAGCTGGTAGAGCACCTGGTTGTGGTCCAGGATGCCGCGGGTTCGAGTCCCGTCACTCACCCTGAGTAGTCAGCCGGTGACCTTGCGACAAGGTCACCGGCTGAACTCGTTTCCGGCGCCGGGATGTCAGCGGGCCGGCCCAGCCCGCACCGTGCTCGCCGAGGACCGCCTCCCCGGGTACGCGGTCATGGGTTCACCGGCGGACGACTTAGGGGAGATCAGCGCGTGGGCCGGGGCCAACGGCCGACCACTGCCGGACCGGCGTCCGGGCCTGATCCCGGCCGGCCCGCGCAGGGACTACGAGCGGGCCACCGACCCCCGGTGGTGGGAGCGCGGGGCGCACCGCGTCCCCGCCGGTGCGTTCCACACCGGCGGGGTCATGAAGGCCCCGGACCCCGACGGCGCGGAGCGCTGAGGCGTCACGACGAGGCGCGGGCCACCAGTTCCGTCGCCAGGACCATCTGGCGCCGCCCCAGCTCCCGGGACACCGGCGGGCGGCGGTCGGCGACCTCCGCGAGCAGCAGGTCGATCATCGCGCGGCCCATCTCCTCGATCGGCTGGCGCACACTCGTCAGCGGCGGATCCATGTGTCGGGCGATCGCCGAGTCGTCGTAGCCGACCAGCGCCACGTCATCGGGGATGCGCCGGCCCGCCTCGCGCAGCGCGTGCCGGGCGCCGGCCGCGGTGACGTCCGAGGCCGCGAAGACGGCGTCCAGGTCGGGGCGGCGCTCCAGCAGCGCCGCCATCGCGCGCCGGCCGCCGTCCTCGGAGAAGTCGCCCGACTCGATCAGCAGCTCGTCCACCGCGTGCCCCGCGTCGCGCAGGGCGTCGCGGTAGCCGTCGATGCGCCGCTCCGCGCCGTACACGTCGAGGCGGCCGGTGATGTGGGCTATGGTGCGCCGGCCCCGGCCGATCAGGTGCTCCACGGCCTGGCGGGCGCCGCCGTAGTTGTCCGAGTCCACCGAGGTGAGCGTCTCCGCGGCCGAGCGGGGGCCACTGATCACCGCGGGGATCTCCAGCTGGGCCAGCATGTCGGGCAGCGGGTCGTCGGCGTGCACCGAGACCAGCAGCACACCGTCCACGCGGTGCGCGGCCAGGTACTGGGCCAGCCGCTGCCGCTCCCGGTCACTGCCCGCGAAGATCAGCAGCAGCTGCATCGCGGTGTCGGACAGGGCCGCGCCGACACCCCGGAGCATGTCCGAGAAGTACGGCTCGGCGAAGAACCGGGTCTCCGGCTCCGGCACGACGAGGGCGATGGCGTCCGTGCGGTTGGCGGCCAGGGCGCGGGCGGCCGTGTTCGGGACGTAACCGAGCTCGGCGACCGCCGCCTCGACGGCGGCGCGGGTGGCGTCGCTCACCCGGGGCGACCCGTTGATCACCCGGGAGACCGTGCCGCGGCCCACTCCGGCGCGCGCTGCCACCTCTTCGAGGGTGGGCCGACCGCCGCTCCTGCCCCGCGCCGCGTGGCTTGCCATCGGCTCCGCCTCCTTCGTATGTCACGCTGGCCTGGAATGTAACAGCCCCGCAGGCGGCACCGGCCACCGCCGGGAGGGCGGCTCGCGGACGCAGGGCTTCCACGGGCGGGTCCCAGGGGGCCAGTTAACAGGCAGATAACTGAACGCACTTTGCCGCGTCTGTTCCCTTGACACCCTCGCCCGGACCCGCGACTCTTCAACACATCACTTGTGGGAGCGCTCCCACAGTACCTGACACATACACAACCCGCACGTTCCCCGCCCGAGCCGCAACGAGCAAGATACGGGCCCAACAACGCCGTTGGCCGGGGGGTCGGCACGTCAGGGCAACAGGAGGACGCAATGCGAGCACGTACCCTCCCCCTCTCTCGGCAGCGGTCGGGCGGGGGGAAGCCCATCGCCCGCAAGGCACTGGCCATCGCGGCCGTGGTGTCGCTGGGCACGGGGCTGCTGGCCGGCTGTGCCGACGACGGCGGAGACGACGACTCCGACTCCTCGTCGGGCGGCGAGGGCAAGACCACGATCACCCTGGGTCTGTTCGGCACCATGGGCTTCAAGGAAGCCGGTCTCTACGCCGAGTACGAGAAGCTGAACCCGGACATCAAGATCGCCGAGAACGTCGTCGAGCGGAACGAGAACTACTATCCCGCGCTCGTCAACCACCTCACCACCAACAGCGGTCTGATGGACGTCCAGGCCATCGAGGTCGCCAACATCGCCGAGGTCGTCGGCACCCAGGCCGACAAGTTCGCGGACATGGCCAAGGTCGAGGGTGTGAAGAAGGACGGCTGGCTGCCCTGGAAGTGGGAGCAGGCCACCACCAAGGACGGCCAGACGATCGGTCTCGGCACGGACGTCGGCCCGATGGCGATCTGCTACCGCAAGGACCTCTTCGAGAAGGCCGGGCTGCCGGCCGACCGCGAGGAGGTCGGCAAGCTGTGGGCCGGTGACTGGAACAAGTTCATCGAGACCGGTGAGGCGTACAAGAAGAAGGCCGGCAAGGACACCTTCTTCATGGACTCCCCCGGCGGGCTGCTCAACGCCGTCCTGAGCAGCGAGAAGGAGAAGTTCTACGACGCCTCCGGCGAGGTGATCTACAAGTCGAACCCGGTCGTCAAGGACGCCTTCGACCTGACCGCCGCGGCGGCCGAGAAGGGCCTGGTGCAGTCGCAGACGCAGTTCCAGCCGGCCTGGGACACGACGATCGCCAACAGCAAGTTCGCCACCGTCGCCTGCCCGCCGTGGATGCTCGGCTACATCAAGGGCAAGTCGCAGCCGGAGGCCGCCGGCAAGTGGGACGTGGCCGTCGCGCCGAAGTCCGGCAACTGGGGCGGCTCCTTCCTCGGCGTGCCGAAGAGCGGCAAGAACGTCGAGGAGGCGCAGAAGCTGGTGGCCTGGCTGACCGCGCCCGAGCAGCAGGCGAAGCTGTTCAAGGTGCAGGGCAGCTTCCCGAGCGCCCCGGGCGCGTACGACAGCCCGGAGGTGACCGGCGCGAAGAACGAGATGACCGGTGACGCCCCGATCGGCGAGATCTTCTCCGAGGCCGCCAAGCAGATCCCGGTCCAGATCATCGGCCCGAAGGACCAGATCATCCAGCAGGGTCTGACCGACAACGGCGTCATCCTGGTGACGAAGGGCAAGTCGGCCGAGGAGGCCTGGGAGACGGCCACCAAGACCATCGACAACAACCTGGACAAGTGACCGGCATGGCCACCCGCCCCGACACCGCCGCGCTCCCCTCCAAGGGGGGCGCGGCCCCGGGCCGTCCGCCCGGCAGCTCCGCACCCTCGGACCAGGACAAGCGACGCCGGGCGAAACTGTCCCGGCGCTGGCAGCGGGACATGCGCTGGAGCCCGTACGCGTTCGTCGCCCCGTTCTTCCTGCTCTTCCTCGCCTTCGGCCTGTTCCCGCTGATCTACACGGGCTGGGCCTCGCTGCACCAGGTGGAGCTGACCGCCCCGACCGACATGAACTGGGTCGGGCTGAAGAACTACACGCGGATCTTCGACGACGACTTCTTCTGGAACGCGGCGAAGAACACCCTGACCATCGGCATCATCTCGACCGTGCCGCAGCTGCTGATGGCGATGGGCATCGCGCACCTCCTCAACTACAAGCTGCGGGCCTCGACCTTCTACCGGGTCGCTATGCTCGCCCCGTACGCCACCTCGATCGCCGCCGCCTCCCTGGTCTTCGTGCTGCTCTTCGGCCGCGACTACGGAATGATCAACTGGGCGCTCGACGTCGTCGGCATCGACCCGGTCGACTGGCAGGGCGAGAAGTGGCCCTCGCAGTTCGCCGTGTCGACGATCATCATCTGGCGCTGGACCGGTTACAACGCGCTGATCTACCTCGCCGCCATGCAGGCCATCCCGCAGGACCTGTACGAGTCGGCGGCGCTGGACGGCGCCAGCCGCTGGCGGCAGTTCATCCACGTGACGTTGCCCTCGCTGCGCCCGACGATCCTGTTCACCGTGGTGGTCTCCACCATCGGCGCCAGCCAGATCTTCGGCGAGCCACTGCTGTTCGACGCCAACAAGGGCGCGTCCGGCGGCGCGGAGCACCAGTTCCAGACGCTCGGCCTGTACCTGTACGAACAGGGCTGGGTGAACCAGCACCTGGGCCGTGCCTCGGCGATCGCCTGGACGATGTTCGCGATCCTGATCGTCATCGGCATCATCAACCAGCTCATCTCGCGCCGGCTGCGCGCCAGCAGTTAAGGAGTTGTGGCCGTGACGACGACTGTGACGCCCCCCGAGACATCTCCCGCCGAGGCGCCGAAGCGTTCGCGCCTGCCGAAGTCCGCGCGGGCGGGTGGCACGCTGCACGGCGGTCCGATCGCGTACGCGATCCTGATCGTGTTCACCATCGTGTCGCTGTTCCCGCTGGTCTGGACCGCGATCGCCGCGTCCCGGGACAACCAGCGCCTGGCGGAGAACCCTCCGCCGTTCTGGTTCGGCTCCAACCTGTTCAAGAACCTGGAGATCGCCTGGGAGGACGCCAACCTCGGTGAGGCGTTCCTCAACACGACCATCGTGGCGGGTGTCTCGGCGGCGACCATCGTGGTGCTGTCGACGATCGCCGGGTTCGCCTTCGCCAAGCTGCGCTTCAAGGGCCGCAACGCGCTGATGCTGATCGTCATCGGCACGATGATGGTGCCGCCGCAGCTCAGTGTGATCCCGCTGTACATGATGGTCGCGAAGCTGGACTGGACGGACCAGCTGCAGGCGGTCATCTTCCCGTCGCTGGTGAGCGCGTTCGGCGTGTTCTTCATGCGGCAGTACCTGCTGCAGGCGCTGCCGGACGAGGTCATCGAGGCCGCCCGGGTGGACGGCGCCAGCAGCTGGCGCGTGGTGTGGCACGTGGTGTTCCCGGCCGCGCGGCCGGCCATGGCGGTGCTCGGCATGCTGACGTTCGTGCAGACCTGGAACGACTTCCTGTGGCCGTTCCTGGTGCTGACCCAGACCGGCAACCCCACGGTGCAGGTCGCGGTGGCGGGCCTGGGCCGCGGGTACACCCCCGACCAGTCCCTGATCATGGCGGGCGCGCTGCTGGGTACGCTGCCCCTGCTCCTCGTCTTCGCGATCTTCGGCAAGCAGATCGTGGGCGGCATCATGCAGGGCGCGGTCAAGGGCTGACGCCCGGACCCGTCCGCACTGTCCCGGGGGCCGGGTCACCGCCGCCTCGGCCCCCCTCTTCCCCCCTCTTCCCCCCTCTCTCTTCTCACTCGTCGGTCTTCCACGACCTCCTATGGGAGCGCTTCCATGTCTGACTCCGCAACGCCGGCGACCCCGGTGACCTTTCCTCCCGCCTTCCTCTGGGGCGCCGCGACCTCCGCGTACCAGATCGAGGGGGCGGTGCGGGAGGACGGACGGACCCCGTCCATCTGGGACACCTTCAGCCACACGCCGGGCAAGACGGCCGGCGGCGAGACCGGTGACATCGCGGTCGACCACTACCACCGCTACCGCGACGACGTGGCGATGATGGCGGACCTCAACCTGAACGCCTACCGCTTCTCCGTCTCCTGGTCGCGGGTGCAGCCGACCGGCCGCGGCCCCGCCGTGCAGCGCGGTCTGGACTTCTACCGCCGGCTGGTGGACGAGCTGCTGGCCAAGGGCATCAAGCCGGCCGTCACCCTCTACCACTGGGACCTGCCGCAGGAGCTGGAGGACGCGGGCGGCTGGCCGGAGCGCGACACCGCCTACCGCTTCGCCGAGTACGCGCAGATCGTCGGCGAGGCGCTCGGCGACCGGGTGGAGCAGTGGATCACGCTCAACGAGCCGTGGTGCAGCGCCTTCCTGGGCTACGCCTCCGGGGTGCACGCCCCCGGCCGCACCGACCCGGCGGCCGCGCTGAAGGCCGCCCACCACCTCAACCTGGCGCACGGCCTGGGCGCCAAGGCGCTGCGCTCGGTGATGCCGGCCCGCAACCAGGTCGCGCTCAGCCTCAACTCCTCGGTGGTGCGCCCGCTCTCGCCGAGCGACCCGGCGGACCAGGCGGCCGCGCGCAAGATCGACGACCTGTCCAGCGGCATCTTCCACGGCCCGATCCTGCACGGTGCCTACCCGCGGACGCTGCTGGAGGCGACCTCGTCGCTCACCGACTGGTCGTTCGTCCTCGACGGCGACCTGGAGCTGATCCACCAGCCGCTGGACGCGCTCGGCCTCAACTACTACACGCCCACCCTGGTGTCGGCGGCGGACCCGGACGCCAAGGGGCCGCGGGCCGACGGTCACGGGGCGAGCGAGCACTCGCCGTGGCCCGCCGCGGACGACGTCGCCTTCCACCAGTCGCCGGGCGAGCAGACCGAGATGGGCTGGTCCGTCGACCCGACGGGCCTGCACGAGCTGATCATGCGCTACACCCGTGAGGCGCCCGGGCTGCCGCTCTACGTCACCGAGAACGGCGCCGCCTACGACGACAAGCCGGACGCCGACGGCCGGGTGCACGACCCGGAGCGCGTCTCCTACCTGCACGGGCACCTCACGGAGGTGCGCCGGGCCATCGCCGACGGCGCGGACGTGCGCGGCTACTACCTGTGGTCCCTGATGGACAACTTCGAGTGGGCGTACGGCTACGACAAGCGCTTCGGCGCGGTCTACGTCGACTACGTCACCCAGCAGCGGACCCCGAAGTCCAGCGCCCTGTGGTACGCGCGGGCGGCGAAGTCGGGGACGCTTCCGGAGGCGGAGCACATCTGACCGGTTCCGGCTCCGGGAGACGGGGGGCGGGGCGCGGCACGCCAGGGGGGTGCCGCGCCCCGTTCGCGCGTCCGGACCTGCCACCGGGCTCGTGGCCGCCCCGTGCGCGCGTGTGGCCCGGCCGGGTGGGGGTCCGGCCGGGACACACGCCTCCCCGTGGTCCGTGAGGGCTACCGGTACGCCGCGAACGCCTTGGTGAAGGCGAACCGCTCCTGGAGGATCGAGCTGCACGTGGCGTCGGCGGACGGCTTGGTGCCGCCGGGGCACTGCCGGTCGCGGGTGCCGGACCACATGGACAGCCGGCCGATGCCCTTGGACTTGGCGAAGTCCACGAGCTGGGTGGCGTCGTCCACCTCGAAGATCTCGGTGACGACGTCGTTGACGCCGATCATGGGCGTGACGGCGACCGTCCGCCAGGCCTCGGCGTCGCTCAGTCCGAGGACGCCCTTGAGCTGGGCCTGGGTGGCGGTGGCGGCCTGCTCGGCGTAGGTGCCCATGTCGCCGCTGTACGCCGGTCCGTAGTCCATCGCCATGATGTTGACGGCGTCGATCCGTACGCCGTTCCTCTCGGCGTCGGCGAGCAGGTCGACACCGTCCTGGGTGAGGCCCTCCGGCATGACCGGGAGGGTGAAGGAGACGTCCAGGTCCGGGTGGGCCTCCTGGAGCCGGGCGATCGCCTGGGCGCGGCGGGTGTTGGCCGCAGCGTCGGGCAGCGCTCCGCCCTCGACGTCGAAGTCGACCTTGGTGAGCCCGTAGGCGTCCACGACCTTGCCGTAGGCGGCGGCCAGCGCGTCCGCCGAGGCGCAGGTGGTGCCGAGTTCGGAGCCGGCCGCGCCGCCGAAGGAGACCCGGACGTCGCCCCCTTGGGCGCGCAGCGCGCCGATCTGCCCGGCGACCGGGTTGGACGCGAGGTCGCCGGTACCGCCCCAGGTGGGGGTGCAGCCGCCGCCGTCGGTGATGAAGGCGAGGGTGTAGTGCTTCACACCGGTCGCCTCGGCGCTCGCGGCCAGGTCGAAGGCGGGGAGGAGCGAGGTGTCGACGTACGGTGCGAAGCCGGCGTCGCCCGCCGTGCCTGTGCCGGTGCTGCCGGTCGGCTCGGGTTCCCCGGTCGCCGTGGGTTCCTCGGTGGGCGTCGGCTGTCCCGTGGGGGCGGGCGCCTCGGTGGGACGGCCGCTGGGCTGCGGGGCGGGTCCGCCGTCCGTGCCGCACTCGGCGCCGTCGACCACACAACCGGTCGGGGCCGCGGTGCCCTTGACGACGAAGCCGACGGTGACGGACTCGCCGGCGGCCAGGCCGTCGGTGTCCCACCGGGGCGGCCGCACGGTGACGTGCCGGCCGTTCACCTCGGACTCGGCGTTCCACAGCGAGCCGAGTTCGGTGCCGGCGGGCAGGTCGAACTCCAGCGTCCAGTCCTCGTCTCGCTCGCCGCTGGTGTTGGTCACCACGTACTGGGCGGTGTACCCGGTCGACCACTCGCTGGTCCTGGTGTACGCCGCGCCGACACCGGCCGCCTGGGCGGTGCCGGTGAACAGGAACGCGCCGCCGCCGGCCACGGCCGCGGCGACCACGCCGCCGATGGCCTTGTTCCTGCCGCTGACCCTGCGCCGGTGCGTGCTCATCGCGTGCCTGCCTTCGTTGCCGATCGGGGGGTGCGGCAGCACGCTAGCGAGCCTGATCCGGGCAAAACTCCTGATCCGGGCGGCCGGTGAGGATCTTAGGGTGCGCTTAAGGAAGGGATCGGGACCGGTTAAAGGACCCGGCCAGGCGGCCCGGCAGGCGACGGCGGCGCACGCTCCCCCGGTGCCCGAGCCGCCGGGGAGCCCGCTCGCGTCCGTCGAGCTGGATCCAGATTCGCACCTCGGTCCCGCCGAGCACCGACGAGCCGATCCGTACGTCCCCGCCGGTGGACTCCGCGAGCCGGCGCACGATGTCCAGGCCGAGGCCGGTCGAGCCGTCGCTGCCCGAGCCGCGGCCGCGGGCCATCGCCGCCTCGGGGTCGGGTATGCCGGGGCCCGCGTCGGAGACGAGCACGATCACCGCGTCCTCGCCGTTGTGCACGTCGACGGCGAACGCGGTGCCCTCGGCGGTGTGCCGGAAGACGTTGCCCAGGAGCGCGTCGAGGGCGGCGGCCAGATCGGCGCGGGCCACGGGGATGCGCACCGGGCGGTCGGCGCCGGCCACCCGCCATGTGCGGCCCTCGTCCTCGGCGAGCGCCGACCAGAACGCCATCCGCTCGCGGACCACTTCGGCCGCGTCGCATCCGGCGCCGGGCCCGGCCGCGGCCGTCTGCGGCTTGGCGTCGCGGGCGGTGCGGATGATGGTGTCGACCTCGCGCTCCAGCTGTTCGACCGCCGCGCGGGTCTGCTCGGCGGCCGGGCCGTCGCCGAGGGAGGCGGCGTTGAGCCGCAGCACGGTCAGCGGGGTGCGCAGCCGGTGGGACAGGTCGGCGGCCAGCTCCCGCTCGTTGGCGAGCAGTTGGACGACCTGGTCGGCCATGGAGTTGAACGCGACCGCGGCCAGCCGCAGTTCGGTCGGGCCCCCCTCCGGCACCCGGGCGCCCAGCTTGCCCTCCCCCAGTTCGCGCGCGCCCTCCACCAGCCGCTGCGCGGGCCGCACCATTCGTACGCCCAGCCGGTCGGCGACCGCGACCGAGCCGAGGATCAGCGCGATGCCGACGGCGGCGAGGACCGCCCAGGCCGTGCCGACGCCGTTGGTGACCTCGGACTCGGGGACGAACACCTCGACGACGGCTATCTCGCCGGTGCTGAGCGCGACCGGCTGGAGCAGCGCCGAGCCGCCGGAGACTGTGGATGTGGAGGCGCGGCCCAGGTCCCGCACGGCGGCGATGTCCCCGGTGGCGGCCCGCCGCTGCCCTATGCCGAGGTCCTCGGCGCCGTCGCCCGCCGGGATGTGCACGGCCATCGCGGCGTCGGAGCCGGCGGAGGCGACGACCCGTTCGAGCTGGTCGCGGTCGGTGGTGATGGACAGGGCGGGGGCGACGGCCGCCGCCACCCGCTCGGCGCCCGCGAAGGCCCGGTCGCGGGCCATCTCCCGGACGACCAGGCCGAGCGGCACCGCGAAGGCGACCACGACCATGGCGGTCACCGCCAGCGACACCTTCACCAGGGCCCACCTCATCGCGGCGGCTCCGCCCCGGGCGCGTGCGGCGTCTGCTCGGCGGGCGGCTCCAGCTTCACGCCGACGCCCCGCAGGGTGTGCAGATAGCGGGGCCGCGCGGCGGTCTCCCCCAGCTTGCGGCGCAGCCAGGACAGATGGACGTCGATGGTCTGGTCGTCGCCGTAGGACTGCTGCCACACCTCGGCGAGCAGTTCCTTGCGGGGGACGACCACGCCGGGCCGTCCGGCGAGGAAGGCGAGCAGGTCGAACTCGCGCCGGGTCAGGTCGAGGCGTGCGCCGTCGAGTTCGGCCTGGCGGCGCAGCGGGTCGACGGTCAGCCCGCCGACCCGGATCACGGGAGAGGGCGCGGTCTCCCCCGCGCCGGACCGGGAGCGGCGCAGCACGGCCGCCATCCGGGCCGAGAGGTGCTCCACCGAGAAGGGTTTGGTCAGGTAGTCGTCCGCGCCGGCGTTGAGCAGGCGCACGATCTCCGTCTCGTCGTCCCGGGCGGTGGCGATGATCACCGGTACGTCGGTGATGCCGCGCAGCATCTTCAGGGCCTCGGAGCCGTCGAGGTCGGGCAGTCCGAGGTCCAGGACCACCACGTCGAAGCGGAAATGGGCGACCTCGCGCAGCGCCTCCAGCGCCGTGCCCACGCTGCGCACGGTGTGCGAGGCGTCGGTCAACTGCCGGATCAGCGCCGAGCGTACGAACTGGTCGTCCTCGACCACGAGAACACTTGCCATGCGCCGCACCGTACGCCATGGCCGGCGGACGGCGTGCGGGCCTGTGGACAACTCCGGATCCGCCCGCGGGCGGGACACCCGTGGGGCGGGTGGGGCAGTATGGGCCGACGATGCGCAGAGGACTCGTACACGTACTGGCCTGGCTGCTCGCCACGGGCGCGGCGGTCACGCTGTCGTGGTGGGGTGTCAGCACGGTGATGACGGGCACCGCCTACGACCCGCCGCGCGCCCTGCCCATCGCAGCGGCCGGCGAGGACGACCCGGCCGGGGAGCAGTCGGATCCGGTGTCGTCGTCGACGCGGCGGCCGTCCGGCGCGGAGCGTTCCCGGGACGCCGAGGTGTCGCGGAAGCCGTCGGCGGAGCCCGAGGCGCCGTCCCGCGCGCCGGACCCGGAGCCGCCCCGGACCGCGGCGCCCACGCCCTCCTCCTCCCCGGCCGCCCCGTCCGCGACCGGCCGGGTGGAGGGGTACGACACCAAGGGCGGCCGGGCGGTGTTCGACCTCGGCGAGACGTCCGCGTCGCTGGTGTCGGCGACCCCGGGGGCCGGCTGGTCGATGCAGGTGTGGAAGACGGAGTCGTGGATCCGGGTGGAGTTCACCTCGGGCGCGGACCGGGTGTCGGTGTTCTGCACCTGGCACGACGGGCCGCCCCGGGTGGAGGTCGGCACGTACTGAACGGTCCGCGCCGTCGGTGCACGCAGTCGTGCCGGACGCCCCGCCGCCGCCCGTCCGGTTCAGTGGAAGACGGACGCGGGCGGGGCCGGTGAGTCGACTGCCGCCAGATCCGTCACGGGGGCGGCTCCGCCGGTGAAGTCGACGAGGTCGCGGCCGTGCTGGACGCGGGCCGGCTGCGGGTCGGAGGCGGCCCGGCGGGTCAGTTCGGCGAGGGGCAGGGGCGCGTCGGAGGCGACCAGGACCGCGTTGCCGAAGCGTTTGCCGCGCAGCACCGCCGGGTCGGCGATCAGCGCGAGTTCGGCGAACCGGGCGGCGGCGGTGGCGATCTGGCCGCGCAGGTGCGTGAGCGGGGGCCCGTCGGCGAGGTTGGCGGTGTAGATCCCGCCGGGGGCGAGCGCCCTGCGGACGTCGTCGAGGAACTCGGTGGAGGTCAGGTGGGCCGGGGTGCGGGCCCCGCTGAAGACGTCGGCGACGACGAGCCCGGCCCAGCCGTCGGGCACCTTGGCGAGCCCTTCGCGGGCGTCCACCGAGCGCACCCGGACGCGGGCCCTGGGGTCCAGGGGCAGTTCCCGCCGCACCAGTCGCACCAGCGCCGCGTCCCGCTCGACGACCTGCTGGGTGGAGCGGGGGCGGGTGGCCGCGACGTACCGGGCGAGGGTGAACGCGCCGCCGCCGAGGTGCACCGCCTGGAGGGGCCTGCCGGGCGGGGCGGCGAGGTCGACGACGTGGCCGAACCGCCGCTGGTACTCGAAGGAGAGGTGCGCCGGGTCGTCGAGGTCGACGTGGGACTGCGGGGCCCCGTCGATCAGCAGGGTCCGGGCCCGCGGCCGGTCCCGGTCGGGGACGAGCTCGGCGAGCCCCCCGTCGACACGCTCGACGACCGCCTCCGCGCCGCCCTGACCGCGCCCGCTGCTCCTGGACCTTCCCATGCGCCCATTGTCGCAAGCGCCCCGGCCCCGGTCGCGGCCCCCTCACCTGCCCGTTCCCGGTCGCTCGGGCGGCGGGCAGTCGGGCAGTCGGGCGGCGGGCGCCTCGTCAGGTGCGGCCGTCCGCCGCGTCGATCATCCGCTGTGCCTCGCCCAGCGCCTCGCGCAGCACCGCGGGATCCGTCGCCAGGTCCGCCTCGCCGGGCGGCAGCAGCCAGTCCGAGCCCTCGACCGGCGGCTCGGGGGCGAGCCGCAGCCCGCGGCCGTCGGTCCCCGTGCAGGTGCTGCCCGGTACGTCCCACGCGGCGGCGGTGCCCGGCGGCACCAGGAAGCCGAGCGTGTCACCGCCGTCGTGGAGCACCGGGCCCACCGCGTCCCCGGCACCGCGCCGCAGGATGTCGACCGCCTCCAGGCCCTGCCGGGCCGGAACCGTGACCACGTCGCAGTCCGCGCGCGGCCGGTGTAAAGGATCGTTGCTCCGGCTGGTCATCATCCCGGCCTCCACCACACAAATCCCTGCTTGGACGAGCGGGTCGGGAGTCGGGGGGCTCCCGGTCCACAGACTTCAACGAGCGGGGCCGTCAACGGCTACGGCGGAAGTCCGCC
The DNA here is from genome assembly GCF_007829875.1 of Streptomyces capillispiralis. Classification (NCBI taxonomy): domain Bacteria; kingdom Bacillati; phylum Actinomycetota; class Actinomycetes; order Kitasatosporales; family Streptomycetaceae; genus Streptomyces; species Streptomyces capillispiralis. Next base: position 4,980,674 of record NZ_VIWV01000001.1, on the reverse strand, counting down.
GCAAAGGATGGCACTTCATGGCAGATCGTGGATGACATATCCGCTTTGTAGCCAAACTTCGCGTGGTGACTCCGTCACAGCAGGTACGTTCATGCCCGCCGGAAACAGGGCAGCACACGGCAAGTCACCCTGATTCCGGCATGGTTCGACGGTTCGCAGAGAGGACCCGGCCATGGCGTCGTCAACGGTGCCCTCGTCCCAGCCCGACCGGCCCCCGCGGCCGAACCTCGTCTTCCGGCAGGCGCGCGGCGCGCGCTCACCGGCCGAGTTCGCCGCGGCGGTCCGGCGGGCCGCCCGCGAGATCGGCGAGCGGGTCAGCTGTGACGCGCGCTACGTGCACCGGGTGGAGGCGGGCGAGATCCGCTGCCCCAACTACGCCTACGAACGGGTGTTCCTGCACATGTTCCCCGGCCGCACGCTGACCGACCTGGGGTTCGCGCCCCGCTCCTCGGTCCGCGGGCGCCGGGCCCGGACCGCCGGGGACGCCCCCGCGGACCCGGCGGGAGCCACGGGTGAGCACGGCGGGACGCACGATCCGTATGAGACGCAGGACCGGTACGACACGTACGACACGCACGACCACGAGGAGAGCGACGTGCTGCGTCGCGCATTCATGACCGGCGGGGGCGCCACGGTGGCCGCCGCCTCACTGAGCCCGTACGGGCTCGCCCCCGAGGCCTCGGCCGCGCAGCGCGCCGTGCGCCGTCCCGGGGCGAGCGACGCGGGCGCTCTCGAGGACGCCGTCCGCCGCATCCGGCTGCTGGACGACCGGCACGGGGCGGACGGGCTCTACCGCCGCGCGGCGGCCCCGCTGCGGGCCGCCTACGCGCTGCTGGACGCCGGGGCGACCCGGCAGCGCACCGCGGACCGGCTGTACTCGGGCGCCGGTGAACTGGCCATCTCGGTGGGCTGGCTGGCGCACGACTCGGGCCGCTTCGACGACGCCCGCTCGCACTACGCGGAGGCGCTGGCGACGTCGCGGGTGACCGGCGACCCGGGCCTGGAGGCGCACGCCTTCTGCAACACGGCGTTCCTCGCGCGGGACGCGGGCCGGCCCCGGGAGGCGGTGCGGGCGGCGCAGGCCGCCCAGCGGGTGGCGCGGCCGCTGGGCTCGCCCCGGCTGATGTCGCTGCTGGCGCTGCGCGAGGCGGGCGGCTGGGCCGGGCTCGCCGACCGCACCGGCTGCGAGCAGGCGCTGGCCCGGGCGCAGGCCTACTTCGAGCGGGGCCCCTCGGAGGCGGACCCCGAGTGGATGAGCTTCTACGGGGAGGCGGAGCTGGAGGGCCTGGAGGCGCAGTGCTGGTCGACCCTGGGCGACTGGCCGCGCGCGGCCCGGCACGCGCGGCGCGCGGCGGAGCTGCAGGACCCGCACTTCACCCGCAACATCGCCCTCTACACGGCGGAGCTGGCGGACGACCTGGCCCGCGGCGGCCGCCCCGACGAGGCGGCCCAGGCCGGCATGCGGGTCCTGGACCTGCTCGCGGAGGTCCAGTCCTCCCGGGTGCGCACCCTGCTGGCGGGCACGTCCCGCGTCCTGCTCCCCCACCGCCACGCCTCGGGCGTCTCGGCCTTCCTGGACCGTCACGCCTCGCTGCCCCGCGCGGTGTGACGGAGCGGGGCCGGCCCGCCGCGCGGGGGCCGGCCGGGGCTCAGGGCGTCAGGTGGCCCTGGTCGTTCCAGGTCTCGATCGCCGGTTCCCCGTAGGCCCAGCCCAGGACCGACAGGGAGGTCGGGTTGAGGCGGACGCGGGCGGCGAAGTCGAGGGGCAGGCCCAGCCAGCGGGCGCCGATGGAGCGCAGGATGTGCCCGTGCGCGAAGACCAGCACGTCCCGGTCGGCGGAGCGGGCCCAGTCCACGACCTCGTCCGCGCGGGCCGTCATCGCGTCCAGGCTCTCGCCGCCGGGGACGCCGTCGCGCCAGATCAGCCAGCCGGGGCGGGCCGCCTGTATCTCGGCCGGGGTCATGCCCTCGTAGTCCCCGTAGTCCCACTCCATGAGCGTGTCCCAGGGCTGCGCGCGCTCGCCGAAGCCGGCGAGTTCGCAGGTCTCCCGCGCGCGGGAGAGCGGGCTGGTGCGCACCTCGACACCGGACAGCCCGTCGTACGGCGCCCGGTGCAGGCGCTCGCCGAGCAGCTTGGCACCCCGCCGGCCCTCCTCCAGGAGCGGTACGTCGGTCCTGCCGGTGTGCTTGCCGGACAGCGACCACTGCGTCTGTCCGTGCCGTGCCAGCAGGATGCGCGGTGCCATGGGAGACCTCTCGGGTGAAATTCGCAGGCGTAACTTCCCCATCATCGCGCACCCTCATAGCGGGCAACCCGCGGGGCGATCTCCGCGTCTATCAGGGCCGAGGGCGTCTCGCGGGGGGACGCGCACACCGTAAAGTGGCTCGCCGCCGACGGAGCGCCGCGCGAGGACACACAGGGGGAGCGATCGGATGCCGCACACCGAGACACCGGGCACCGGGACGGCCCGGCTGCGCTGGTGGTCCGAGCTGCCGATCATCCTCGTGGTGTACGCCTGCTACTCGGCGGGCCGGCTGATCGTCCGGGGCGACGTCTCCGACGCCGTGGACCACGGGCTGGCGATCCTGCGCATCGAGAAGACGCTGTACCTCAACGCCGAGCATCCGCTGAACCGTCTCTTCACCCGGGAACCGTGGCTCGGCATACCCGCCGACTTCTGGTACGCCTCGCTGCACTACCTGCTGACCCCGGCGCTCCTCGTCTGGCTGTTCCGCTCCCACGCGGCGCACTACCGCGCCGCTCGCACCTGGCTGATGACGTCCACCTTCATCGGCCTGATCGGCTTCTCGCTGCTGCCCACCTGCCCGCCCCGGCTGCTCGACGCGGGCCACGGCTTCGTCGACACCATGGCGCACTACAGCTCGTACGGCTGGTGGGGCGGCGAGGCGAGCGCCCCGCGCGGGCTCGGCGGCATGACCAACCAGTACGCGGCGATGCCGAGCCTGCACGTCGGCTGGGCGCTGTGGTGCGGGGTGATCCTGTGGCGGTACGGGCGCACCCGCTGGACCCGCGCGGCCGCCGTCGGCTATCCGCTGATCACCACGATCGTGGTGATGGGCACCGCGAACCACTACTTCCTCGACGCCGCCGCGGGCGCCGCCGTGATGGGCGCCGGCTTCCTGCTGGCCCCGGTCGTGACGCGGTACGCGGACCGGGCGAGGGCCCGGCTGCTGCCCCGCACCGCGCCGGTCGCGGCGGACTCGGCCGACTCGCGTTCCCCGATTGTCAGTGCCGGATGCCAGACTTCCGCGGGTGAGCGATTTCCACGGCAGCGGCACCCCGAGTCGCGGTACCGGTCAGGGACCGAACCGGGTGCCTCCCCCTCGGACGCGGGAGAAGGCGCTCCGGCACCGGCTCGCTGAGCTGCGCGGCCCGGAGGTCCCGGCGAAGGCGCTGGACGCGCGCGCCCTGGCCGCCCTCGCCGCCAACCCGGGCTGCAGACGGCGCGCGATCCTCGACGGCGCCGGGGTGGACAAGGCGGCGCTGGCGAGCGCGCTGGGCTCGCCGTCGGCCTTCGGCCAGTCCCAGTTCGCGTTCGTGCGGGGCAACGCGTTCGAGGCGAAGGTCAAGGCGGACGGCGGTACGGAGCTGCTGCGGCTGGCCCACGAGAAGCTGGACCGCGCGGCCGAACCGCCCGCCGCCGCGCGGGTGCCCGATCTCACCGCGCAGGGCCCCGAGGGCCGCACCGCGCGCACCGAACTGGCGCTGCGCGAGGCCACGGAGGCGGCCGCCGCCGCCCCGGGCACCTGGACGCTGCTCGACCACCCGATGCTCGCGCTCGACGTGGCGGGCTCCCCGGCGTTCCTGGAGCCGGACGCGGTGGTGGTGCACCCGGACGGCAGCTGGACGGTCGTGGAGATCAAGTCGTTCCCGATGCTGGACGGCGCCGCGGACCCGGCGAAGGTCGGCGCCGCGGCCCGCCAGGCGGCGGTGTACGTGCTGGCCCTGGAGCGGGCCGCCGCGCGGCTGGACCCGGCCCCGCGGGTACGGCACCGGATCCTGCTGGTGTGCCCCAAGGACTTCTCCAACCTGCCCACCGCGTCCGCCGTGGACGTGCGCAAGCAGCGCGCGGTGACCGCCCGCCAGCTGGACCGGCTCACCCGCATCGAGGAGATCGCCGACACGCTTCCCGAGGGCGCCTGCTTCTCGCCGGAGCTGCCCGCCGACCGTCTGACGGCGGCCGTGGAGTCGGTCCCGGCGACGTACGCGCCGGAGTGCCTGTCGGCGTGCGAGCTGGCGTTCCACTGCCGGGACCGCTCCCGCGCGGAGGGCGCGGTGACCCGGCTGGGCCGTCCGGTCCGCGCGGAGCTGGGCGCCCTGACCACGGTCGAGGACGTGCTCGCGGCGGCCCGCGGGGAGGCCGGGGACCCCGACGACCCGGCGGTGGCGGCGCTGCGCAGGGCGGCCGCCCTGCGCGCGGAGGCGCTGGCGGGCGCCGCCGCGCGGGAGGTGGCCCCTTGTCGCTGATCGCCACCCTCGCCCGCCTCGAGGCGGTCAGCACCGGCCGCGCCCAGCCCGCCGCCACCGTCCGGCACCGCCATCTGTCCGGGCGGCCCCTGGTGTTCGTGCCGCTCACCACCGCCGGTGAGGCGGGCGCCCCGCTGGGCGCGCTGGTGGGCACCGACCGGGACGCGCCGCGGCTGCTGGCCGTGCCGCAGCCGCGCGACCGCGACCTGCGGTTCGCGTTCCTGTCCGAACTGGCCGACGTGGTCCTGCCGTACGTCGACGGCTTCGCCGGTGCCGTGGAGGCCGCCGAGCGTGCGGAGACCGACCCGGAGACCGGCAAGCGGGTCAAGGTCGAGGTCGAGCTGTGCGCGGACGCGCCCCAGCTGATCGTGCCGTCCCGGGCCGGCATCGACCTGGTGCGGCTGCTGGGGCGCTCCATGCGGTTCCGGCGCACGGCGGAGCAGGACCCGGAGGCCCCGTTCCCTGCGCCGCCGCGGGTGCCGCTGCTCGGGCGGTGGCTGACGCACTTCGGGGAGCGGGCCCGGGTGCCCGGCTCCTCGCTGCTGCTGGCGATGACGGACGTCCTGTCCCGGCACTGGGCGACCGGGCAGTCCACGCTGGAGGACCAGCACCTGGGGGCGCTGCTCGCCTGGATCGACCCGCCCGAGGGGCGTTCGGGGGCGGAGGCCGCTCAGGAGGCCGAGCTGGCGCGGGACGACGACGGCCAGTTGGTGTGCCCGCCCGCGGGCCCGGCGACCGACCCGGCGTTCGACAACAGGCTGCTGGCCCCGGCGATCGAGCGCTACGACCGGGCCCGCACCGCGCTGGCCGCCGCGGAGGACGGCCTGGAGGCCGACGAGCGCCTCGGCGCGCTGACCGCGGCCGAGCGGGAGATCCGCGCGCTGGTGGAGAGCCGTACCCGGCCGGCCTGGGACGCGGTGTGGCGGGGGCTCGACCTGCTGCGGGAGCTGCCGGAGGGCGCGCGGGTCGAGGAGCGGTGGACGCGCGACCGCTGGTCGTTCACCGGTCACCGGGACCGGGTGCTGGCCGGTGAGCCGCCGCAGCCGCGCCGCGACGACGCGGTCACCGCGGCGAACAAGCTCGCCGTGCGCGAGCGGGAGCAGGCCCGGCTGGAGGCGCAGGAGGCGCTGGACGACCCGCTGGTGATGGCGGGCCGGCGGCTGGCCGGGGAGGCGTTCGCGGGGGAGGTGGTCGACGTGGTGATGGCGTACAGCGAGAGCAAGCGGCCCAGCCCGCGCCCGCTGGTCACCGTCCGCACGGACGACAGTCCGCACCTGGGCGAGCGGGCCAGGGCGTACCGCTCGCTGGGCGGGAAGCCGCAGACGGTGGAGTTCGTGGGCCACGAGGAGGGTCCGGAGGGCGGTCTCCTCGTGCTGCGCGTCCTGGACAGGATGGGCCGGGGCAAGGAGCCGGAGGCGGGCTCGGTCCCGGAGAAGGGCGACCGCCTGTGCTTCACGCTGTTCGAGCACGAACCGCGCGGCGGGGCGAAGCTGCCCGACCCGGAGGAGACCCCGTGGACCCATGGCGGTCCGCCCGGTGAGGCCGTACCGGAGGCCGCGGACCCGGTGACCGAGGAGGACGTGCTGTGACCGCCCCTGCCGAAGCGGCCGTGTTCGATCCCGGGGCGGCGGCCGGGCGCGCCACCGACGCGATCCTGAGGGACACGCTGCGCGGCGCCGCGCGCGGTGTCGTCGTCGACTCCCCGCCCGGCGCCGGCAAGTCCACGCTGGTGGTGCGGGCGGCCCTGGAACTGGCGGAGGCGGGCCGTCCGCTGATGGTCGTGGCGCAGACCAACGCACAGGTCGACGACCTGGTGCTGCGGCTCGCGGAGAAGAACCCCGACCTGCCGGTGGGCCGGCTGCACAGCAACGACACCGACCCCTACGACAAGGCCCTCGACGCGCTGGACAACGTCCGCAAGTCGGCGAAGGCCGCCGATCTCGCCGGACTCGGCGTGGTCCTCTCGACGGCCGCGAAGTGGGCGCACGTCAAGGGCGTCGAGCCGTGGGAGCACGCGATCGTGGACGAGGCATACCAGATGCGCTCGGACGCCCTGCTCGCCGTGGCGAACCTGTTCGAGCGGGCGCTGTTCGTGGGCGACCCTGGGCAGCTGGACCCGTTCTCCATCGTGGGCAGCGAGCAGTGGGCGGGCCTGTCGTACGACCCGTCGGCGTCCGCGGTGACCACGCTGCTCGCCCACAATCCCGGGCTGCCGCAGCACCGGCTGCCGGTGTCGTGGCGGCTCCCGGCGTCGGCGGCGCCCCTGGTGTCGGACGCCTTCTACCCGTACACGCCGTTCCGCAGCGGCACCGGTCACGGCGACCGGCGGCTCGCGCTGGGGGTCGCGTCGGACGGTTCGGGCCCGGACCGGGTCATCGACGAGGCGGCCGAGTCCGGCTGGGGCCTGCTGGAGCTGCCCGCCCGGCACACCCCGCGCACGGACCCGGAGGCGGTGCGGGCGGTGGCGCTGGTGGTGCGGCGCCTGCTGGACCGGGGCGGCGCGGCCGTCTCCGAACGCTCACCGGACCCGGTCCCGCTGACCGCCGACCGGATCGCCGTCGGCACCGCGCACCGCGACCAGGCGGCGGCGGTGCGGGCGGCGCTCGCGGAGCTGGGCGTGGCGGACGTCACCGTCGACACGGCGAACCGGCTCCAGGGCCGCGAGTACGACGTCACGGTCGTCCTGCACCCGCTCTCCGGCCGCCCCGACGCCACCGCCTTCCACCTGGAGACGGGCCGCCTGTGCGTGCTCGCCTCCCGGCACCGGCACGCGTGCATCGTGGTGTGCCGCGCGGGGGTGGGGGACCTGCTGGACGACTATCCGTCCACGGAACCGGTCCAGCTGGGCACGCTGGTGAAGTTCCCGGACGGCTGGGAGGCGAACCACGCGGTGCTGGCCCACCTGGCGGAACACCGGGTGGCCTGGCGGCCCTGACACCCCGTGCGGCTGCCGGCCGGCGACGCCAGTAGGGTGCCCGCCATGTCCGTGAACCTTCGCATCGAGCTGGACGTCCGGGGACTCGTCTCCCGTGAGCAGGCCGAGGAGGTGCGGCGAGCGGTCCACGGGGTGATCCGTGACGAGCGCATCGACGACGAGGTGACCCTGTCGCTGCTGGAGCGCGACGGGGAGCACATGGTGCTGGGGCGTACGGGTCACTACCCGGTCGTCGTCTCGGGTGTCCGGCACTGGGAGCCGGCGTTCGAGCGGGGGCTGGAGGTGGCCGTGCGGGAGGTGGCGCCGGAGGCCGCCGTCCGGTTGTTCTGCGTCGACGTCGACCTGGAGCGGGCCATCGAGGCGGGCACGGTCTGAGCCCGCCGCGTGCGGGCCGCTCCTCCGCGTCCGCCGCCCGTCGGCCCCCCGCGCGCGTCCCTGCCGGAATAAACGGGGACTGCCTCCTGTTAAGAGGGACCGCACCCGTCACGCACTTACAGGAGGCACCCCACCGTGGCCGCAGACGAGATCCGGGGCACAGCCGACGGCACCGCCCCCGTGCCCCTCTCCGTCCTGGACCTGGTCACCGTGGGGGCCGGGCGCACCGCCTCCGACGCGCTGCGGACCAGCGTGGACATCGCGCGCCTCGCCGAGTCCCGCGGTTACCACCGCTACTGGGTCGCCGAGCACCACTCCATGCCGGGCGTGGCCTCCTCCTCGCCCGCCGTGATCCTGGCGTACCTCGCCGCCCACACCGAGCGCATCCGCCTGGGCTCCGGCGGTGTGATGCTGCCCAACCACGCGCCGCTGGTCATCGCCGAGCAGTTCGGCACCCTGGAGGCCATGGCCCCGGGCCGGGTCGACCTCGGTCTCGGCCGCGCGCCCGGCACCGACGGGGCCACGGCGGCCGCCCTGCGCCGCACCGACCGGCTGAACGAGGGCGCCGACGACTTCCCCCAGCAGCTCGCCGAGCTGACCCGCTTCCTGGACGACGACTTCCCCGACGGGCACCCCTACCGGCGGATCCACGCCGTGCCGGGCCCGGTGCAGGCGACGTCGCCGGGCGGCGTGCAGTCCCCGCACCGCCCGCCGCTCTGGCTGCTCGGCTCGTCCGGCTTCAGCGCCCGGCTGGCCGGCATGCTCGGGCTGCCCTTCGCCTTCGCCCACCACTTCTCGGCGCAGAACACCGTCCCCGCGCTGGACCTCTACCGCGAGACGTTCCGGCCGAGCGAGGTGCTGGACGCGCCCTACGCCCTGATCGGTGTCTCGGCGCTCGCGGCGGACGACGAGAAGGAGGCCCGCCGCCAGGTGCTCGCCGCGGCGCTGAGCATGGTGCGGCTGCGCACCGGCCGTCCGGGGCTCGTGCCCACGCCCGAGGAGGCGGAGGCGTACGACTTCAGCCCGATGGAGCGGGAGTTCGTCGACTCCTGGAACGCCAACGTCATCCACGGCACCGCGGACGAGGTCCGCGCCGGCCTGGACGATCTGCACAAGCGCACCGGCGCCGACGAGCTGATGCTCACCGCCAACGCGCACGGCGGTGACGTACGCCTGCGCTCCTACGAACTGGTCGCGGACGCCTACGGTTTGCCGACGCCCGCCTGAAGGCCGGGGGTGCCCAGCAGTTCGGAGATGCGGTCCGGCGACACCGGGCGGGAGTACAGCCAGCCCTGACCGGTGTCGCACCCGATCCGGCGCAGCCGGGTGGCCTGCGCCGAGGTCTCCACGCACTCCGCGGTGACCGTGAGGCCGAGCCGGTGGGCGAGCTGCACCATCGCCTCGACGATGACCTCGTCGGCCGGGCTCGGCCGGGCGGCGCGGTCCTCGATCTGGAAGCCGCGCACGAAGGAGCCGTCGAGCTTCAGCACCGACACGGGCAGCCGGCTGAGGTAGGCCAGGTTGGAGTAGCCGGTGCCGAAGTCGTCGATGGCGATGCGCACGCCCATGTCGCTGAGCGCCTTCAGGGTCTCGATCGGCCGCCCGGAGGAGCCCATCACCGCCGACTCGGTCAGCTCCAGCTGGAGCAGGTGGGGCGGCAGGCCGGTCTCCGCGAGGGTCTCGGCGACGTCCGCCACCAGGTCGGAGTCCCACACCTGACGGACCGCCACGTTGACGCTGACGAAGATCGGCGGCTCGTCGGGGTGCTCCGTCTGCCAGTCGCGGGCCTGCCGGCAGGCGGTGCGCAGCACCCAGCGGCCGAGCGGCACGATCGAGCCGTCCTCCTCGGCCAGTGAGATGAACCGATTCGGCGTCAACGTGCCGAATTTCGGGTGGTGCCAGCGGATCAGGGCCTCCACGCCGTGCACCCGGTCGTCCTCCATGCCCACCAGCGGCTGGTACTCCAGCGCGAACTCGCCCCGGTCGATGGCGGGGCGGAGCGTGGAGGCGAGGGCCTGGCGGGTCACCCGGTGGGCGTTGCGCTCGGGGTCGAACAGGGTCCAGCGGGCCTTGCCGTCGGCCTTCGCCCAGTACAGCGTGGTGTCGGCGGCCTGCATCAGCGCGGTCGGCGTGGTCCCGGCGGCGTGCCGCTCGACCACCCCGATCGACGCGGAGACGGACAGCCGCCGGCCGGAGAGGTCGAAGGGGGCCTGGATCGCCTCGAGCAGCGACTCGGCGAGGTCGGCGAGCTGTTCGGTGCCGGTGGAGTCCTCGACCAGCAGCGCGAACTCGTCCCCGCCGAGCCGGGCGACCAGCGGGGTGCCCGCCCTGGTCCGGCCCGCCTCCTGGGCGCAGCGGGTGAGCCGGTCGGCGACGGCGGCCAGCAGCCGGTCGCCGACGCGGTGGCCGAGGGTGTCGTTGACGGCCTTGAAGCCGTCCAGGTCGAGGTAGCACAGCCCGATCCGGCCGGTGCCGCTCTCCTCGTACGACTCCGCCTCCAGCGCCGCCGTCAGCCGTTCGAAGAACAGGGTGCGGTTGGGCAGCCGGGTGACCGGGTCGTGCATCCGCAGGTGGCGCAGCTGGGCCTGGAGTTCGCGGTGGTCGCCGATGTCGGCGACCGACAGCAGCACGCCCCCGTCGCGGTCGGGCAGCGGGGTGACGGTCACCCGCACCCACAGGGCGTGTCCCTCGGGGTGCTTCAGCCGGCGGGTGCAGCGCAGTCTGGCCCGCTGTCCGCGCAGCAGTTCCCGGTAGGCGTGCCAGGTGCGGGCGTCGCTGGAGAGGTCCACCAGGTCGGCGGCGACGGCACCGGTGAGGGTGTCCGGGTCGCGGCCCAGCAGGGTGGCGAGGGCGGCGTTGGCGCCGGTCACCATGCCCTCGCGGTCGACCACGGCCATGGCGTGCGGCGCGGCCGTGAAGACCGAGCGGTACGGCGGGGGCGCGGCGGACTCGGGGGGCTCGGGGGGCGGTGGTTCGGTACCGGGAGACGTGATGATCTCACTCTCTGTGACGACCGACCGGTCGAGTTCCGTTGCGGGCGCCGGCCCTTCGGACGTTCCGCTCACCGCTCGCTCCCGCAGTGCCCTCGATCTGTTCGTGCAGGGAAGTCTCAGGAAAGTGTGCCGATCATAGAGGCCCGTGTCCGGGCCTTCCAGCCACTGTCCAGTGTCCAGGACCGGCCCGCATCCCCGCCAGATCGTTTCTGCTCAAGGGTGGACGGCTTCTTCAGCCCCACGACCGGTTGTGACGTTCCGTGAGTGAACGGGGTGTCGGCCCCGCTCGAATGTCCGCTCTTCTCACTCGTCCGACGCAACCGAACAGGGCGTAGTACGACAAGTCATCACAATCTGGGTGCGGTGTCCCGTGAACCGTCTCCCGGAGGTCCCCGTGCCGCGTCAGCTCACCCCGGGACGACTCGGCCGTGAGACTCCGCGCGGACGGCTGGGCCGATCGGGTGTACGGCCCCGGCTGCGCAGTACGGCGGCGATGTGCACCACCATGTCGGCGCTCGCGGCGACCTCGCTGGTGAGCGTCCCCTCCGTCGCCGAGCCCTTCTCCGCCGCGCCCTGCGCCCTCACCCGCACCGACGCCCACCACTCCGAGGGCCTGGACACCTGGAACGCCGCCTACCCCCGCCCGGCCGGCCGGCTCGACGCGGTGATGGTGTTCCTGTCCTTCCCCGACTCGCACCCCCTGACCACGCCCGGCGAACTCGTCGCCGACCACTTCCCGGCCACCAGCCGCTTCTTCCAGCGGGCCTCCTACGGCCGGTTCACCCTGCGCCCGCACGCCCTGCGGCAGTGGATCCGCATGCCGCGCCCCTCCACCGCGTACGCCATACAGCGCGACTGGACCGTCGCCCACCGCGCGGCCTATCTGCGCGACGCGCTCGCCGCGGCCGACCCGCACGTGGACTTCTCGCGCCACGACGTCGTCTACTTCGTCGCCGACCCGGACGCGCCGGGCGTGGACTCCGACGCCACGAAGGTCGTCAACCTGGACCGTCCGCTGCGCGCCGACGGCACGGACATCCGCCGGGTCGTCACCGTGTTCGAGAACCACCCCCCGGACCGGCTGGTCCTCGCCCACGAGACCGGCCACGTCTTCGACCTGCCCGACCTCTACCACCGGCCCGTGGACGGCAAGGGGGACTGGGACACCCATGTCGGGGACTGGGACCTGATGGGCAGCCAGTTCGCGCTCGCCCCCGACCTGTTCGGCTGGCACAAGTGGAAGCTGGGCTGGCTGGAACCGCGGCAGGTGCGGTGCGTGCAGGACGCGGGGCCGGCGCGGCTGACCCTGGAGCCGCTGGGGGCGGGGCCGGGGACCCCGGTGACGGGTGCGGCCGGGGCGCCGTCCTTCGGGCTGGGGCGCGGAACCAAGCTGGCGGTCGTGCGCACCGGCCCGGACAGCGTGCTCGCCTTCGAGGCGCGCGGCCAGGTCGGCGTCGACGCGGCGGCCTGCCGGCAGGGGGTGCTGGTCTACCGGGTGAGCAGCGGCACCCGGTCCGGGCGCGGCCCCGTCGAGGTCGTCGACGCCCATCCGCGCTCCGCGGCCTGCTGGGAGGACTCGGTCTACCCGCCGCTCGCCGACGCGCCGGTCGCCCTGGGCGAGAGCTTCACCGTGCCGGGGGAGTCCGTACGGGTGGAGGTGGAGGGACGCACGGCGTCGGGGGCCTGGACGGTGAAGATCAGCACGGGGTAGGCGGGCGGACGGGGCGGACGCGGAGAAGGCCCCCCGCTCGCGCGAGGGGCCTTCTGCGTGTCGTGCGCCGCCAGGGACTCGAACCCCGGACCCGCTGATTAAGAGTCAGCTGCTCTAACCAACTGAGCTAGCGGCGCCTGCTGACGTCGTAGACATTAGCACCACGATCGGCGGGAGGAAAAATCGATATCCGCACGGCCTCGCGGGCCGCCCGCACCGCCGCCCAGAGCAGTACCTCGGGGCCCGGCAGCCAGGGGTGACGGGTGTCGGGGGCGACGAGCCAGCGGGCGGCGGGGGCGGCCTCGCCGGCGCGCGCCCGGGCGACGGGGGCGGGGACCGTGACCGCGTCGCCGGTGCCGTGGCACAGCAGCGGCGGGACCGCGCCGGTGCGGCCGGTCCGCCCGGGGTCCTGGCCGTGCGCCGACCACTCCTCCCACTCCATCAGCACCGGGAGCCGCTGCGCGGTGCCCGGAGCGGCGAAGAGCAGCATGCGGCCGCGGAACTCCGCCACCGGCCCGGAGCCCGGCCCCTCCTCCCACATCCGGTCCAGCATCCGGCGCCCGAAGATCGCGGGCACGCTCACCACGTCGAAGACCGTGCCGCAGGGCAGGACGACCGGGGCGTGCGGGCGCTCCTCCCCGTGCGCGAGCGTGCCACGCGGACAGGTTCCGGCCGAGGCGAGCCAGGCGGCGCCGTCCGGGGTGACGTCACCGACGTCGGAGGCATTCCGTGTGCTGCTCATGACGGACAGGTCTACCCGCCGTGAGGGAACGATTCCGCAGAGTTGCGCGAACCGGGGACACGGGGGCGGCGAGGGAGGTATCTTGCCCACCCGGCATATGCCACACCTGTTCGGCCCGGGTGGGCGCCCGGCTCACGTCCGTGTTTCTCCCCCGGCGGGCGCCCGGCTCACCCCGGGTCGGCGTGGTCGCGGCCCTCGCCTCCGCGCATCAGGTCCCGCCCGAACTCGACCATCTTCTTCGCGTAGTCCTCGGTCCATTCGGCGCGCTCGGCGATGTCCGCCGGCGTCAGCCGGTCGAAGCGCCGGGGGTCGGCCAGCTGGGCCGCCGCCAGCGCCTGGAACTCCGTCGCCCGGTCCGCCGCGGCACGGAACGCGAGCGTCAGCTCGGTCGCCCGCTCCAGCAGCGCACGGGGATCCTCGATCGACTCCAGGTCGAAGAAGTGCTCGGGATCCGAGGCCGCCTCCGCGGGCTCGAACAGCAGGGGCGCGGGGCGTAGCCGCGGCTGCTCCTGGCGCGGCGTGTGCTCCGCCATGTGCGTCTCCTTCGCGTACGTCGCGGTCGGCCCCCCAGGGGGGTGGGCCACCGTCCATTGTCCCGCGCCCCCGCAAGAGGGCCTCCGGCCCGAGGCGGCGGGAGGCACGGAGAATCTGCGGTATGATCATCCTGCACGCTTCGGGGCGCACCCCCGACAGCGTCCACGCGTTGGTGGTCCAAGGAAAGACGCCCCGCTTCCTGCGGGGAAATGCAGGTGCAAGGCCTGCCCGGCGCTCGATCAGAACCCCGGCCCGCTCGTAGCGGGACCGGGGTTCTCCCGTTGTCGGCCTCAGACCTGGACGATCGGCTCCCGGGTGAACAGGGCGCCCAGCTCCGGGGCGTTCACCCGCCGGTCGGTCAGGCGCAGGCACTCCCAGGCCGTGACCTGGTTGGCGGTGAGCACCGGCTTGCCCAGCTCCTTCTCCAGGGCGGGGATGTGGGCGACCGTGTGCAGCGCCGTGTTCGGCAGCAGCAGGGCGTCGGCGTCGGGGGTGTCGGCCGCGCGGGCCAGCGCGAACAGCTCGTCCTCGCGCCAGCGGCCGACCTCCGCCGCCGTGACGCTCCCGGAGCCGCGCACCCCGGCCACCTCCACCCCGCCGGCCCGCAGGAACCCGGCGAAGAGCGCGGCCACGTCGTCCGGATAGGTCGCGCCGACGGCGACCCGCCGCGCCTCGATCTCGCGCAGCGCGTGCACGAAGGCGAAGGAGGTGGACGACGCGGGCATGCCCGCCGCCCGCGCCAGGTCGCGCACCTGCTCGTGCGCGCCGTCCCAGCCGTGCACGAAGCTGCCGCTGGTGCAGGCCCACACCACCGCCTCGGCGCCCGAGAGGCGCAGCTGCTGGAGGCCGGCCGCCAGCCGCTCGGGCGAGCCCATCTCCCGCAGCGCGTCCACCCGGTGCGCGTCCTCACCGATGTCGGTGTGCACCAGGTCCACCCGGATGTCGCTGCCCAGCAACTGCTCGATGCGCGGATAGTCGTCCTCGGCGGAGTGGCCCGGGTAGAGGAATCCCAGTGCGGTCATGTCCAGCCTTCCTGCTGCTTCTCTTCCGGCACTTCCGGCAGTACGGCGCCGGACGCGTGGCCCGGCAGTACGGCCCCGGACGTCTGGCCCGGCAGTACGGTCCCGGAGCGCGCCGACGCGTCGATCAGCGCCTGATACGGTCCCACCGCCCGGGTACCCAATCGGCGCAGCGCCGCCCACATGGTCACCTGGTTGGCCGAGATGACCGGTATGCGCAGTTCTGCCTCCAGCTGGGGGATCACGTCGTACGTCGGCAGGTCGGTGCGGGAGAGGAACAGCGCGTCCGCCGCGCCGAGCCGGCCGCGCACCGCCGCCCGCCTGGCCATGTCCACCACCTCGCGGTAGGTGACCTTCCAGATGTGCCGGGTCAGGTTCATGTACGCGCACCCGGTGACCGTGACCCCGGCCGACGCGACACAGCTCTCCAACACCCGCGTCACCGGCACGGTGTACGGCGTCACCAGCGCCACCCGGCGCCCGTCGAGCTCCACCAGCGCCTCCAGCAGCGCGCCCGACGTGGTGACGGCCGGGACCGCACCGGCCCGGCTCATCGCCTCGCACATCGCCCGCTCGCCGACGGTCCCGCCGACGAAGCTGCCCGACGCGCAGGCGTAGGCGACGACCTCGGGGGCGACCGCGGTGAGGGTGCGCACCGCGTCGCCGAGGGTCTCGTGCTCGCTGACGACACCGACACCGCGCTGCGGGCCCGGACCGCCGAGGAAGGAGACGTCCATGGCAGCACCGGCCTCACGCTGGGAGACGAGCACACAACGGATCGCGGGAACGCCCGTGTTGACGACGGTAGGTTCGGGTGCGAGCGTGGTCAATCCGCACATCTCGGACTCCCGTACTTCTTCCCCTCCCGGATCCGGCCCCGGCCGGAGGAACGGCGGCCCATGACCACCCCCACGCTCCTCGTGCTGGGCACCGACCCGCTCCCCCGCCTCGGCCGGCTCACCGGTCGCGTGCGGGTGGAACACGCGGACGCGTCGACGCTCGCCGCCCGGCTGCCGTCCGCGGACGTGCTGCTGGTGTGGGACTTCACCTCGCACGCGGTGCGCGAGGCGTGGCCCGGCGACGGCCCGCGCCCGCGGTGGGTGCACACGGCGAGCGCGGGCGTGGACCACCTGCTCTGCCCCGAACTGGCCGCCTCCGACACCGTGGTCACCAATGCGCGCGGCGTCTTCGACCAGCCGATCGCCGAGTACGTCGCGGCCCTCGTCCTCGCCTTCGCCAAGGACCTGCCGCGGACGCTGGAGCTCCAGCGGGAGCGGACCTGGCGGCACCGCGAGACGCGCAGGCTCGCCGGGACCCGTGCCTGCGTGGTCGGCTCCGGGCCGATCGGCCGGGCGGTCGCCGGCACCCTGGGGGCGCTCGGCGTCACCACCGCCCTGGTCGGCCGCGCCGCGCGCGACGGCGTGCACGGCCCCGAGGACCTGGACCGGCTGCTCGCCCGCGCGGACTGGGTGATCGCGGCGGCGCCGCTGACCGGGGCGACGCGCGGCATGTTCGACGCCCGCCGGTTCGCGGTGATGCAGCCGTCCGCGTACTTCGTCAACGTCGGCCGGGGGCAGCTGGTCGTGGAGGAGGCGCTGGCCGGGGCGGTGCGGGAGCGGGGGATCGCGGGGGCCGCGCTGGACGTCTTCGCCACCGAGCCGCTCGCGCCGGACAGCCCCCTCTGGCACCTCCCGGGGGTGGTCGTCTCCCCCCACATGAGCGGGGACACGGCCGGCTGGCGGGACGAACTCGGCGCCCAGTTCGTGGAGTTGTTCGAGCGGTGGGCGGCGGGCAGGCCGCTGGTGAACGTGGTCGACAAGCAGCGCGGGTATGTACCGGGTCACTGACGTTCCTGGGAGGCCGGATGTCCGAGCTCACCGAGCTGACCGCCGTACGACTGGTCGAGGGGTACCGCAGGGGTGAGTTCTCGCCCGTGGAGGTGACCCGGGCGGCGCTGGAGCGGGCCGAGGAGATCCAGCCGGAGGTGAACGCGTTCGTGCGGCTGCTCGCCGAGGACGCGCTGGAGCGGGCGGCCGCGTCCCGGGAGCGGTGGCGGCGCGGTGAGCCATGCGGGCTGCTGGACGGGGTGCCGGTCACGGTGAAGGACATCCTGCTGCTGCGCGGCGCCCCGACCCTGAAGGGCTCGCGGACCGTCGACCCGGCGGGCCCGTGGGAGGAGGACGCGCCCTCGGTGGCCCGGCTGCGGGAGCACGGCGCCGTGTTCCTCGGCAAGACGACGACCCCCGAGTTCGGCTGGAAGGGGGTGACGGACTCGCCGCTCACCGGCGTCACGCGCAACCCGCACGATCCGGGGCGCACGGCGGGCGGGTCCAGCGGGGGCGCGGCGGCGGCCGTGGCGCTGGGCGCGGGACCGCTGGCGCTCGGGACGGACGGCGGGGGCAGCGTGCGCATCCCGGCGGCGTTCTGCGGGATCTTCGCGCTGAAACCGACGTACGGGAGGGTGCCGCTGTATCCGGCGAGCGCGTTCGGCACGCTGGCGCACGTCGGTCCGATGACCCGGGACGCGGCGGACGCGGCGCTGCTGATGGAGGTGATCGGGGCGCCGGACTCCCGTGACTGGTCGGCGCTCGGACCGGCACCGGGCTCGTTCCGCGAGGGGTCGGCGGGCGGGGTGCGGGGGCTCCGGGTGGCGTACTCGTCGTCGCTGGGCGGGCAGGTGCGGGTGCGGCCCGGGGTCGCGGCCGCGGTGCGGCGGGCGGTGGAGCGGCTGGCCGGGCTCGGCGCCTACGTCGAGGAGGCCGACCCCGACTTCAGCGAGCCGGTGGAGGCCTTCCACACCCTGTGGTTCGCCGGTGCGGCCCGGGTGACCCAGCGCCTCCCCCGCGACCGGCGGGAGATGCTCGACCCCGGGCTGCGGGAGATCTGCGCGGCCGGTGCCCGGCTCTCGGCGCTGGACTACCTGGCCGCGGTGGACGTCCGGATGGACCTGGGCCGCCGGATGGGCCGTTTCCACGACACCTACGACCTGCTGGTCACCCCGACCCTGCCGATCACGGCGTTCGAGGCGGGCGCGGAGGTGCCGAAGGGGTCGGGCCACCGGCGCTGGACGGGCTGGACCCCGTTCACCTACCCCTTCAACATGACCCAGCAGCCCGCCGCGACGGTGCCCGTGGGCACCGACGCCGACGGGCTGCCCGTCGGCCTGCAACTGGTGGCCGCCCGGCACCGGGACGCGCTGGTCCTGCGGGCGGCGCACGCGCTGTACGAGGCGGGGGTGGGCGCGGGCGTCACGCGCGCCGGAAGCTGAGGCTCTCCCCCGCCGCCCCCGTGCGCCACAGGTCGGTGCAGCCCTCCGCCATGGCGTCGGGGCCCTCCGCCACCTGACCCCAGACGATGCCGGGGACCCAGCCGACGTCGCCGTTGAGGAGGAGGTTGTTGCGCTCGTAGAAGAGGGCCAGGTCCACGACGGTGGTGCCGGGGCGGACCTCGCGGTCGTGGCCATCGGCCCTGGCCTGAGATTTCCAGACGGTGTCGCAGGTGATCGGGGCCCGGTCGTCGGGGAGGCGGGCCGTGCAGGTGATGCCGCGTTTGACCAGGGAGATCTCGAGATATCGCTCTGCCATGTTCTCCATCGTCCCGCGCCGGTCACGACCGCCCGACCGCCGAACGGGACCGAATCTGGCCGGAATAACTCGCATCCGTTCGGGTAGCCGCGCCGCCATGGCTCCACCACTACAACCACTGAGACGACTCCGGGAGACCTCCGGACCCTCACGCCGGTCGCTGCTCGCGGGGGTCGCGGCGCTCGGCGCACTGGGGGCCGCGGGCTGTTCGCGGGTGCCCACCGCCTCCACCACGGACGGCGGTGACCTGCTGGACCGGCTCAAGGCGGCGGGCGTCGTCCGCCTGGGCATCGCCGGTGAGATCCCGTTCGGCTACATCGACAGGAACGGCGAGCTGACCGGGGAGGCGCCGGAGCTCGCGAAGGTCATCTTCAAGCGGCTGGGGGTGGACCGGGTGCAGCCCGTGCCCACCGAGTTCGGTTCCCTGATCCCGGGACTCAACTCCCAGCAGTTCGACGTCGTGGCCGCCGGGATGTACGTCAATCCCGAGCGCTGTGAGCAGGTCATCTTCTCCGACCCCGACTACCAGATGCTCGACTCGTTCATCGTGCGCAAGGGCAACCCGCTGGGGCTGCGCAGCTACGCGGACGTCGTCGAGAAGAAGGCGAGGTTCGCCACCGGCACCGGGTACGCGGAGATCGCGTACGCCGTCGAGGCCGGGTACGAGGAGGGCGACATGCTGATCGTCCCCGATCAGGTCGCCGGCCTGAACGCCGTCGAGGCCGGACGCGTCGACGTCTTCGCCGGGACCGCGCTCACCACCCGCGAGGTGGTGAAGAAGTCCGCGAAGGCCGAGGTCACGGAGCCCTTCAAGCCGATCGTCGACGGCAAGCCGCACGTCGACGGCGGCGCCTTCGCCTTCCGGCCGACCGAGACCGGGCTGCGGGACGCCTTCAACGTCGAGCTGCACAAGCTCAAGGAGAGCGGCGAGCTGCTCCGCATCCTCAAGCCCTTCGGTTTCACCGAGGACGAGATGACGGATCTGACCGCGAAGGAGTTGTGCGGCGGATGACATCGGGACTCTGGGAACTCGTACTGAACGGCGTCTGGGTCACGGTCCAGCTGCTCGTGCTCAGCGCGCTGCTGGCGACGGCGGTGTCGTTCGTGGTCGGTGTCGCGCGCACCCACCGGCTGTGGATCGTCCGCTTCCTGGCGGGCGTCTACACCGAGGTGTTCCGCGGCACCTCCGCGCTGGTGATGATCTTCTGGGTGTTCTTCGTGCTGCCCCCCGCCTTCGGCTGGCAGCTGGTGCCGCTGTGGGCGGGCACCCTGGCGCTCGGGCTGACCTACGGGGCGTACGGGTCGGAGATCGTGCGCGGCGCGCTCGCCGCGGTGGACCCGGCCCAGCGTGAGGGCGGTATCGCGCTCAGCTTCACCCCGTGGCAGCGGATGAAGCTGATCCTGCTGCCGCAGGCGGTGCCGGAGATGATCCCGCCGTTCTCCAACCTGCTGATCGAGCTGCTCAAGGGCACCGCCCTGGTGTCGATCATGGGCATGGGCGACCTGGCGTTCAGCGGCAACCTGGTGCGCCTGGCGTTGCAGGAGAGCGCGGAGATCTACACGTACATCCTGCTGATCTACTTCGTGATCGCCTTCCTGCTGACCCGGCTCATGCGCGGGCTGGAGAAGAAGCTGAAGGCCGGGGTCGGCAAGGCGTCCAGGAAGAAGAAGCCGGCCGCCGTGCGGGTGCCCGAGGGAAGTGGTGTCGCGTGACGTGGGAATGGAGCGCGGTCTCCGACTTCATGCCGCACTTCTGGGACGGGCTGATCGTCACCCTCCAGGCGCTCGTCCTCGGCTCGGTGATCTCGTTCGTCCTGGGCCTGGTGTGGGCGCTGCTGATGCGGGTGCCGACGCGCTGGGTGACCTGGCCGGTCGGCGCGGTGACGGAGTTCGTCCGCAACACCCCGCTGCTGGTGCAGCTGTTCTTCCTGTTCTACGTGCTGCCCGAGTGGGGCCTGACCTTCTCGGCCCTGACCACCGGCGTCTTCGCCATCGGGCTGCACTACTCGACGTACACCATGCAGGTCTACCGGGCCGGTATCGAGGCCGTGCCGGCGGGCCAGTGGGAGGCGGCGACGGCGCTGAACCTGCCGCTGCGCCGGACGTGGACCGCGGTGATCCTGCCGCAGGCCGTGCGCCGGGTGGTGCCCGCGCTCGGCAACTACGTCATCTCGATGCTGAAGGACACGCCGATGCTGATGGCGATCACCGTGCTGGAGATGCTCGGCGAGGCGCGGCTCTTCTCCCAGCAGCACTTCCAGTTCACCGAGCCCCTGACGGTGATCGGCTTCGCCTTCATCGTCATCTCCTACCTGGCCTCCCTTGCCCTGCGAGCCCTGGAGCGACGCCTTGTCCACTGAGATCCACCCCACCGACAGCAAGCCCGACCCGCGGCGGAGCACCGGCGAGCTGATCCGCCTGGAGCAGGTCACCAAGCGGTTCGGGGACCACACGGTCCTGGACCACCTGGACTTCTCCGTGGACGCCGGCAAGCACGTCACCCTGATCGGGCCGTCCGGTTCGGGCAAGACGACGATCCTGCGGCTGCTGATGACGCTGCTGAAGCCGGACGAGGGCACGATCACCGTCGACGGCGAGCAGCTGTTCCCGGCGCCCGAGAAGCAGGTCCGCGAGGTCCGCAAGAAGATCGGGATGGTGTTCCAGCAGTTCAACCTGTTCCCGAACATGACCGTGCTCAAGAACATCACCGAGGCCCCGGTCACCGTGCTCGGCATGTCCAAGGACGCCGCCGAGGAGCGGGCGCGGGAGCTGCTGGAGATGGTCGGGCTGACCGAGCACATCGGCAAGCACCCCTCGCAGCTGTCCGGCGGGCAGCAGCAGCGGGTGGCAATCGCGCGGGCGCTGGCGATGCGGCCGCAGGTGCTGCTGCTGGACGAGGTGACCTCGGCGCTCGACCCGGAGCTGGTCGCGGGCGTGCTGGACGTGCTGCGGGACATCGCCCGCTCCACCGACATCACCATGCTCTGCGTGACCCACGAGATGAACTTCGCCCGGGACATCTCCGACCAGGTGCTGATGTTCGACTCGGGCCGGATCATCGAGGCCGGTCCGCCGGAGAAGATCTTCAGCGAGCCGGAGCACGACCGCACGCGGGAGTTCCTCAGCGCGGTCCTGTGACCACGCGCCGTACGCGGGGAAACACCCGAGGTCCACGCCGTGGCTCATGCCTGCGGCATGTGCCAGAGGATCGCCGCCGCAGTTGAGGGGGGCCGCCGCCGCAGTCGAGGGGGCCGCAATCTGGTCAACACCCGCTTCCCGGGAGCCGTTTGACGGCTATCGTGGAGGGGATTCGCCGACCGGATTGCGGCCCCAGGTCCTGACGAGCGAGCGCAGGGGGAAACCGTGGCGCTGAGGCACGAGCCGACCGCGCCGTACCACTCGGTCCAGGACGCCCTGCGCGTCCTGGAGACGGTGGCGCGGCACACCACAGGAGTCACCGACACCGACATCGCCCGCGAGACCGGCCTGCGCACGGAGCGACTGACCACGCTCCTGCGGATGCTGCGCCGCGAGGCCTACGTCCAGCAGACCGCCGACGGCGCGTACGTCACCGGAGCGGCCTTCGCCCGCCTCGGATCCGCCGAGGGGCACCAGGAGGCGCTGCGCGAGAAGCTCCAGCACACCCTGGACCGGCTCCGCGACAGCGTCGGGGCCGCCGTCTACATCAGCCGGTACATCGACGGCGAGGTCCGGGTCACCCAGTACGCCGACAGCCCGGCCACCCCGAAGGTGAACGAGTGGGTGGACTTCCGCTGCTCGGCGCACGCCACCGCGGTCGGCAAGAGCCTGCTCACCCAGCTCGACCACAACGGCCGGCGCGACCACCTCGCCCGGCACCGGATGGCCCGGCTCACCTCGCGCACCATCACCAGCGACCGGCTGCTGCTCTCCCGGCTGGCGTCGCAGCCGCCGACCGTGCCGGTGCTGGACCTTCAGGAGTACGCCGTCGGCACGGTGTGCGCGGCCGTGCCGATCACGGCCGGTTCCTCGGTGGGCTGTCTGGCCCTGTCCCTGCCGGTCGAGCACGCCCACCGCCTGCGCCGGGCCGCGGACACCCTCAACCGCAGCGCGGCCCCGGTGCTGCTCTCGCTGACGATCTAGGGTCCGCGGGCGGTGGTCGGAAGCACCCCCGGGCACCGGGTAATATTTACTTCGTCGCCGCCCGCGAAAGCGGACGGCGGGAGTCATGCGCCGCTAGCTCAGTTGGTTAGAGCAGCTGACTCTTAATCAGCGGGTCCGGGGTTCGAGTCCCTGGCGGCGCACCTGGAAGGGCCTCTCGTGGGAGCGAGAGGCCCTTTGTCGTGCACGGACACCGGGATCACCGGTCCCGGGCCGGTCCTCAGAAGGTGACGTCCGAGCAGGCGTAGAACGCGTTGCCCGTGTCGTGGACCGTCCAGACCGCGAGGATCACGTGGTGTCCGCTGAGCCCGGTGGGCAGGCGGCCGCTGTGCGAGAGGGTCTGCGGCGGGCGCTGGCCGTTGTAGGGCACCGTGAGGAACGGGGTCAGGTTGAGGTCGGACCTGGCCAGGTTGTGGTTCTGGTTCCAGCCCGGCTTGGTGACGTAGTACTTGAAGTCCGTGGTGGCGTGCATGGCGGTGAACTGCCACCGGAAGGTGTAGTCCTGGCCGCCGGTCACCCGGGTGGTGGGCCAGTCCCCGCCCGACGGGGTCTTCGGGCTGTCGAGCTGGGCGAACGGCGCGTTGTTGGCCGAGCAGAGCCGGCCTTCGGCGGGACCGGAGGCGGGGAAGCCCTTCGGGCCCTCGACGCTCTGCGGCTCCCACTGGATGGAACCGCAGTTGGTCACCGTGCCGTTCTGGCAGAGCTTCTGCCGGCTGATCGGCAGATCGGTGTAGCCGTGGCCGCTGGCACCACCGGAGGAGAGCACGAGGGCTCCGGTCGTGGCCAGTCCCACCGCGGCTGCGTACATCTTGGTCCGTGTGCGCATGCTGCCGCTCCTGGAGAACGTGGGGGAGTTTCAGTGAGCCGTGCAGGTAGGTCTAGACCAAGTCCGAGATTATGGGCAGACATTGAGCATGTCCATACCAATCGCAGGACCTGTTCCCGGCTCGCGGGACCCGACCCCGGTGCCGGTCACGGACCCGGCTCCCCCCGCCCCGCGCAGAACGCCACCGTCAGGTCCTTCACCAGCGCCTTGCGTTCGTAGTCGTCCAGCTCCACCAGCCCGCGCACGGTCAGCCGGGTGACCGTGTCCTCCACCGAGTCGACGACCGAGCTGAGCACGCTCGCCCGGTGCTGGGCGTCCAGGGCGGCGATCCGGCGCCGGTGCATCGCGGCGGCCACCTCGGGCGCGTACTCCACCCGGACCGGCCGCACCGTGAACACCTCCACCCCCACCGGCGCGCAGTCCGCCGCCACCAGCCGGGTCAGCGCGTCCTGTGCCGCCTGCGTCGCGTCCCGCCCCGCACCCGGCGCGGTCATCGGCACCCGCAGCAGCGCCGCCTCCACACAGGCACGCAGATACCCCTCGTGATCCTCCACGCCCAGCGTCGCCCGCGCGGTGTCGCGCACCCGCCACACCACCAGCACCGCCACCCGCAGCGGCACCCCGCTGCGGTCGGCGGCCTGCATCGGCTCACCGCGCCAGTGCCGCAGCCGCACGTCGACCCGGCGGCGCAGGAGCAGTGGGTTCACCCACAGCAGCCCGGTCCGCCGCACGGTCCCCCGGTAGCGGCCGAACAGGCCGAGCACCCAGGCCCGCCCGGTCCGCCCCCGGGCCAGCCCGCCGAACCCGAACAGCCCGAGGGCCCCGGACCCCGCGTACGCGGCCCACTGCCCGGGGCCGAGCGCGCCCGCCCCG
The DNA here is from genome assembly GCF_007829875.1 of Streptomyces capillispiralis. Classification (NCBI taxonomy): domain Bacteria; kingdom Bacillati; phylum Actinomycetota; class Actinomycetes; order Kitasatosporales; family Streptomycetaceae; genus Streptomyces; species Streptomyces capillispiralis. Next base: position 4,956,453 of record NZ_VIWV01000001.1, on the reverse strand, counting down.
GCGCGCGCCGAGAGCCCGAGCGCCTCCGCGGCGAGCGGCGGCAGTGCGCCCGTCCACCACGAGGCGGCCAGACAGCCGACCGCCCCGCACATCCCGGCCAGCACCCCCACGGCACCGGGCAGCACCCGGGCGGGCCGCTCCACCAGGTCTGGATCGACCCGGGGGGCGGCGGGGCGGGGCCGCTCCCCGGCGTCCTGCCGCCCCGCACCCGGCCGGCGGGCGACGACGGCGGGGCGCAGCCGTACCGGCGCCGGCTGAGAGGCGTCGCGGAACAGCAGGTGGACGGGGATCTCGGTGGTGGACTCGGTGTGGATGAGCCGAACCGGCCGCCCGCCCGCCACGGCACCGTCCGGGGGCGCCGCGGGGGTGGGGGCGGGTCGGGTTACGGGCTCGTGTACGGGCTTGGGCTCGGGTACAAGCTTGGGCTCGGGAACGTGTCCGTGGTCGGGGGTGCCGGGGACGGCCGGGGTGTCAGGGACATCGGGAGTGTCGGGGATACCGGGGGTGTCGGGGATAGGGGACGTCGTGGTGGTCATGCGTGCCTCCAGCCTCCGCGCCAGATGCGTCACATCGGGGGGACGGGCGTCGGCGGATGCCTCGCGCCCGGGTGGGTCGTGCGGATCCGGTGGGCCGGGCGGGACCGACGGGTCCGTGCCCGGCCCGGGGCGGGTCAGGAGAAGAGGCGGCGCCAGGTCTCGGGGCCCGGGTAGCCGTCCGCCGCACCGCCGCGCCAGCCCTGGGCGCGCTGGAAGGCCTCCACGTTGCGGCGGTCCGCCTCGCCCCAGCGCGGCCCCGGCCCCGACGTGTAGGAGCGGCCGAACCCCTTCTCCACCAACTGCCTCCCCAGCCGGGTGACGTGCTCGTTGGAGGCGCCCGGGCGGAAGGACGCCCGCCCGGGATATCCCGGCACCCCGTGCGGGGAGGAGGCCCGGCCGGGCGGGCCGGAAGCGGAAGCTCCGGGAATGTCGCGGCCCTCCCCCATCACCAGCAGCTCCCAGGTCAGTGGCCCGGGCAGCCCGTCCGCGGCCGCCCCCCGCCATCCCTGCGCCTCCTGGAACGCCCGGGTCGCCCTGCGGTCCGCCTCCGTCCAGCGCGGACCCGGCGGGGCGGAGTAGAAACGCCCCGCACCGCGGCGGACCAGCATGCGGCCGAGTTCGGTGACGTACCTGTTGTGCGCGCCGGGGCCGAAATACGCCGTTCCGGGGAACGGCGTACGGGCCGGTCCGGCGGGTGCCCCGGCCGCGTCCGTCCCGGACCCCGCCGTACCGTCGCTCACGCCCTTGTAGCGGTACGGCACATAGCGCGCGGAGTTGCTCCAATAGGCGTACGGAGTGGTCGCCCGGCGGGTGTGCGGGCGCGTCTGCTCATAGGCCACGTAGTGGGAGCGCGCGGAGTTCGTCCAGCCGCCGAAAAGGACGACATGGGACCCGGCGTGCGGGTCGGACGCGTTGTGGAAGAGCAGCATGTCACCGGGCCGGAGTTCTTCCTTGGTGATTCTCTCCCCGTATTGCGCGAGGCTGCCGGTCCATTCGTTGCCCGGGAGATTCCAGGCCATCGACACATAGCCCGAACAGTCCTGCCGGTAACCGTCGGCCCAGTACGACGTGACCCGGTACGGGACCCTCTGGGTGACCCAGCTCAGGGCCCGCTCCATGATCTCCGCGCGGCTGGTCGAGGGCGCCCGCGCGGAGCTCGCGGGCGGGGCCGCCTGACCGCCGGGACCGTGCAGCGGGGCCTTCGCCCCCTGGGGCGTAGTAGGCCCCTCACCTGCGGGAACGTACGGGGCGGCCGGGTCCTGGGGGTGCGGGACCGCGGTGGCGGCGACCGCGTGGGACGGGGCCGCGGGGCCGCCGATCGCGGTGGCCGACGTCACGGCGGCCACGACGACGGCGGCCCGGTGCGCCGCCGGATGGCCCGGGAAACGGCCGGCCGGGGCGTGCGGCAGCACGCGCCGCCAGTGCGCGCAACCGGGGCAGTCGCAGTCGCCCGCCGGATCGAATTCCTCGAATACCGGAGACTCCATGCGATTCCCCTCACACTTCCGGTCCGTTCCGCCACGTCCGTGCACGACGGTCAGTTTCGCAACTGTGTTTCCGGCGCGCATGTTGACGGTCCGAATGATGTAAAGGCGGCGGACCCGGCCGGCGCCGCCCGGGTGCGGTGGACCGGCGTGGTCACGGGCAGCGTCCGGGGTCCTGTAGAGTTGCTCCGTCAGCGCGCGCCGCTAGCTCAGTTGGTTAGAGCAGCTGACTCTTAATCAGCGGGTCCGGGGTTCGAGTCCCTGGCGGCGCACCGACAGGACGGGCTCCTCGTGTCACACGAGGGGCCCGTCGGTTTTTGGCCGGATACCCCCTCGCGCCCGTTGAGCGCAATCCCCTCCCCGCACGTATGGAACTGTGGTCACACGGGTCCCCCTCGGCCGTCACAATGGGCGCGTATGACCGGTGCGCACCCCGTTTTCACACCTTGCGATCATGATGAACACGGGAGAACCTGGGTTCTTCAGGATGCCGCGGACACGCGGCCGTTGGGGGGCTAGGAACCGGTTGCCGCCGGGACGGGACGAGGGATCCCGTCCACGAGGCGATGCCGAGGGGGGCATCATGCAACCGGAATGAGCGCTGTGCCGTGTCTATAAGGTGTGGGTGACGTGGTGACAGCGGTCGACCACTGACACGTCCGTGAAGGTCTAGGGGGACCGGCGCGGGCGGAAGGAAGCGACGAAACACGCGGCGGAGCCGTGTGTGGGGGGATGACTCATGACGTCGACGCCGTCGGGCGCCGGGCAGGACTTCGACCCGTCCCAGACCACCCAGCTCAGGGTGCCGGCCCATCGGACAGGGAACACGGGGGCGTTCCGCCGGATCAAGAAGACGCTGCCCAGATACGACTACGAGCACTACAGCCGGCTGGCGGGTCCCCTCACCCAGCCCGATCCGAACAAGCCGTACAAGGTGCAGTACCGCTCGCTGATCGGGCAGGAGCCGCACCGCATCCGCATCGCCCTGATGCTGGCCGCCGCGCCGGTGCTGTCGCTGGTGCTGCTGGTGTGGCTGCTCCAGCCCTCGCACTGGACCGAGCGGGACTACGTGGAGTTCGCGTGGCTGCCCGCCCTCGACGTCGTCATGCTCGTCTCGATCGGCCTGATCGAGTTCTTCCGCTGCATGAACGTGCTGTCGAACGCGCACGCGACGCTGGTCGCCCGGGACCCGGTCCCGGTGGTGCCCGAGACCGGCACCCGGGTCGCCTTCCTCACCTCCTTCGTGCCCGGCAAGGAGCCGCTGGAGATGGTGACGAAGACCCTGGAGGCGGCGGTCAAGATCCGCCACCGGGGTCTGATGCACGTCTGGCTGCTCGACGAGGGCGACGACCCCGAGGTGAAGGAGGTCTGCGCGCGCCTGGGTGTGCGCCACTTCTCCCGCAAGGGCGTCGCGAAGTGGAACCAGAAGAAGGGCCCGCACCGCGCCAAGACCAAGCACGGCAACTACAACGCCTGGCTCGACGCGCACGGCGACGACTACGACTTCTTCGCCTCCGTCGACACCGACCACGTGCCGCTGCCCAACTACCTGGAGCGGATGCTCGGCTTCTTCCGCGACCCGGACGTCGGCTTCGTCATCGGCCCCCAGGTGTACGGCAACTACGACAACTTCGTCACCAAGGCCGCCGAGTCGCAGCAGTTCCTCTTCCACGCGCTGATCCAGCGGGCCGGCAACCGCTACGGCTCGCCGATGTTCGTGGGCACCTCCAACGCCGTGCGCATCAAGGCGCTGAAGCAGATCGGCGGTCTGTACGACTCGATCACCGAGGACATGGCGACCGGCTTCGAGATGCACCGCGCCAAGAACCCGGCGACGGGCCGGAAGTGGCGCTCGGTCTACACCCCGGACGTGCTCGCGGTCGGGGAGGGCCCGAACGCCTGGACGGACTTCTTCACCCAGCAGATGCGCTGGTCGCGCGGTACGTACGAGACGATCCTCAAGCAGTACTGGAAGGGCTGGTACTCGCTGCCGCCGAGCAAGCTCTTCAACTACACCATGATGATCATCTTCTATCCGATGTCGGCCCTGAACTGGATCCTGGCGGCGCTGAGTTGTGCGCTGTTCCTGGGCCTGGGCGCCTCGGGTGTGAACATCGACCCGGCGGTGTGGCTGATGCTCTACGGCAACGCCTCCGCCCTGCAGATCGGCCTGTACGTCTGGAACCGCCGGCACAACGTCTCGCCGCACGAGCCGGAGGGCTCCGGCGGTGTGGCCGGCATGGTGATGTCCGCGCTGTCGGCGCCGCTGTACGCGAAGGCGCTGATCGACTCGGTGCTGCGCAAGAAGAGCAAGTTCGTGGTCACCCCCAAGGGCGACTCGGCCAGCCCGGACACCTGGTTCGGGACGTTCCGGTACCACTGGTACTTCATCCTGATCTTCGCGGGCTCCATCGCCGCGGGCTTCGTCTACGGCAACTCCCATCCGGCGATGGTGATCTGGGCGACGTTCGCCCTGCTGATCACCGCCGCGCCGATGTTCGCCTGGCGGCACGGCATGCGGCAGGACCGCAGGAAGCCCGGCGCCCACGCCGGAGGCCGGCAGCCGGAGGCCGCGGACGAGGCCCGGACGCGGGAGCTGCCGCAGATGCCGCAGCAGCAGTACGCCCCGCACGCCCCGCAGGACCGGCCCAGCTGGGCCGGCTCGCACGGCGGGCCGGCGGGTGACCCCGGGGGCGGCGCCCCCGGGGACGACCAGACCATGCAGATCGCCCTTGGTGGACTTGGGGGACGTAAGGAATGAAGGACCGTGCAGGCCGCCGTCGCGCCCGTCGGATCGCGATCGGCACGGCGGTGGTGCTCGCGCTGGCCGGAATGAACGGGCCGTGGCTGTACCGCTTCGGGACCGAGAAATACCACCAGTACAAGATCAACCAGCCCGAGTACAAAGCCGCCAACGGCAAGTGGGAGATCGTCGAGTTCCCCGAGGAGTACCGGCAGAACACCATTCACGCGGCGCTGCTGCGCACCGGCAAGGTGCTGCTCGTCGCGGGGTCGGGCAACGACCAGGACAACTTCGACGCGAAGCGGTACGACACCCGGATCTGGGACCCGGTCAAGGGGACCATCAAGAAGGTGCCGACGCCCACCGACCTGTTCTGCACCGGCCACACCCAGCTCGCCAACGGCAATCTGCTGATCGCGGGCGGCACCAAGCGGTACGAGAAGCTCAAGGGTGACGTGAAGAAGGCCGGCGGCCTGATGATCGTCCACAACGAGAACCCGGACAAGCCGATCACCCTGCCCGCGGGAACGAGGTTCACCGGCAAGGAGAACGGCAAGACCTTCGTCTCGAAGGACCCGGTGCTCGTCCCGCGCGCCAAGAAGAACTTCGACCCGGCGACCGGCGAGTTCCTGGGCAACACCCCGGGCGTCGGCCGCATCTACGTCGAGGCGCAGAAGGAAGGCGCCAGGTACGAGACGGGCACGCAGGACAACTACAAGGTGCGGGGCCTGACCGGCGCCGACGCGCGCAACACGTACGGCATCGCCGAGAAACTCGCCCTGGACAAGAAGGACTTCCAGGGCATCCGGGACGCCTACGAGTTCGACCCGGTCGCCGAGAAGTACATCAAGGTCGACCCGATGAAGGAGGCCCGCTGGTATCCGACGCTCACCACCCTGAGCGACGGGAAGATCCTCAGCGTCTCCGGCCTCGACGACATCGGTCAGCTGGTCCCGGGCAAGAACGAGATCTACGACCCGGAGACCAAGGAGTGGACCTACACCGACAAGGTCCGCCAGTTCCCGACGTACCCGGCGCTGTTCCTGATGCAGAACGGCAAGGTCTTCTACTCGGGTTCTAACGCGGGCTACGGGCCGGACGACGTGGGCCGCGAGCCGGGCGTCTGGGACGTGGAGACCAACAAGTTCACCAAGGTCCCCGGGCTGAGCGACCCGAACATGATGGAGACGTCCGGCACGGTGCTGCTGCCGCCGGCGCAGGACGAGAAGTACATGGTGATCGGCGGCGGCGGGGTCGGCGAGTCCCAGCTGTCCAGTGAGAAGACCCGGATCGTCGACCTCAAGGCGGACGACCCGAAGTTCGTGGACGGTCCCTCGCTGGACAAGGGCACCCGCTACCCGCAGGCCTCGATCCTGCCCAACGACGACGTGCTGGTGTCCGGCGGCTCCGAGGACTACCGCGGCCGCAGCGACTCCGACATCCTCGAGGCGCGGATCTACGACACGGAGAAGAACGAGTTCCAGCGGGTCGCCGACCCGCTGGTGGGCCGCAACTACCACTCGGGTTCGATCCTGCTGCCCGACGGGCGCCTGATGTTCTTCGGCTCCGACTCGCTCTACGCCGACAAGGCCAACACCAAGCCGGGCGAGTTCGAGCAGCGCATCGAGATCTACACCCCGCCCTACCTGTACGGCGACAACGAGCAGCCCGATCTGTCGGGCGGGCCGAAGACCATCGCGCGCGGTGCGTCCGGCACGTTCACCTCGAAGGACGCCGCGTCCGTCAAGAGCGTGCGCCTGATCCGGCCGAGCGCGTCCACGCACGTCACGGACGTGGACCAGCGGTCCATCGCGCTGGACTTCAAGGCCGACGGGGACGAGATCACGGTGACGGTGCCGGAGAACAAGAACCTGGTGCAGTCCGGCTGGTACATGCTCTTCGTCAACGACGGGGAGGGTGTGCCCAGCAAGGCGCAGTGGGTGAGGGTGCCGTAGCGCTCCCGCGGGTGGTCGTGCGGCGCGGGAGCGCTGTGGCGTGTCGCGAGGTTCCCCGCGCCCCTAGGGAGTTGACCCCTGGGCCAGCTTCAGGGCGTACTCGGGCCACCATTGGCCCGCCTTCGGGCCGCCCTTGCACTCCCCGTCCGACTCGCCCGGGCGCTTGACCCACAGGTAGGCGTCGACCAGCGGGTCGGCGGTCTTCACCGTCGGGGTCTCGCCCAGGGCGCGGCCGGGCGGGTTGCACCAGCGCTCGTCCGCGGCGCCCTCCGTGTACGGCCCGTTGCCGTTGCGGCTGGTGTCGATGACGAAGGGCTTGCCGCCGACCTTGGCGGAGAGCCGCTTGCCGTAGGCGATGGAGTCCTCGGTGGAGTAGAAGTTGGAGACGTTGACCGCGAACCCGTCGGCCTGGTCGATGCCCGCCCACTTCAGCGGCTCGAAGATCTGGTCGGGGTTGCCCCAGCCGGCGTTGCCCGCGTCCAGGTAGACCTTGGTGTTCTTCAGGCCCTTCAGCTGGGCGACGGCGCCCTTGAGGAGGTCGTAGCGCTCCTCGTGGAACTGCTCCGGAGTGCACCCGTCGACCAGGTGCAGCACCGCGTCGGGCTCCAGGATCACCGTCGCCGGCCGGTCCCCGATGCCCTTGGCGACCCCGTCGACGAAGGCCCGGTAGGCGTTGCCGTCGGCGGCGCCGCCCTGCGAGTACTGGCCGCAGTCGCGGTGCGGAACGTTGTAGAGGACGAGCAGCGCGGTGCGGCCCGCCTTGTCGGCGGCCTCGGTGAAGCCGCGCGCCTGCTCCTCCGGGTTCTCCGGGCTGATCCACTCACCGACGGGCTGCTCGGCGATCTTGCGGATCTGCTCGGCCTCCGCCTTCTCCCCGTCCTCGCGCAGTTCGGCGACCTTCCGCGCGGCGATGCCGTCGGGGTTGACCCAGAACGGGTCGGTCTCCTTCGGCTGTTGCGTGATCACCGCGCCGGCCGTGTCCCCCTGGTCCTCCCCTTTGCCGTCGCCGGAGGAGGAACACCCCGTGATCAGCAGTGCCGCCCCCAGCACCACTGCGGACGCCCGCCCCCCGGCGAACGCCCCGACCCCCCTGCTGCCGTACATCCAACCCCCCTTGGGTGCACTTGTGCCAAGTGTTCCGAGCCCCAATCCTGACATACGTCCCGGGACGCCCACGAGGCCGAACCCGCCTTCTGCGTCCAGCTGTTACAGCCCGGTGCCCCGCGCGGGCGCGGGCCCGCCGCGCAGGCCGCCGGGCCGGGTCACCTGCGGTGGTCACGGGCCGCGAGCACGCGGGGACTTAGCGTCAATCATCCCTGCGCCCGGCCCGTTCCTCCCCATGGAGTCGTGTCCCACCGACCCCGGCCGGGGCCCGTCCCGGCCGGTGCTCCCGCACGCGCCCACGCGCCCAGGGCCATCAGGGCCTCCCGCGCGGCTCGCCGGGTCACTCCCGCGGCCCGTGCCCGCGCGGTCGAGGACCGGCCCGGTCGGCGGCCTCCGGGGAGCGGGCCGTCGGCCGGGCCGGGCGAGGGGGAGCGTGAGGGTGCGACGCACTCCGCGCGGCAGCTGCCGCCGCTGCGTGCGGCGGCTGCTGCTGCTGTTCCGTGCGGCGGTTGCCGCTGTTCCGTGCGGCGGTTGCCGCTGTTCCGTGCGGCGGCTGCTGTTCCGTGGGGGTGGACGACGTCAGACCAGGTCGACCAGGTCCGCGATGGAGTCGACGACCTTGGACGGCCGGTACGGGAAGTTCTCCACCTGCTCGGGCCTGGTCAGGCCGGTGAGCACCAGGAACGTCTGCATCCCGGCCTCGATGCCGGCCAGCACGTCGGTGTCCATGCGGTCGCCGATCATCGCGCTGCTCTCGGAGTGGGCCCCGAGGGTGTTGAGCCCTGTGCGCATCATCAGCGGGTTCGGCTTGCCCGCGAAGTACGGCTGCCTGCCGGTCGCCTTGGTGATCAGCGCGGCCACCGCGCCGGTCGCCGGGAGCGGTCCCTCGGCGGAGGGGCCGGTCTCGTCGGGGTTGGTGCAGATGAAGCGGGCGCCGTCGTTGATCAGCCGCACCGCCTTCGTCATGGCCTCGAAGGAGTACGTCCGGGTCTCGCCGAGCACGACGTAGTCGGGCTCGTGGTCGGTGAGGATGTAGCCGATGTCGTGGAGGGCAGTGGTCAGGCCGGCCTCGCCGATGACGTACGCCGAGCCGTTCGGACGCTGGTCGTCCAGGAACTTGGCGGTGGCCAGCGCGGAGGTCCAGATGTTCTCGATCGGCACCTCCAGGCCCATGCGGCGCAGCCGGGCGTGCAGGTCACGCGGGGTGTAGATCGAGTTGTTGGTCAGCACCAGGAAGGGCCGGCCCGACTCGCGGAGCTTCTTGATGAAGGCGTCGGCGCCGGGGATCGGTACGCCCTCGTGGATCAGCACCCCGTCCATGTCGGTGAGCCACGATTCGATGGGCTTGCGGTCTGCCATGTGCGGGATCTCCTGCCGTACGCGGTCCTGCGTGCGCCTCAGCCTAAACAGACCCGGATCTTGAGGGAATGGCCGATACCCCGTGGTGTGCGTCGGGCGGTCACGGGCGGCGGCGGGCGAGCAGCATGGCCAGGGCACCGGTGACCAGCGCCGCCGCGGCCACGGCGAGGATCCGGGCGCCGCTTCCGGTGCGGGCGAGTTCGTCGGGGAAGGGGAACTGGCCGGTCCCGCGGTCCGGGTCCGGGTCCGGGGTCGGGTCCGGGTCCGCGGTCGGATCCGCATCCGGCTGGGGGGTCGATGGGGACGGCGAGGGGGACCGCGGATCCGGCTCCCGCTTCGACTCCGGTTCCGGCTCGGGATCGGGCTCGGGGTCGGGGTCGGGGTCGGGGTCGGGCTTCTGGGCCGGGTGCGTGGCGTCGTCGATGCGGAACCGGTAGTCGTTCGACTGGCCGACCCAGTCTCCGTCGTCGTCGCGGCGCTGGACGACGGCCGCGTTGGCGGTGACCTCGTTGGCCACGGCGTCCGAGGTGAGCGCGAGGCGGACCTTCACCGTGACGGTCCTGCCCGGGCCGACGGTGAACCCGCCGAATCCGGCGTCCTCGTCGGCGAAGGCCCCGACGAGTTCGTCCCGGTCGGTCGCCTCGAAGCGGACGGGGTGGGGCCGCCCGGCGGTGTCGTAGAACTCCAGTTGCGGCTGTGCGGGCTCCAGCGCCCGTTTCTCGTCGACGAGGACCACGACGGGGTGGACGCCGGTGCAGGGGCGCCTCGTGGTGTTGGTCAGCTCCAGCCGCCAGGTGCCGAAGCCGCCGCCGGCGGGGTAGGAGGCGGGGCCGCCGTGGATCCGGACGGTGAGGGGGAAGCTGTGGTCCTCTTCGGGCATGCAGGCGGGCAGCGGGGTCACCGCGTACGCCGGTGCGGCGCCCGGGAGGAGGGCCACCACCACCGCCGCCGTCAGACTCGTCAGGGACGCGCGCGTGCAGAGTCGCATGATCACATGACCCTGCCGCACGCCCGGCGCCCGCGCCCGCCGGCACCCGGTCGCGTCCGCCCGTCCGGGGCACGTATCCGCCCGTCCGGGGCACGTATCCGCCCGTCCGGGGCACGTATCCGCCTGTCCGGGGCACGCGTCCGTCCGCCCGCCCGGCCGGTGTCCCCTCCGTCCGTCCGCCGCTATCCGTCCCCCCGTCCGAACACCGGCGCCAGCACCAGTTGGGCCGCGCCCTCCGCGATCCCGCGCCCGGCGCCGGAGGCGATCCGGACCGGTACCGCCGTGTCGCCGGTGCGCCGGGAGCGGGCGTCCAGTACGGCCCGTACGCCCCGTACGAAGGTCTCCGGGGCCGTCTCGACGGTGCGGCCGCCGAGCAGGACGCGGTCGATGTCCAGCAGGCCCACGAGGTTCGCCGCGCCGGCGCCCAGCACCCGCGCCGCCTCGTCCGTCTCGCCCCGCGCGACCGCGCCCAGGCAGAGCGCCTCGACGCAGCCGCGGTCACCGCATCCGCACGGCGGCCCGTCCAGCTGCACCACCTGGTGCCCGAACTCCCCCGCCCCGGTCCGCGGCCCCCGGTGCACGCTCCCCCCGATCACCAGCCCCGCCCCCAGTCCCGTACCGAGGTGGAGATAGGCGAAGGAGCCGCCCTCGCCGCCGACCGCGAGGCCCAGCGCCGCCGCGTTGGTGTCCTTGTCGACGACGACCGGCAGCCCCAGCCGCTCCGCCAGCGCGTCCCGCAGCGGGAAGCCGTCCCATTCGGGGAACCCCGTCACCCGGTGCAGCACGCCCCGCTCGTGGTCCAGCGGGCCGGGCAGTGCGACCCCCACGCCCAGCGGGGAGCGGGGCGCCCCGGACCGTTCCGGGCGCAGCGCCCCGACGGCTTCGGCGACCCCGGTCAGTACCGCCTCCGCCCCCGCGCCCAGGTCCAGCGGGGCGTTCCGTTCCGCCACCACCGTGCCGTCGAGGTCGACCAGCACCGCCCGCATCCTGTCCCGGTCCAGGTGCACGCCCACCGCGTGCCCCGCCTCCGGGACCAGCCGCAGCACCGTGCGCGGTTTGCCGCCCGTGGACGCCCGGCGCCCCGCCTCCGCCGCGAGCCCGTCCTCCCGCAGCCGGGCCGTGATCTTGCTGACCGCCTGGGGGGTGAGCCCGGTCCGCTCGGCGAGCTCCAGCCGGCTGATGCCCTCCGCGCCGGCGGTCCGCAGCAGGTCGAGCACGAGCGCGGTGTTGTGGCTGCGCAGGGTGGGGAGATTCACCCCGAGGTGCGGCCCATGCGGCCCATGCGCCCCGTGCAGGCCGTGCGGCCCGGGGGCCCCCTGTGCACCGTGGGCGTCACCGATGCCGCCGTTCGTCCTGTTCACCCGCCCATTCTCCCTCCTGCTTGCACTTTGGCAACAGCGTTGCGAAAGTAGGAGGCATGACTGGCACTCCCCTCCGCGTCGGCCTCGTCGGCTACGGCCTCGCGGGCTCCGTGTTCCACGCCCCGCTGATCGCCGCGACCGAGGGCCTCGCCCTCGACACGGTGGTCACCTCGAACCCTGAGCGGCAGCAACAGGCCCGCGCCGGGTTCCCGGACGTACGCGTCGCCGCGACCCCGGACGAGCTGTTCGCCCGCGCCGGCGAACTGGACCTCGTCGTCATCGCGTCCCCGAACAAGACCCACGTCCCGCTCGCCACCGCCGCGCTGGAGGCCGGTCTGCCGGTCGTCGTGGACAAGCCCGTCGCCGGCACGGCGGCCGAGGCGCGCGAGCTGGCGGCGCTCGCCGAGGAGCGCGGCCTGCTCCTCTCGGTCTTCCAGAACCGCCGCTGGGACAACGACTTCCTCACCCTGCGCGGCCTCATCGCCGAGGGCGCGCTCGGTGACGTCCACCGGTTCGAGTCGCGCTTCGAGCGCTGGCGCCCGCAGCTCAAGGGCGGCTGGCGGGAGTCCGGCGACCCGGCAGAGATCGGAGGTCTGCTCTACGACCTCGGCAGCCATGTCGTCGACCAGGCGCTGGTCCTCTTCGGCCCGGTGACCTCCGTGTACGCCGAGACGGACATCCGCCGCGAGGGCGCGCGGACCGACGACGACACGTTCCTCGCGCTCACGCACGCCGGCGGTGTCCGCTCCCACCTCTACGTCTCGGCGACCACGGCCCAGCTCGGCCCGCGGTTCCGCGTCCTGGGCTCGAAGGCCGGCTACGTCAAGCACGGCCTCGACCCGCAGGAGGCCGCCCTGCGCGACGGCCTGCGCCCCGGCACCGGCTGGGGCACGGAACCCGAGGAGCTGTGGGGCCGCATCGGCTCCGGCGAGTCCCCGGTGACCGGCGGCGGGCACCCCGTGCCGACCGTCCCGGGCGACTACCCCGCCTACTACGCGGCCGTGGCGGAGGCCCTGCTGGAGGGCGCCCCCAACCCGGTGACCGCGCGGGAGGCGGCCGCCGCCCTGGACGTACTGGAGGCCGCCCGCCGGTCGGCCCTGGAGAAGGTGACGGTGACGCTGTGACCACCCCGAAGCAGACCACGGAACCGACCCCGAGCGTGGAGGCGCTGGAGGCGCAGGAACGCCGCCTGGTCCTCCCCCGGTTCACGTACGACGACGCGTGGGCGCTCGGCTCCCTGCTGGTGGAGATGGCGCGCGAGCGCCAGGCCCCCGTCGCCATCGACATCCACCGCGCGGGCCAGCAGCTGTTCCACGCCGCGCTGCCCGGCTCCACCCCCGACAACGACGCCTGGATCGCCCGCAAGCGCCGGGTCGTCGAGCGCTACGGCTCCGCGTCCTACCTGGTGGGCGCCCGCCACCGGGCCAAGGGCACGACGTTCGAGGAGTCCTCGCGGCTCGACCCGGACACCTACGCGGCGCACGGCGGTTCGTTCCCCCTCACCGTCGAGGGTGTCGGCGTCATCGGCGCGGTGACGGTCTCGGGCCTGCCGCAGCTGGCGGACCACCGGCTCGTGGTGGAGGCGCTGGAGCGGTTCCTGGGCGAGCGGTACGGCGCGTAGCGCCCACGGCCGGCGCGCGCGGTCAGCGCTGGCCGGTACTCACGGCCGGCGCCCCCGGTCAGCGCTCACCGCCGCGTTCCGGGAATCACTGCCCGGTCCCTCCGGTTGGCACGCGGTGGACGAAGAACGATCACCACGCACGATCACCACGCACCACCGGAGGGATCGCGGCCGATGAACGACACAACGGCTCCACTGCGGGAAGCGCTCGGACGGTACGGCATCTGGAGCGTGCAGCTGCGCTCCGAGGACCCGGACGGCGCCGCCGAACGGGCGGAGGCCGCCGCCGAGTTGGAGCGGCTCGGGTACGGCGCCGTATGGCTGGGCGGCAACAGCGCCGCCCGGCACGCCGCCCCGCTGATCGAGGCGACCTCGCGCCTCGTCGTCGCCACCAGCATCCAGAGCATCTGGGACCACGAGGCCCCCGCCGCCGCGGCCGGCTTCGCCACGCTGGAGGCGGCCCACCCCGGGCGGTTCCTGCTCGGACTCGGCGTGAGCCACGGCCCGATGGTGGACGGCTACCGACGCCCGTACTCGACGATGGTCGGCTACCTCGACGACCTGGACGCGGCGGGCGTGCGGGCCGGCCGCCGGGTGCTGGCCGCGCTCGGCCCGAAGATGCTGGAGCTGTCCCGGGACCGGGCGGCCGGCGCGATCCCGTACCTGGTCACCCCGGAGCACACCGCGCGGGCCCGCGAGACCCTCGGCGAAGGCCCGCTGCTGGCGCCGGAGTTCAAGGTCGTGCTCGACGCCGATCCGTCCCGTGCCCGGGCCACGGCCCGCGCGTACCTCGCCCGGTACCTGGAGTTCCCGAACTACACCAAGAACTTCCTCCGCCTCGGCTTCGGCGAGGACGACCTCGCCGGCGGCGGCAGCGACCGGCTGGTCGACGCCGTCTTCGCCTGGGGCGACGAGGACACGATCCGCGCCCGCGTCACCGCCTTCCTCGACGCGGGCGCCGACCACGTGGCCCTCCAGGTGGTGGAGGACGCCCCCGCCGGCACCCTCCCGAGGGAGGGCTGGCGCCGGCTCGCCGCGCTGCTGGGCTGAGCCGGTGACGTAGGCCGCGGTCTCGCAGGCCGCCCCCGCCCGCCGCGTCCGTGCCCACCACCGGCGGGGGCCGGGCACCGGGCCGTTCCGGCCCGCTGCCCGGCCCCTGCTCAGGCGTCCTTCAGCTCCTGCCGCTGCCGGCCGAGCCCTTCGATCTCCAGCTCTACGACATCCCCGGCGCGCAGGTACGGCTTCGGCTCGGGCCGCCCCATCGCCACCCCCGCGGGCGTCCCGGTGTTGATGACGTCACCGGGGTACAGCGTCATGAACCGGCTGACGTACCGGACGACCTCGCCCACCGGGAAGATCTGCTCGGCGGTCGTCCCGTCCTGCTTCAGCTCCCCGTTCACCCACAGCCGCAGCGACAGCCGCTGCGGGTCGGGCACCTCGTCGGAGGTCACCAGCCACGGCCCCAGCGGGTTGAACGTCTCGCAGTTCTTGCCCTTGTCCCAGGTCCCGCCGCGCTCGATCTGGAACTCCCGCTCGGACACGTCGTGCGCGACGGCGTACCCGGCGACGCACGCGAGCCCTTCCTCCGCCGACTCCAGGTACCGCGCCGTACGCCCGATCACGACCGCCAGCTCCACCTCCCAGTCGGTCTTCACCGAGCCGCGCGGCACCAGCACCGTGTCGTGCGGCCCGACGACGGTGTCCGCCGCCTTGAAGAAGATGACCGGCTCGGCGGGCGGCTCGGCGCCCGTCTCCCGGGCGTGGTCGTGGTAGTTGAGCCCGATGCAGACGATCTTGCCGATGCGCGCCACCGGCGGCCCGATCCGCAGCCCCGCCTCGTCCAGCGCGAGCAGTTCACCGCGGTCGGCGGCGGCCCGGATCCGGGCGAGCGCCGCCTCGTCGGCGAGCAGCGCGCCGTCGATGTCCGCGACGAGACCCGACAGGTCCCGCAGGGTGCCTTCGTCGTCGAGCAGCGCGGGCCGCTCCTGTCCCGCCGTACCGACTCGCAGCAGCTTCATGATCTTGTCTCCCTCGATCGCGGGCCCGACCGACGCGCACGACCCGGATGCGGCGGGCGCAACCATCGGAGGACTGGTCGATCCTCCAAGGGGACGGTGCAGTCCGCAATACCCCGTTCACGTACTGGACCGCCCCCGGGTCTCTCACCGGTACAGCACGGCCCGCTCCACCACGCTCCACGTCGTGCTGGTGACCATGTACAGCGCGGCGGCCAGCGGCATCACGGCGACGGTGACGAGCGTGAAGAAGGACATGAACGGCATCACCTTGGTCACGGCGGCCATCCCCGGAACCTGCTCGCCCTCACCGGCGGCGGTCAGCGCGGGCTGGGCGGCCATCATCCGCCGGGACAGCCGGTAGCCGAACCAGGCGACCACGGCGACGACCGCGAACAGCCCGGCGTAGACGAGGCCGGGGCCGCCGAACACCCCGCCGTTCCCGAGCGCGTCCGTCCACCGTCCGCCGAGCGGCGCGGCGAACAGCCGGTGCCCGAGCAGCTCGTTGGCCCGCCCGCCGATCGTCTCGCTGGAGAACAGGTGGTACAGCAGGAAGAACGCGGGGAGTTGGAACAGGCTCGGCAGGCATCCGGACAGCGGCGACACCTTCTCCCGGGCGTGCAGCTCCAGCACGGCCCGCTGCAGCTTCTCGGGGTCGCGGCCGTGTCTGCGCCGCAGTTCGGCGATGCGCGGCTGGAGCGCGGCCCGCGCCTTCTGGCCGCGCGCGGCGGCCCGGGACAGGGGGTGGACGAGGAGCCGTACGAGCGCGGTGAACAGGACGATCGCGGCGGCCGCCGCGGAGGCGCCGAACAGGGGCTGGAGCAGGTCGGCCAGGCGCTCGACCAGGCTGGCGAAGACGGACATGGGTGAGCCCTCCGAGGGGTCTCGTCGTGCCGGACGTCCCGGGCGCACCGGGACGGGAGGAAGGAAGGACGGCATGACGACCCGCGCGGGCGGGGCGGACGGAGGGGAACAGTCGCCCTACGCGGCGGTCGCCGGGAGGGCGTGCCCCGGTGCCCGGGGCCGGGTGCGCCCCCTGGCGTCGGGGTCGCGCTGGGGTAGGAAGGCCGTACGCCGGTCACGGTCGCGGATGGCCGTACGCACCCGGGTGGGCGGCACGGCGGGCGCGCAGCGGGCGGCGGCCAGGGCGCAGAGGGCGAGCGCGGCACCGGCGGCGGCGGTCGCGGCGAGCGCGACATGCACCACGTGGACCGCGGAGAGGCCGCCGGCGGCCGACAGGAGGAGCAGGACGACCGGGAGCAGCGGCAGGAGCGCGGCGAGGACAGGGCGCGCGCGGGCCCGGCTACGGTTCACTCGCCACCCCTCCCCCGTCCCCCTCGCCGTCCCCGATGAACGGCGTCCCGAAACACGGTGTCACGAAACACGGCGTCACGAAACACGGTGTCCGCCGAGCCTCGTCCTCGTGTCCTGGTGTCCTGGTGTCCTCGTGTTCTCGTGTTCTCGCGTCCTGGTTATACCGGATCGATCGTGACGGGCTCCAGGAGCCGCTTCGGCTTGAGCAGCGCCCGACTGACCGGATCCGCCGGGTCCGGATTGAGTCCGGGCCCCGGCAACACCTCAACGTCCGGCACGGGTACGACGGTTCCGCAGGCCGGGCATTCGCCGTACGGGCCGAGTTCGGTACCGCAGTCGGCGTGCCGGAAGAAGCGCAGCCGGACGTGCGTGAGGTGCTCGCGGCCCCACAGTCCGAGCGCCCGCAGGGTGGGCCACAGCGCGATCCCGCGGTCGGTGAGGACGTACTCGTCCCGGGGCGGCGACTCCTGGTACCGGCGCTTCTCCAGGATCCCCTGAGCGGTCAGCGCCTGGAGGCGGGCGGCGAGGACCGCGCGCGGGATGCCCAGGTGGACGAGGAAGTCGTTGTAGCGCCGCACGCCGTAGAACGCGTCACGGATGACGAGCAGCGTCCAGCGCTCCCCGATCACCTCGAGCGCGCTCGCGATCGAGCACTCCTGCGTCGCGTAGTCCTTGCCCAGTGCCATGCCGTCCACTGTAGCCACTTCCCGCCATGACGGTTCAATCACCGAACCGATGATGTTACGGTGAGCCGCCCCAGTAAGTTCAATGAACGAACCCGAGGGCTCGGGAGCCCTCGCCGCAGCCTGCCGTGCCGCTCCCGCGGAGCAGCCCGCCGCTGCCCTCCCACCCCCCGTCGATCCCGTAGAGGACGCCCGACCGACATGACCGGCACCGACCCCTCCCCCGCGACCACGGGGACCATCGCTCCCACGGACGTACCACCGGACGCGGCCCCCCGTCGGGACCCGCCCCCGCGCCCCGGGGCCACCCTGGCGCTGACCAGCGCCGCCACCGCCGTGGCGCTGATGACGTACACCGCGCCGATCGTCACGCTCCCCGACACCGCGGCCGCCTTGCACACCCCGCTGTCCGCCCAGGCCTGGCTGCTCAACGGCACCCCGCTGGGCCTGGCCGCCCTGCTCCTGGTCGCCGGCAGCCTCGCCGACGACTACGGCCGCCGCCGCGTCTTCGTCTCCGGCACCCTGGCGCTCGGCGTCACCACGGCCCTGGGCGCCCTGGCCACCACCACCTGGCTGTTCACCCTGGCCCGTATCGCCCAGGGCGCGGCCGGTGCGGCCCTGCTGGCCAGCAGCCTCGGCCTGATCGTGCACGCCTTCCCGACACCGGGCGGCCGGCTGCGGGCGACGGGGGTGTGGGGCGCGTTCGTCACCGGCGGTATCGCGGTGGGCCCGCTCATCGCCGCCGGGATACCCGGCTGGCGCGCGGTGTACGGCGTCCTGGGCGCCGCCGCGCTGATCGTCGCCGCCCTGGGCACCCGCGCCCTCACGGAGTCGCGCTCCCCGCGCGGGGGACGGCCGGACTTCGCCGGGGCGGTGACCTTCGGCCTGGCCCTCGTCTCCCTGGTGGCGGCCCTCACCCTGGGCCGGGACGGCTGGCTGCGCACACCGGTGTGGCTGCTGCTGGCGGCCACGGTGCTGCTCCTGGCCGTGTTCGCGCTGGTGGAGCGCCGCACGAGGACCCCCATGATCGACCTGTCCCTGCTGCGCCGCCCGGACTTCCTCGCCTCCTCCCTCGGCGGCCTGTTCACCGGCCTGTCGGTGATCGGCCTGTTCAGCTTCCTGCCGGCGGTGCTCCAGCGCAGCCTCGGCATGTCCGCCCTGGACACGGCATGGCTGACGCTGCTGTGGGCGGGCCCCGCCTTCGCGGTCGCCCTCCAGGCCCGCCGCCTGGCCGGCCGCGTACCGACCCGCGTCCAGCTGTCCCTCGCCTTCGTCCTGCACGCGGCCGGTGTCCTGACCATGCTGGGCGCGGTCGGCGCGGGCTCCACGGCCCGCTTCGTGCCGGGGATGATCGTGGCGGGCATCGGCAGCGGCCTCCTCAACGCGGCGCTCCCCCTGCTCGCCGTCGCATCGGTCCCGCCGGCCCGGGCCGCCATGGGCTCGGGCGCCCAGCAGACCTTCCGCTACATCGGCTCCTGCGCCGGCGTCGCCCTGACCATCGCCGTCGCGACGTCGTCGAGCGGGGGGATGGCACGGGGCACGGACGTGGCGATGGTCGTCTCGGCGGCCCTGGCGCTGGTGGCGGCGGTGGCGGTGGCGGGACTGCGGGAGCGGACGTGAGCCGGGGGCCGATGTCCCGGCCCGGCACGGACCGGCACGACGCGGACCGGCACGACGCGGCACGGCACGGCACGGACCGGAACGGACCGGCACGGACCGGCACGGACCGGCACGGACCGGCCGGGCACGAACCGCCCCGGCCCGGGAGGAACGCTGCCGGGCGCAGCAGGACGACCGCTCTCAGCAGCCCGCCGCCGCTACGGGAGCAGCCGTGACCCGCCCTTCCACGCCACCGTCGGAATCGACGGCCCGGGTGAAGCGGTAGCACTGTTCGACCACCCCCGGCTCGTCGCCCGAGGTCCCGTACCGGTCCACGTAGCGGGCCAGCACGAGCGCGACCACCGTCTGCCCCGCCCGGTCGACGCGCCGTACGACGAACCGGCGCTCCTCGAACGGTCGGCCGTCGGGCTCGAGGACGCGCTGCAGACCGGCACGCGTCAGCGAACCCACCTCCATGGCCCTCATGCGCACCCGCGCGAAGAACACCGAGTCACCGATCTCCCCGCTCGCCCGGCAGGCTTCGCGGTCCCGCTCCGTGACCCGCCAGGTCCACTCCGCGTCGGGACGGCGTACGTAGGTGTAGGTGAAGCAGCGCTGGACCATCACCGGACCGCTGACCAGCGGGACGGGTTCCTGCTCGACCAGCGTCGACCGGTCGGCGACGGCGGTGAACGCGCGCCGTTCCTCGTCATGGGAGATGACGGGACTCCCGGTGTGCTCCCAGATCACGCCCATCAACGCGTCGGCCCCGGTGTCGCGGCTCCGGGTCAGCGCGTCGGCGGTCCGGTCCGCCGCGTCATGGGCCCGGCGCAGGAGCGCCTCGAACGCGGCCTGCTCGCGCCGCTCGTTCTCGCGCCCCGCGTGCCAGAACGTGAACCAGAAGTAGCCCACCAGCACGAAGGGAATCATCAGCAGCACCAGACACCCGATGGTCACACCCCTGCGCACGCCCCCGCCCCCAGTCACCCGCACCGACACGTGGGTCCCCCCATCCGCTCCCGGAAGCGTAGGCCCGCCGAAGCCGATCCGATCCCCTCCCGCACGCCCCTACCGGCGGACACCCCGCCCTCCCGCGAGGCGGCCCGCGACCTGCGGCTGTCTCTCCTTTTGTCACCCACCGGCAGTACGGTGTCCCCCATGCGCCCCGACACGCCTGCCGAAAACGTCGACCACACCGCCGAAGCCGCCCGCTGGGAGCGGACCGCCGGCCTGTATCCCGAGGACGCCGAGGCCCTGCTGCTGCGGGCCGCCGCCCACCGGGAACTCTCCGGCGACCGCCCCGCCGCGACCGCCCTTTACGACCGCCTGCTGACCTCGGGAGCGGACCTGGACAGCCCGTTCCTGGTCCGCGCCCTCAAGGCCTCCAACCTCTGGGAGTACGGCCACGAGGCGGAGGCCCGCGCGATCATCGACGGCATCCGCACGGCGTCCCCGCGCGACCCCGCCCCCTGGGTGATCGTCGCGGAGGCCCTGGAGTCCCACGACGAGCTGGAACAGGCGCACGAGACGTTCACACAGGCGGTACGCCTCCTCCTGACCGACGTCCAGGAGCCCCCGTACGCCACGCATCCCCTCCTCTTCGGCCGCCACCGCGTCCGCAGGATGCTCGGCGCCACCCACGACGAGTGGGACGCCCTCGCGGACACCGTCCACACCCTCCCGATCACCCTCGACGAACTCCACGACCCGAAGCGGGTGTGGTCCCTGGGCTCGGAGAACCCGGCGGAGCTGGAGGCCGAGATCACGCGCCTGCGCGCGGAACTGGGCGCCTACCGGGAGGCGTTGTCCCGCCCGTTCCCGGTGGCGGTGCTCCACTGGCCGGCCGGCGAACTGGCGGAACTGCTGTCGGCGTACCCGACACTGGAGGCGGAGTACCCGTCGCACGGTGAGCACCTGGCGTCGATAGAGGTGGCCCTGCGCGAACTGGCCGGCTCCGGCACCCCGAACCTGGGCATCGTCACGGGCACGGTCCCGTCGTACGAGGCCTTCGCGGCCTCGGAGGGCGCCGCCCCGGCCGACGCGACCCTGCTCCCGCAGTACGCGACGACGCTGGCGGCGCGGGGGCGGGCGGTGGCGTGGCCGCCGGAGCGGGCAGCGGCGTGCTGGTGCGGATCGGGACGGGCGTACGGGGAGTGCCACGGAACCGACGCGTGACGCCTCCCGTCTCCCTGGGTAGGTGACGTCGGCTCCGGGGGGGGAGGCCACGTGGACCAGCCGTGGCTCACGATCACGCTCGTCATGGCCGCCGGGGCGACGGCCCTGGGCATCGCGATCCTGCGCGGTGCCCTACGCCAGCGCCGGGCCCTCGGCCGCCTCGGTGTCCGGGGCGTCCGCACCCGGGGCGAGGTGGCCCGCGGCCCCCGCCGCGAGGGGCCCACGACCCACCCGCCCCAAGTCCGCTACCAGGCCCCGCCCGTCGACCGCCCCGACGCCCCCGCCACCCAGACCTACCGCCGCACCCCCCTCAACCACGAGTCCCACCCCCTGAACGCCGGCATCCCGGTCGTCCTGCGCTACGACCCGCGGGACCCGAGGAGGGTGGTGGTCGTCCACACGAAGGACGGCAGGCCGGGCATGGTCTCGTACTCCGCTACGGCCAACATGACCTGGGGGATCTTCTTCGTGCTGTTCGGGGTGGCCATGGGGGTGGGGGCGTTCCTCTGAGCGCAGCACACCGGCTCAGTCCCCGATGTCAGTCCCCGATGTCATCCAGGGCCGAGCGCGCCGCCACGGTGAACTCGCCGATGCGTTCCGAGAGGCGGGCCACCTCGACGGCATGGCGCTCCACGAAGCGGACGTTGCCGTCGGGGGCGTCCGGCGGGGTGTCACGCAACGCGAGGAGCGTCGTGTGCATCGACTTGAGGGTCGTGTAGACGCTCCGGGCGGCCCGCTCCACTGCGTCGGGTCCCTCGACGGCGAGATTGGCCCAGGCGGCCTGCGCCAGCGCCAGTTGGTCTTGCGCCTGTTGCAGTCGGCGATCGACTTCCTCCGTGTCCCTCTCCCCGATGAACGCACGGCCGGCCATCTTCAGAGCCTTCTGCGACTCACTCGCCGGGGAGAGGAAGGCACCGTACGCGTCGCGGCGCACCTGTCTGCGCCAGTGCGCGTGCTCGGCCCTGGCCTGTGCCTGCACCTGTTGCCGGGTCGACCACCCCGTGATCGCCGACGCGAGAACGGTACCCGCCACTCCCACCGTCGCCCCGAGTAACGCTGCCAGTCCTTGATCCACAAGAGGTGTCTACCGCACGGGCCAGCGGCTGACTATGCGCTTTGCGGACAGCCACCTGGCCGGTATCCGTGCCTGTGGTGCAGCGGGGCCCGGGGCACGGTCGCGGGGCCGGACCGCCGGCGCCCACGCCTGCACGGCAAGGCCGGTCCGATGAACTCCGCGAGGCGGTGGACTACCCTCTGCGGTGTGTCCGATGATTCCGCGTGGGAAGCCCCAGAGGGTTCCTGGGCTTCGTCTGCGGCCCGACGCCGCAATATGCAGGCCATCCGCAGCCGAGACACAAAGCCCGAAAAGCTCATCCGGCGGCTAGTACATGCCCAGGGACTGCGCTACCGCGTGGCAGCTCGTCCTCTGCCCGACCTCCGCCGTACAGCAGACTTGGTCTTCCGCCCAACGAAGGTCGCCGTCTTCATAGACGGCTGCTACTGGCACGGATGCCCCGAGCACTACGTGCCCCCGAAAACCAACTCTGGCTATTGGTCGGACAAAGTCCTGCGCAACGTCACACGGGATCGCGACACGGACCAAAGGCTCCGAGAAGCCGGTTGGCTCGTGCTCCGTTTCTGGGAGCACGAACCCTCAGTTGCCTGTGCTCAGCAGATCACTGACACCGTTCTTGCGCGCCGCACGAGGCCGCCCGCTTCCTGACACGGGAATTTCGAGCTGCCCGACTGGGCTCTGCTCGGCCATGCCTTGGCCCGAGTCCATCACGTAGCCGTTCAGCAGCTCTTCCCGGTGCGCCGGACGCAGGACGGCCGCGATCGCGCGGCCCACGGCTTCGGCCACCGGCGGCGGGAAGGCATTGCCGACCTGCCGGTAGCGCGCCGTCTTCCTGCCCTGGAACTGCCAGCCACGAGGGAACCCCTGGATGATGGCTGCCTGCTCCACGGTCAGCATCGGTCCGGTGTCCCGGAAGAGATCGCGTTCCGGATCGCATGCGCCCCGGTCGTTAGCGACACCCAGGGCGTTCACGCCGAGGGCCTCCCACGCCCGCTTGGCCCGGGTGGGTCCGAGGTCGGCTCCGCCGTGCTTCCTGGATCCGCCCACGAGCGTCGGCGCCACGCCCCGGCCCGCGGCCGCGGCCTTCTCCGCGTCTTCCAGCCAGTCGTTGAAGACGTCTTCCCCGGTACGGTCCCCCGGCGCGGCCGGCCTGCCCCACTTGTTCTTGTCCCAGAAGTCCGCGCAGCGCTCTCTCATTGTTTCCTCAAGCGCCCGCGCCACGGTCGCCTCGTCGTCGTCCAGACGAATCGGCCAAGAGAATTCCGAGCCATCGCCGGGCAGCCAGTCCTCGTGAATGGCAACGAGGATCGCTCTGGGGCGGAGTTGCGGCACACCGAAGTTTTTGGCGTCCAGCCGACGCCAAACCTTCCGCATCTCCACATCCTGACGCGCAGGAGTCCATCCCCTCTTCATCTGCGGAACCGAGTAACCGAGATCCTTGAGATCTCTCAGAATTTCCGCACGATATTCAATGAAGACCTCCGGAGGCTCCAGAATGCCCCGGACATTCTCAATCATCACCGCTTTGGGAAGCAGTTCGGCGATGATGTCGAGCGCGGCGGGGAACAGGTCACGCTCGTCCTCCCTGCCGAGCTGCTTGCCGGCCAGCGAGAAGGGAGGGCATGGGACACCCCCCGCCAGCAGGTCAAGCTGCTTGGGCTTCAGTCCGAGGTCCCTGTACTCCTGGGTCTTCAGGAATTCCTTGACGTCCATCGGCCTGAGACGGTTGGCGCGCTCGGCATCCCACCCGGGCCAGCCAGCCACGTTCGCGCTCAGCGTCTGAACAGCGTGGGGGTCCCACTCCACCAGGGCCCGGTGATCAAAGCCGGCGTCGTGCAGACCAACGGCTTGCCCACCGGCCCCCGCACAGATCTCGATCGAGGTCAGTGGCGAGGCGAACTGCGGACGCTTACGGCCGCTGGCGCGCATGGGCGCTCCTCCTGGTCTGGCTCACGGGTCGTTCCGTCAAGTGGCCGTGATCAATCACCGGTCTCTTGACACCAAGAGTCTCCCACTCCGCTTGCTCGCGGGAGCCAAACCTGCAGACGGGGCCGGGTCAAACCCGGCCCAGCAAGATCAAGCCGAGCCGGGAAACCAAAGTATTGAACCTACCTAGTCCCCATGTGCCGGAGCAAGGCTTCGATGTCGCTGGGGGCGAGACCTGCCGCGACCGAGGGTTCTTCCTCCAAGTCAGCGAGCTGCTGCACCGTAGGGTCGTCCAGGATGCGCCCCATGAACTCCAGCTTCTGGTCGAGACGCGCTTCCACCACCTCGTCGACGGTGTCCCGTGCGGCAAGAACGGTGACCCGCGTGTCCGTGTCCGGTGCCAGACCGAGGCGATGAATGCGGTCAAGGCTCTGCAGAAAACGTCCCGCCATGAAGTCCCGGTCAACGTACACGGCGTCGTGACAGACATGGTGAAGGCTGATCCCTTCGCCCAGCGTCGCCGGATTGGAGATCAGCACCATGCAGCTGGGGTCCTCGCGGAAGCGGCGCAGCTGTTCGTCCCGGTCCGCGGTGCCTCCGTAGACCACGGCCGGACCGTACTTCTCCAGCATCCGTTCCAGGGTCGTCAGGCTTCGGACGAACGTCGTCCAGACCAGCGTCTTGCGGCCCCGCCCGGCGTTCTCGGCCACGATCGCCACCGCTTCTTTGTACTTCGGCGACACCTCGTAGTCCGGGAGGTTCTGCATCAACGAGTACAGCGAGCTGCCCTGGGGGATGTCCAGCGGCGGCAGCTGGTACGCCAGAGGCTCATACCTGCTGCCACCCTCCAGAAGCAGTGCGGGGCTCGTCGCCGCCATCAGCAGCCGAAGCGCCGTCTTGCCCAGCGCGCTGAGATCGTCCCTCGCTGTGCCGTTGCTCATACCGCCTACGAGTGAGGCGTAGATCTCCTGGTGCAGCGGCGGCATATCGACGTACCGCATCCTCAGCCGCATCGGCGGCAGGCCCAGCTCCTGCTTGGTCGTTCTGGTGAACAGGGGACGAAGCACAGAGCTGGCGTACGCGAGATCACCCCCCGCCACAGCCTGGACCACCGAGCGCTGCCCGTGTCCGGGCCACACGAAGCCCAGCAGGTTCTCCAGGTCCTTGGAGCCGTTGGGGGCCGGCGTACCGGTGAGGATCATCCGTCGTGCCGCCAGTGGCCCCAGGGCCATGCACGCGGCACCGTACGTGCCCCGTGCACCGAGCTTCATCCGGTGCGCCTCGTCGAGGATGATCATTGAGGATGCGGCCTTCAGCCAGCTGGCAAGCCTGGGCAGCGACCGGTCCAGCCGCTCGTAGTTCACGATCAGGACCTCGGCCCACTGGTCCATCGACCCGTCGAGCACGTGTGTGCGCAGTGGGTACCTGAGGCACACCGCTGTCTCGTACCGCCAGGACTCGTAGGCCGACTTCGGGCAGACCACGAGGAGCCGGCTCACCTTCCCCTGCTCCTTCTGCGCGGCGTACACGGCCAAACCCACCCGTGTCTTGCCCGCACCCGGCACGCTGAAGTTCGCCCCGTGCTGCAGGGACAGCAGCTTGGCTATGTCCCTGCGCTGGAATTCACTGAGTTCCGCCTGCCAGGTGTCCCCCAGCAAGCGCGGCACCTGGTCCGGGGAGACCTCACCACGCGGCTCCGTCCCCGCGAGCCGTGCCTTGACGGTGTTGGCGTCCTGTACGACGCCGGCCACGAGGTCCCGCAGTTCCGGAGCCCACTCGACACCGGCGTGATGAGGCCATCCACTGAGAGCCCCGAGATTGGCGAGCAGCTCGTCGAGCGCGACTGACGCGCTCAGCGGGTCCAGCTGGCCGCCCGTACGGAAGCGGGCGGCCAGCTCCACGAGGTCCTGACGGTATTCGTCGGTGGTCCTCAAGGTGACCCGGGTCCGCGTCTCGTCGAACCCGAGACGCAGGGAGGTTCCGGTCAGATCCGTCACCGCGGCTCCTCCGAGGACACAGCCTTGAGCAGCCAGGACACCCCGTCCCCAGGGGTGGGCAGTCCTCGGCCGGCCTGCTGCGCGAGCTTGCGCAGGCTGCTCCGCAACTTCAGTACGGCTTCGTCGAAGGCCTCTTCGTCGAGGCTGCGGGACGTGCGGGCCTGCACCAGGTCCATCACGCACTGGTCGATGCTCGCGCTCGCCTCAGCAAGCCGGGCTGGCGCGAGCTGCTTGCGCTTGCGCAGCCGTGCGCTGCGTCCCGCGACCTCGATCGCCTCGTCGAACGCCTTCTTGGCGTCGTCGAGTACGGCCTGCCCCTTCTCCTTGTCGCTGTCGGCCAGGCCGGCTCCCGTAGTACGCACGGCGGCAGCCGCCCTGAGAAGCTGGTCGTTGAGCGCCCGCGCTTCCGAGACCGCTGAGGAAGCACCCGGAACCGCCAGTCCCAGCCCGGGGATCGACACGGAGTCCTCTCCCGTGGCGGACCCCTCAGTCCTGAGCGGAGCGGGCAGCGCGTGCGCCAGGTAATCCTCCTTCAGGAAGTCCTCGTCGATGTGCCTGACGTCCGTCTTGGAGAAGTCGAGCAGGATCGCCGCCAGCCGCCACTCCTTGAGGACCTCCGCCTGGTCCCGGTCGACGCCCTCCAGCTTCACGTACAGCCGGTGCAGCTCCTTGAGCCGCTCCTGGGCGCCCTCCCAGTCAACGAGCCGCAGCGCTACGCCTCCGCCGCTCCTGCTCCGGTCGATCAGCTCCTTGATGGTGCTGAGGATCCACCGCTCCTGGTGGTAGGTCTTCACCTGGATCCGGAAGTCCTTGGCGATCTGCTCAGGCGTCCTGCCCAGCGATGCCTGTTCTTCCATAGCGAGCAGCCGGTTGATGTAGGTGTAGTCCCGGCGGTGGTCCATCCGCAGCTGGAGCGAAAGCTCCACCGCGTTGATGTCCGCCCAGGTGAACGACTCAGGGAGTACGCCCACGCGCATCGTCTGCACACGGAGGTCCCGCAGCGCTACCGCGCGCGTATTGCCGTTCACCAGCACACCCTGGTGCGTGACGAGCCCGGGATCGTTCTGTCCGAACTGGTGCAGGCTTTCCTTCAGCTTGTCGAAGTCGGGATCGCGCAGGTTGGGGTCAGTGGGCGAGGCCTTGAGGAGAAACGTGAGGTAGTCCTGGCTCTCCTTGGTCCAGGGGTCCTTGTCGAGTGCCTCGTCGGAGGCCGCGTTGTGGCTCCGCTGAGCACGGATCCTGTGCGTGCCCGGATTGAGGTACAGCCCGCTGAGCGGGAGGTCGATCACTTCGACGTGGGCCTGCTGTTCGTTCCAGTCGACCTTGACCGTCTCCCTGGTCCCGCCGGCGGCCTTGGCCTCCTGGACCTTCTTTCTGATCAGTTCGCTGAACTCCGCCGCGCGCGGCGGCGGCGGAAACTCCCGCAGCATTTTTCCCCGTCCCTCCGTCTTCTCTGTTCTGCGCTCAGTCGTTCTTGCCGTCAGCCGCGTCAGCGTCGCCGAGCGCATCGGCAACGGCCTTCCGGGCCTCCTCAGGCAAGGTCCGGTAAAGGCCCCACAGCCGCTCGATCGGCTCCGGTGACCGCTGGTCAGCAGCGACCCAGCCGGCCAGAATCCGCCGCTCCATCGGGGACAGGTCCTCGACGAGCTCAAGCAGCGCCCCCAGGTTCACCTCGCGGTCGGCGCTTCCCGAGCCGCACCGCTTGCACTCGGTGACGAACTGGTACTCCTCCGACCCGTCAGCCAGCACCACCTTGCGACGCGCGATGTTCAGCACGGACTGCGTGACGTCGTCGTCTCCGTACTCCTCACCGGCCGCGATGCCACATGACCGGCACAGGTAGCTGTCCGCCTGAAACACCTTCTGCCGCTGTGCCGCCGTAAGGCTGTTCTTGTGCTTGGGAGTCTTCGCCTGGCCACGGATCCAGACGTCAGCCCCCCTGGAGACGAACCTCTGCTCGTCCTGCTTCAGCGACGGATCCTCGCGGCTGACGTCAATACGCCAGCCGTAGTCACGCAGCTGCCTGATGCGCCGGTCGATCTGCGCGACGTCAGAAAAGGCGGAGCGCAGCTCGGCCTTCGTGAAGATGTTGCCCTCCCCCACCTCGGTCAGAAGCCACAGCGCGGCACGCGCCATGCTTCCGACCTTCCGGTTACCGTCCGTCTTCATCTGCCACGACGGCAGCGTCATCTAGCGCCTCCGGATCGCTCACGTCACATACCGCCTTGAATGCACACATCAAGAACAAACGGCATGCAAGTGGAATACGCCCCCCACTATCTGGCGGTTCCCAGCGGTCTCCAGTCTTCCACTACGAACCGAATGGACGTCCATCCCTAGAACGCTTGCTCAGCAATTAGCAAGGGCCACAGCCGCCGCCCCGGGGACAATGGCGGGAGCACCAGAGATGGTTGGGCGACTTATCGGCACAGCGAGACGGAGACGGCATGGCACGTGACGGGGTTATCGCGGGCGGACCCACCTGGATAGACAAGCGATTCCGCAGCGAAGTGGGCCCGCACATGCGGAATCTCGCTGAGGCCCTGCAACAACTCTGCCGACACTTACTGCCGGACAAAACAGCCGGACACACAGGAACACGGCTGACTCAGGCGAAAGCGGCCGCCCGAATCCCCTGCTGCGAGAGCTCCTTGTCCAGGTTCCTGAGCGGACAGTCCATGCCAGACCTGGCCATAGTGGAAGCACTGTACGGAGCAGCATGCCGCGACGCTGGCGGTGACCATGCTGTCGGCGTGACCTTGGAGACGCTGAGACTGCTCCACAAGCAGGCGGAAGCGGAACGGGGACGTCGCGGAAACGGGGCCCTGGCGGCCGAGGTCGACGCCCTGACTGAACAACTGCGGACCGTGGAGTCGGAGCGTGCGGCACTGCGCGACGAGGTAGCCGTTCTGAAAGAGGCGGTCAAGGAACTCAAGACCACCAGAGCCGGCTTGCAAGCCCGTCTTGCGGCGCGGACGCCATCAGGTCCGCTGCCGGTCCCCCGCCGCAAGGGGGACCGGCAGCGGATGCGAACAGATGTTTCTGCCGTACGCGGTCTGGTGACGCAAGCGGGAAGGCTCGACGCCGACGGCCGGGCAGAGGCCGCACTCATGCTGCTGCGGCGTTCCACGGAAGTCCTCAACCCGCTTGAGACGGCGGGAGTGCTGTTGCTTCTGCGTCAGCAGCAGCACGACGAGCTCGCTGACAACCTGATCCACGTCTACGGCCGCGACCAGGGCGACCAGGACGTGCTGCAGGTGGCCCTGACCCTGCACGAGCAGGGCTCGCCCGACGATGCCGGCGCGATACTCCACGCGGCGCTGGAATGATCGCCGGCGCGCGGCGGGCGGAAACACCGGCGTACCGTCTTACTGATCGTTTCAGAATGACTGCCGCCGAGAGCAGCAATCCTGTTGGCACTTGTACAGCTGAGTTGGCACCTTGGCCCATGGTCTTGTGCATACGGCTTGGTCCGGACCGGTCGGAACGTAGGAGTGGGTGAATGGGCGTGGATGCGGAGCGGGAGTGCTGGGAGCTGCGGTCGGGAGCCGGTGTGGGTCCGTTGCGGTTCGGGATGTCTCCAGCCGAGGTCGCCCAGGCACTTTTGGTCCCTGGACCGCAGGAGAGGGTTGGCGGTCGGTATGCACAGGAGGACTTCCCGGATGGGGTGAAAGCGTTCTACGACGCGGGCAAGCTCGCCTGTGTTGCACTGGATGCGGTCACCGGTCCGCAGGTCTTCCTGTCTGGCTTCCCACTGGCGGGAAGCGATCCAGAGCAGGGCCAGCAGTTCCTGCTGGACCACGCTGCTGAGCATGGGAACTGTCTGCTCTACACGCCTGATGACTCGCTTTCCCTGACCGATCTCGGGGTTCTTCTGCGCTCGCAGCAGGTCGGGGCAGCACGCCTGACCCGTCCGCTCTTCGTGAAGGAGGAGTGGCTGGAGTCGCAGTACTTCCGAGACCACCTTCCGCTGGAGGGCGCCTCAGGCTGAGCGCTCGACCTGGCGAACTGACGCCAGACCCTCCGTGCAAGTCGCGAGGAGATGCCGCGGGTCTTGTACTCGACGATCTCGGTCGGCAAGGTGTCCGGGTGCGTGCTGATCTTGTTCCGGACGACCTGTGGAATCGGGTGGCCCCGTTGCTGCCACCCCCTCCCGAACGACGCCACCGGCATCCCGGGCGGTTGCGTGTTCCTGACCGGACAGCACTCGCCGGCGTCCTGTTCGTGCTGCGGACCGGCGTCGCCTGGCGAGACGTCCCGGCGGAGACTGTCGGCTGTTCCGGCGTGACGGCCTGGCGCCGGCTGCGGGACTGGACCGAGGCAGGGGTCTGGCCACGCCTGCACGCCGCCCTGCTGACTGAGCTTCGCCGCGCCGACCTGCTGGACCTGGACGACTGCTCCGCGGACGGATCACACGTCCGCGCCCTCAAAGGGGGGACCACGTCGGCCCCTCACCCGTCGACCGCGCCCGCCCCGGCTCCAAACACCACCTGATTGTCGACCGCCACGGAACCCCACTCGCCGTGAAGCTCACTGGTGGCAACCGACACGACGTCACCCAGCTCCTGCCCCTGCTCGACGCCGTCCCGCCGATCCGGGGACTGCGGGGACGCCCGCGCCACAAACCTCGACGCCTGTACGCGGACCGGGGCTACGACTTCGACAAGTACCGCCGCCTGCTGTGGAAACGTGGCATCAGGCCCCTGATCGCCCGACGGGGTGTCGCTCATGGCTCCGGACTGGGCAAGGTGCGCTGGGTCGTCGAGCGCGCCTTCGCCTGGCTGCACCAGTTCAAACGGCTCCGCACCCGCTACGAACGGCGCGCCGATCTACATCAGGGCCTGCTCGAACTGGCCTGCAGCCTCATATGCCTCCGCCGCCTTCGGACCTCATTCTGAAACGAGCAGTAAGCCGCCTCCGCCTCGTAGTGCATCTGCGCCCGGTCCAGCACGTCATCCGGGTCCAGGCCGCGTGCGGATGTCCAGTGCAGCAAGTCGGCGATCAGCTCGATCGCCGACTCCTCCAGCGCCGCCTCGCGCTGCCGCCCTCCCGCGCCCGCCCCGCCGCAGCCCTGGTAGTTCTCCAGCGCCGCCACCGCACGACCCACACGACGGCACGCGGTCTCGGCCCCCAGCTCGATCTCACACCACACCACCTTGCCGAGCGCTGTGACGACGGTCCCCCAGTCCACAGTCATCGCTGCGAGCATGTGGAGGCCTCGGCCGCACTCCGCGCTCAAGTCGGCAGCGCGCGGCGCGGGAAGTGATCGGCTCTTGTCATGCATCTCGACGCGTAGCCGCTCGCCCTTCCACTCCAGGATCAGCGTCGCCGATGTGCCCTCACCAACGTGCTTGATGACGTTCGTCGCCAGCTCCGTGACAACGAGTTGGGCCTCATCGCCGATCGAGGGCACACCCCACTGGCCGAGCTGCGCGACGGCGCTTCTCCGCAGCAGCCGTACCTCCGCCGGCAGCGCCTCAAAGGGCAGAACGCAGCGGTGCTGAATATCCCTGGTGTCGATACCGGGCATGAGGATGCTCCCTCCCGCGCCACGCGCATGCTGCGCCACGCCGTGTCCGAACGGCTGCATTGCGTAGCTGTCCGCTACTGAGAATGACACAGAGAAATCTCACGGTGTAACTTCTCACCAGCCTCGAACGGGTGAATCCCGCACCGAGCCAGGTCGACGCTGCCTAGCCTGTTCAGGCCCGAGCGGCCGTCCGGGCCACGTGCCAGAGGAGTCCCATGCCCGTAAGGACCACCACACGCCGTCGCCAACTGGGCGCGATGTTGCGCAAGTTGCGTGCCCGGAAGGGGATGACCCTCGAGGAAGCCGGGGCGTTGGTCGGCGTGTCGAAGGCCACGGTCAGCCGGTATGAGACGCAGGCGGGACCGGTGAAGTGGATCGTCGTGGACGCGCTGTGCCGTGAGTACGGCGCCACGGACGCCGAACGGGAGGCCGTGGTGCGCCTGGCCAAGGACGCCAGGCAGCAGGGCTGGTGGAGCTCCTTCGCCGACTCCATCCCGGAGAGCATGAACCTCTTGCTCACCCTTGAGGACGAGGCCGTACGCGAGGACCACTTCTCCTGCGTCTACGTCCCTGGCCTTCTCCAGACGCGCGCCTACAGCACCGCTCTGCAGAGGGCCAACGAGATCCCGCTGGAGCCGGCCGAGATCGAGCGGCTGGTGGACATCCGTATGAAGCGGCAGGAGATCCTCGCGCGCCCGAAGCCGCCCCGCCTGTGGGCGATCCTCGACGAGTCCGTGATCCGCCGGGTCGTGGGATCGCCGGGGACCATGAGGGAGCAGCTCGGGCGACTTCTCGAAGTCAACGAGTCACCGCACATCACACTCCAGGTGCTGCCGTTCTCAAACGGCGCTCATGGCGCCGCCCTTGGCAGCTTTGTGATCATCGGCGGTACGGAGTCAGCCCTTGACGTGGTCTATGTGGACTTCCACACCGGCTCGCTCTTCCTGGAGAAGGACGAAGAGCTGGAGCGATACAGACTTGCGTTCGAGTACCTTCGCGCACAAGCGTTGGACATGGAGGCTTCCTCCGCCCTGATCCACCGCGCACGCAAGGAGCTGTAGATGCCCGCCTGTCTTCCCGCCCCTCCCGAGCTCGCATGGTTCAAGTCGTCTTACAGCGGCGCGAACACGACCGAGTGCGTGGAGTGCGCGCACGTCACGCACGGCGTGCTCATACGTGATTCCAAGGACGCGGACGGCTCTGTCGTCTCCGTCAAAACCGGTGCTTGGCGTTTCTTCGTGGAGGGATTGAGGCAGGCACATCCGACCGTGTCCGCGTAACGATCCCGAGCCGCTTAGACGTCATTTCACTTGGCCAGTCTGCGGTGGCATATGAGGGCCGCGGCGATGGCGAGCTCACCCGGGATCCGTAGCTCCCCGTTTCTCTCCGGAGCCGACGTGTCCCCCGCCGGACACAGGTCGCACTCGCGGACTCCCAGGCAAGAGGGCTTCGTCGGACCGGGGGCGCGGAGCCGGTCGCTGACTCATGACCCGGTCAACAGCGGTGGCCGCGCGGGCATTTCACCGACGTCGGGAGCATCGGTTCGGATCCTTGTTTGTCGTCGAGCGGCAGGATCCGGGGCGGGGACTCGGCGATACCGTGGGTGGGGCGAACGCCGATCTCCGGTGGGAGGGGCATGTGGGGGCTGGGAGCGGCAGCGGCAGTGGTCGGGTGATCCGTACGTACCGGCTGCCGCTCGCGCAGTTGCTGTTCGTGACCCTCGTGCTCGGGCTGCCCGGTCTGCCTCTGGCGGGGACGATCGTGCCGGAGGACGACCTGCCGGTGACGTTCAGGGCGGGGATGCTCGTGCTGATGGGCTGGGTGTATCTCGGCATCGTCCGGTTCTGGCGGGCGGCGACCATCGTCCACGAGGACCACATCGCCGTACGGCGATTGTTCCGGACCCGCAGGACCGCGTGGTCCGACGTGCTGGGCATCGGTATCGAGGACGATCCGTCTCGTCCAGGACGATGCTGCTCGACCGCGAGGGCCGGATGTTCGCCCTGCCGGGAGGAGTCGGGGCACAGCCCGCCGAGGTGCGCGCCATCAAGGACGTATGGGTGCGGTCCCGTGGCGAAGGCTGGACGGCCCCGGCCGAAGGGTTCGTGTCGGCGGCCCGGCGCCGCGCCTCGGCTCGCGCCTCGGCGATGGTGTCGGCCGTCTTCCTGACCGTCGGCTCGTTCCTTGGGCTGTTGCTGGTCGGGTTCGTCCTGGGGGACGTGTGGGACTGGGACGACAAGGGGGTTCCCGTGCTGTTCCAGGGGATCGGCTTCGTGCCGGTCGTGGTGTTCACCGTCGTGTACCAGGTCGCTGTCCGCCGCATCGACCGCCGGGACACCGCCGATATGCCCTGACCCGGCCGGCGTCGTCCGACGTCCTCTCGGGCCGCTCCCGTCCGTTCACCAGCAGGGCCGGCGCACCAGCCGGCCCCAGCCCGAGCGTTCCACCGGCTGGACCGGCATCTCGGCGGGCTTCGCCGCTTTCATCCGCTCCGGTGCCGGCATCCACGTATGCGTGCGGCAGCGGCCAGTACGCCGGACGGTGCGGCGTCGGGGCCCGTCTCCGCACGGAGGGTTCACGGTACCGCCGCAACCGGACGACCACGCGGCGCGTCCGGTCGTGGTGGGACCGACGACCGAGTACCCCGACCGACACCCCGACCGCATGCCCTCGACCGAGGAAAGGTGACACCGTGCCGCCCACTCCCCTGGATCCCACTGAACAGGCCGACGTCTGCGCCGAGATCGGCGGTGTCCTGGCCGGCGGGCTCCCCGAAGGCTGGGCGAAGGCGACGCTCCGGTGGTCGGATCTGGTCTCCAGCGGCTCGATGGCCTCCCTGGCGGTCATGGACGCGGACGGCGGCAGTCTCACCGCCGCGGGCATCCCGAAGGGCATCGACGACCTGTGCCGCCGGCTGCGGGCGGGGATGTACAGCGAGGCCCTCGGCACCTGGTACACGCTGACCTACACCCTGGTCCCGGAGCGGTACTCGGCCGACTACGACTACGACCACGAGCCGGAGGCACCGTCCTTCACGCCCGAACACTACGCCCGGGACCTGACGTACTTCCCCCGCGCGGAGGAGCACGTCCCCGACTGGCTACGGCGGAAGCTGGACGGCCTGCCCAACGTCTACGGGGCCGTGTACCGGCGCTTCGACGCGGGCGGCGACGGCGGCCCCACGCCCTCGCTGGGCGAGGTCGCCGACACGCTGGCCGAAGCGGGGTGGGACACGCGGCCGGACGACCGTTTCCGCGGAGAGCTCGCCTTCTCCACCGACTGGGCCCGGCTCGGCACGCTCTCCGACCCCCACCTCATCCGCTTCTCCGGTCAGGTGGAGCCGGAGCGGTGGGAGGAACTGCACGCCCTGCTCAACGGGTTCGGGTGGAACGTGGGGATGTCGTGCTACGCACCCCGGGGCGGAGACGTCGTACGGGAATTCCCGCCGCCGCGTGGAACCGACGGCTGACACCG
The DNA here is from genome assembly GCF_007829875.1 of Streptomyces capillispiralis. Classification (NCBI taxonomy): domain Bacteria; kingdom Bacillati; phylum Actinomycetota; class Actinomycetes; order Kitasatosporales; family Streptomycetaceae; genus Streptomyces; species Streptomyces capillispiralis. The sequence continues at coordinate 4,921,514 of NZ_VIWV01000001.1, read as the reverse complement.
AGTCGAGCCCTGCCGTACATCCCTTCCGTACATCCCTTCAACGCGCTTCTTCAGCGGTGCCGCTCCAGGGTGAGTACGGCTTTGGCGACACCGAATGAGGGGCGCGGTCAGACCTGCGCCTGGCCTCCGTCGACGAACCAGTCGACGCCGTTGACGAAGCTGGAAGCGTCCGAGGCCAGGAACGTCGCCACGGCGGCGATCTCCTCCGGGCGGCCGATCCTGCCGAGCGGCACCTCCGAGGCGAACTGGTGGAGGTCCGGGCCTACGATGCCGATCAGGCCCGGGGTCTCCGTCGGGCCGGGGCTCAGCACGTTCACCCGGAAGTTCCGCTCCCGCGCGCTGAGCGCCCAGCTGCGCACCAGGTTGCGCAGCGCTGCCTTCGACGCCCCGTAGACCTCCAGGCTCGGTCCGGGGCGGAGGGTGCTGGTCGATCCTGTCACCATGATCGAGGCGCCGTCCGACAGCAGGGGCAGCGCCTTCTGCACGGTGAAGATCGTGCCCTTCACGTTCGTGCCGAAGGTGGCGTCGACGGCTTCTTCTGTGATGTCACCGAGACGCTGAGGGACACCGCTGCCGGCGTTGGCCACCAGCACGTCGATGCGGCCCGCCTCCTCGCGCACGACCGAGTAGAGGTCGTCGAGGTCCGCCTGTACCGAGACGTCGGCTCTCACAGCGGTGGCCGCCGGCCCGATCTCAGCGACGGCCGCGTCGAGCGGCTCCTGACGGCGACCGGCCAGGAACACCCGCGCCCCCTCCGCGGCGAACCGCCTGGCGATGGCGAGCCCAATGCCGCTGCCCGCTCCGGTGACCACCGCCACCTTGCCTGCGAGTACTTCCGTCATGACGCGTCCACTCCTCAATTCTTGACTGGTTCGTCCGTAACGCTAAACCGTTATGGACGAACCAGTCAAGAACGGTAGGCTGTGCCCATGGCACGACCCAGGAAGTTCGACGAGCAGCAGGTACTGGACACTGCCCGGGAGCGGTTCTGGTCGGGTGGGTACGCCGCCACGCGCATGGACGACATCGCCGAGGCAACGGGACTCGGCAAAGGCAGCCTGTACGGCGCGTTCGGCTGCAAGCAGGAGCTGTTCCACCGTGTGTTCGACGACTACTGCGGCTCCGTCGTCGATGCCGTGAGCCGGCAGCTGCGCGGCGACGACGCGGACGCCTACGCACGACTGTCCGCCCACGTGTACGCGATGGCGGCGGCGACTGCCGCGGACACCGCCCGCCGCGGATGCCTGTTGGCCAAGGGTGCCGCCGAGCTGGCCGAACACGACGAGACGGTGGCCAAGCGGGCGCGCGCGACCATCGACGCACTGCAGGCGCTGCTGGAGGACGACATCGCAGCCTGCCGGCGCAATGGCGATATCGCCGCGGACGCGGATCCGGGAAAGCTGGCCGCACTGATGCTCGCCGTACTGCGCGGCATCGAAGCGCTGGGCAAGGCCGGAGCGAGCGAGGAGACGCTGACCGATATAGCGCGGACAGCCCTCGCCGTACTGCCCCGACCCGCTCACTGAAGAAGCTCAATGATGATCGGATGGACGCCACCCGATGCACGGTGTCCACCCGATATCCACATAATCGGCCGTACGACATCCTACGTAGATGCTTGTACGCAGTTCCTCGAATGGCCTCGCCCGGGATTACCCGTACGCCACAGAAAAGCCGGCCTCTCGGTAGGCGTACCTCTTCCGGAGGAACAGTCCGAAACAAGCCCTTCTCAGTAAAGGGCCCCTCTGCCAAACTGGCTCGGCCGGGCAACAGGACAAGAGGGGGCGCCGTGGAACCGCTGGCTCTGACCATTGCCGTCCTGCTCGCCAAGGGCGCCGTCGAGCACACCGGTGCCCTCGCCGGTGGAGCGATCTACAACGTGGTCGGCAGGCTGATGACGCTGGTGGGGAAGCGGTTCACCGGTGACCCCGATGCTTCCCGGGCACTGGATGCGGCCCGCCGGCATCCCGAGGATCCACGCGAGGTGACCACGTTGGCCTCTCACCTCGAACGCCATCTGCAGTCGGACGGCGCATTCGCCAAGGCCTTGCAGGACGTACTGGACACCACGAAAGACGATCCAGAGGCCCAGCGCGTCGTGATGACGGTCCAGGACCATGCTTCCATCGGTAAAGTGGCCACTTTCGGCTCGGTCAAGGGCGATGTGAGTTTCTGAGGCGAGTCATATGAGGAAGGCCGAGCCACCGGCTGGACTTCCCCCGGCACAGCACGTGGCCGTGAGCGGGGAAGCGAACATCGAAAAAGTCACGGTCATTGGTTCGGTATACGGCTCCGTAACTCTTGAAGAAGGCCCCGGCGGACGTACGCACGACAGACGCGATTCGCTGGCTTTCGGAGACGTCAGGGACACGATGGAGCGACGGTCTTTTCTACGAGCCATTGGGGCGGGCGTGGGGATCCCGCTCACCGACGGCACCATCGAGGCGGTCGCACTCACCCGTAGCCGCACGGAACAGTACTTGTCGGCCGGCGGTCCGGCCCGGGGGGTCTTCGACGCGTGGGAGGAGGCCGTCCACGGCCACGCCCTGCGGTACGCGTCCGCTCCCCCGCTCGCCTATCTGCGGGAGCTGCTGTCCGACTTCATCGACCTCCAGGAGTTGCTCGAGGCCTGCCGCCTGCCCGACGCGCAGAAGAGGGCGCTGCGGCTCATGGGGAGACTGAGCGCCATGGTGGCGGTGGTCGTGGACGACCTCGGGCGTCCGGCCGAGTCCAGGAAGTGGATGCACCTCGCCCGGCGGCTGGCCCTGGAGATCCGCGACCGTGAGCTGCGCGCCTGGACGTTCGCGCGTGCGGGCTTCATCGCCCTGCACTACGCGGCCTCCCTCCAGGAAGCGTCCCGGCTGGCGCAGGCCGCCGTCGACACCGCTCCCCGCCGATCGCCGGCGGCGACCGTCATGGGCCACACGGTGAAGTCCCGCGCCCGCGCCGCCCTCGGCGACCAGCGGGGCGTACTGCGGTCGTTGGACCTGGCGGAGCAGGCTCACGACACCGCACCACCGCACGAGCACCTCGGCCTGTTCGACTGGACCGTCCAGCAGGCCGCCCTCAGCCGCGGTGTCGCCCTGACCACCCTCGGGCTGACCGGCCCGGCCCTGTCCGCGCAGGCAGCGGCGCTCGCGCTGTTCGACCCGTCCGAGTGGCTCGATCCCCAGCTGGTGCGGCTCAACCAGGCCGCGCTCCTCGTGCGCCGTGTCGATGTCGAGGAGGGCTGCCGCCTCGTCGGGTCGGTCCTGCGGGACGTTCCGGCGGAGCACCGCAGTCCGCTGCTCGCCTCATGGGCGGACGACGTGATCCGCGCCATCCCCTCGTCGATGATCGCGACCTCGGAAGCACAGCACCTCCTGGAGGTCCGACACCACTTCACCCCCCACGGGAGACCCGAGTGACCAGGATCGTGCTGCTGGACGACTGCGACCTCAGTGACGCCCAGATCGCCAGGCTGCGGCGCATGGGAGAGGTCGAGGTGCACACGACCGCTCCCGCCGGGGCGGAGGAGATCAGGCGTCGCCTGAGCGGTGCCGAGGTCGCCGTGCTCGGCTGGACCTCCCTGGACGCCGCGCTCCTGCGGCAGCTCCCGGAGCTGCGGATGATCTCGGTCTGGGCCACCGGGCACGACTACGTGGACGTGCGCGCCGCCGCCCGGCTCGGCATCACCGTGACGAACGTCCCCGCCTACGCCGGGTCGGCGGTGTCCGAGCTCGCCCTCGGCCTGATGCTGGCGCTCTGCCGCAACATCGCCCGCGGCAGTCGGAGAGTGCGCGGCGGCACCCTGTCCTGGCAGGGCCTCGGCGGCACCGAACTCGGCGGCCGCACGCTGGGGATCATCGGTGTCGGGGACATCGGCAGCCGTCTCGCCGGGCTCGGCGCCGCGCTGGGCATGCGCGTGCTCGCGTACGCCAGGAACATGTCGGACGAGCGGGCGGGGCGGCTCGGAGTCGAGTTCCGGCCGATGCCCGACCTGCTGCGCGAGGCCGACTTCGTCTCCCTGCACCTGCCGCTCACCCCGGGGACCCACGGGCTGCTCGGCGAGAAGGAGCTGTCGATGATGAAGCCGGGAGCGTTCCTGATCAACACCGCCCGCGCCGCCCTCGTCGACCAGGACGCTCTCCACGACGCGCTGACGAACGGCCGGCTGGCGGGCGCGGGCCTCGACGACCTGGACCCCGAGCGCGGCGACATCACGGCTCTGGACAACGTGGTGGCCACGCCCCACATCGGCTTCTACACGGACACCGCGCTGGCCCGGAAGGGCGACATCTGCGTCGGCAACGTCGAGGCGTTCCTGAGCGGACGGGCGGAGAACGTGGTGGCGGGACCCCGAGGCCCCGGTCCGGACCCTTTCGTGGGACCTTTCGTGGGACATTCCATGGGACATTCCATGGGACATTCCATGGGACATTCCGCGGGACAGGGAGACTGATCGGGCGGTACGTCACCTCGACGGGGTATCCCCCCGCGCCCCACGGGCCACGCGGATGGCGACCGGCATCCTCGTCCGAGATCCTGCTGCCGACAGCGCCCGCATGCGCCCGCATCGCGCCCGAACCAGCATCGGAAACGGGGTAATCATCGTGCCCACCCGTCGCGCCACCCTGCTCGCCGCGGTCGCCGCCGCCCTGGCCGCCGCCACGCCGGCGCACGCCGCGGGGCGGGGCACCGGCTCCGCCGCGTCCCGGTCGGCAACGCCGGGCTCACGGGAGGCGGGCGCACCATCCGTCCGGCTGACGCTCCCCGCCCCGGGCGGACCCCATGTCCTGGGCACGGTGTCGCTGCGGCTGGTCGACACGTCACGCCCTGATCCATGGGTGCCCGGCCGCCCGTACCGGGAGCTGATGGTCGACGTGCGCTACCCGGCACGGCCCGGCGTCACCCGCGCACACCCGCGCGCCCCGCACATGCGGTCCGGCGCGGCAGCGGCGTTCGCCGCGCTGAACAACCTCGGCGAGGTGCCGGCGGACCGGGTCGACTGGGCCGCCACCCTGACCCACGCCCACGAGGGCGCCCCCGCGGACCTGCGCGGGGGGCCGTACCCGGTCGTGCTGTACTCGCCCGGCGTCCTCGACCCGCGCACCTTCGGCACCACCCTGACCGACGATCTCGCCTCGCGCGGACACATGGTCGTCACCGTGGACCACACGTACGACGCGACAGCCGTGGAGTTCCCCGGTGACCGCGTGGAGCACACCGTTCTCCCGGCGCGCTTGGAGGCGACGGGCGGGGACGAGGAACGGATCAGGGCGCTGCTCGAACAGACCGTGCAGGCGCGGGTGGCGGATCTCCGCTTCGTGCTCGACGCGCTGCCCTCCGCCCTGCCGAAGGAGCTTCGCCGTGTGGCGGACCTGTCCCGTACGGGGATGTTCGGCCACTCGGCCGGCGGGTTCGCCGCCCTGCAGACGATGCACGACGACCGCCGGCTCCGGGCAGCCGCCGACCTCGACGGTGTGCTCGCGTACGTCCAGGAGCCCGGCGACCCCGGCCACTACTCGACCGTGGCGCGAAACGGCCTGGACCGCCCGTTCCTCCTGATGGGCAAGGACGGCAACGACCTCGCCACCGTGCCCTCCTGGGGCGCACTCGCCCGCAACAGCGGCGCGTGGCACCGCTGCGTGACGCTGCCCGGCTCCGCGCACGGCACGTACTCCGACGCTGTGGCGGTGCTCCCCCGGATCGCCCGCGCCCTGGACCTTCCGCGCGGCGTGGTCACCGCCGTCATCGGAACGATCAGCCCCGCCCGGGCCGTCGTCACCCAGCGCGACCACCTGGCCGCGTTCTTCGCCCGCTCGCTGCGTGATCCCGTATCACCCGCCGCGCCATGACGCTCCGGGAGTCGGTCCCGGGTACGGGTGTCCGACCTCAGCACCCGGCCTCGGGTGCGGCGAGGCGCTCTTCACCGGGTTCCGCGCAGTCGAAGGTGACCTGGGACTGCCTGATCGACGGCATCGGCGCACCCTGCCAAGGGGTTCTGCCGCTCGCTCACGGGACCGCGCGGGTGATGCGGGCCACCGCCTCGCGGGTCAGTGCGCGGTCGGGCGGGTGGTCGTCCATGGCCCGGTGCAGGGTCAGGCCCTCGATGAGGGCGTCCAGCTGACGGGCCGTGGGCGGGGAGAAGTGCTGTTCCAGGAGGTCGCGGCTGCGGCGCATCCACGTGCGGCAGAGGACCCGGTACTGCTCGTGGCGGGCGGCCAGGGTGTAGAGCTCCTGGGTGAGGACCAGATCGCGGTTGGGGCCCTCGGAGAGGGTGTGGATGAGGTCGGTGACCGCCTCCCGGGCCTCGTCGGGGGTGGTGGCTCCGCCGAGGTGCTGTTCGAAGAGGGTCACGTAGTGGTCGGCGTGGCCGGTGAAGGCCTCGCGCAGCAGGTCGTCGATGCCGGTGAAGTGGTACGTCATCGAGCCCAGGGGGACCTGGGCGCGCGCGGCGATCTTGCGGTGGGAGACGCCGGCCACGCCCTCCTCGACGATCAGGTCGAGCGTGGCGGCGAGGATGCGGGCGCGGCGGTGCGGGTCCGTGTGTCCGGTGGCCATGGCGGGGTGCTCGGTGCTGGGGGTCAGATCGTGCGGACCGGGCGGGCCGGGTTGCCGACGGCGACGACATCGGCGGGGACGTCCTTGGTGACCACCGCGCCGGCGCCGATGACGGAGTTGTCCCCGATGGTCACTCCGGGACACACGACGACCCCGCCGCCGAGCCAGACGTTGTCCCCGATGGTGATGGGCAGCGCGGCCTCCAGCTTGTCGCGGCGGGGCCCCGGTTCCACCGGGTGGGTGGGCGTGAGGAGCTGGACGTTGGGTCCGATCTGGCAGTCCTCGCCGATGGTGATGGGGGCGACGTCCAGCGCGGTCAGGTGGTAGTTGACGAAGGTGCGGGCGCCGATGGTGATGTTGCTGCCGTAGTCGACGTACAGGGGCGGGCGTACGTCGACGTCCTCCCCGGCGGAGGCGAGGAGCTCGGTGAGGATCTTCCTCGCCTCGGCGGGGTCCTCCAGGTACGCGCTCTGGTAGCGGGCCGTCAGCCGCATCGCGTGCCGCAGCCGGCGGGCGATCTCCGGGTCGTCGGCGATGTAGAGGTCGCCCGCGAGCATCCGTTCGAGGTTGGTGCGCGGGTCACCCGCGAAGTGGTCCGTCGGCATGCGTACGATCGTACGCTCGGCGGAGCGCCGGGGCACCCACCGGAACAGGACGACACGGTCAGTCCAGTTCGCCCCGTTCCATACAGAACTCGTTGCCTTCCGGGTCGGCCAGGGTGACCCAGCCGCCGCCGTCGGGGCGGGTGTGGTCGGCGAGCAGGCGGGCGCCGAGCGCGAGGGCGCGGGCCACCTCGTCGGCGCGGGTGCGGCCCCGGGGCCGCAGGTCGAAGTGGAGGCGGTTCTTCGCGGTCTTGCCCTCCTCCACCCGGACGAACAGCAGGCCCGGGCCGCCGGACGGGTCCTCGATCAGGGCCTCGGGGTCGCCCGGCTTGTCGTCGTCGGCGAGCGGGTTGCCGAGCATCCCGCTCCAGAACAGGGCGAGGTCGTAGGGGTCGCCGGTGCAGTCGAAGGTGATGTGGCGAATGACGGGGTGGTGGGTCAACTGCCCTCCCGGGGCGGGGTCCTGTTCCGGCCCCCGGCGGTCGGGGGTCGGTGCGGCAGCTTCCCGCGCGGGGAGGGTGCGGGGCGAGCGGTTTTCCGGGGACCTGAACGACGGACCGGCCGGGGGTCCGGCGGTCAGGTCCCCGGGTGGTCACTGCGCCGGGGCCAGCTCCGCCCGGCCGAAGAGGAGGGCGTAGCCCGGGGGCAGGTGGGCCAGCACGCGGGTCACCAGGGCGTCGCCCACCAGGGCCGGCAGGACGCTCAGGACGGAGCTGACGTCCCAGCGGGCCGTGGCCGGGGTCGCGCCCTCGATGCGGGCCGCGACCGAGTCGACGAACTCCGCCGCCGTAAGGCTGCGGGTCGCCGGGATCTGCGAGGCGACGACTCTCGCCGCCTCCTCGGGCAGGGCGCGGGCGAGTTCGACGCGTTCGTCACCGACGACGTGGCCGCCGAGGGCGGAGAGGACGACACGGGTGACGCTTTCCGCCTCCGCCCGCGTCGGGTACTGGCCCGACTCCTTCACCGTGTCGATCAGTTGGCGCCAGCCGTCGCTGCGCTCCGGGGCCGGGATCACCGGCCGCGGGCTCGCGGGTGCGGGCGTGCGCGGGGTGGTCAGCGTGGTCATGTGCGGCTCCTCTCCTTCTTCCGGGGCCTCGGCCGTCCGCCCCGCTGCACCGGGACGGGCGGGCATGGGGGCGCGCCCCGCGGGCGGCCGGTGGACGGCCGGGGTCCGCGGGACGCGGTGCGTGGTGCTGCGTCAGCTGCTGATCTGCCTGCGGCCGCCGCCGCCGGTGATCTGGATGCGGCGCGGCTTGGCCTGCTCCGCCACCGGGATGCGCAGGGTCAGCACGCCGGCGTCGTAGGAGGCGTCGATGCGTTCCGTGTCCAGGGTTTCACCGAGGAAGAGCTGACGGGTGAAGGTGCCGGTGGGGCGTTCGGCGACCACCGGCTCCGCGTCCTCGGGGGCCGGGGAGCGGCGTTCGGCGCGCACGTTGAGGACGTTGCGCTCGACGTCCAGTTCGATGCTCTCCGGGTCGATGCCGGGGAGGTCGAAGTGGACGATGAAGTCGTCCCCCGCCCGGTAGGCGTCCATCGGCATCACCGAGGGACGGGCGGCCGAACCGAGGACCTGCTGCGCGAGCCGGTCGAACTCGCGGAACGGGTCGGTACGCATGAGCATCACAGTCCACTCCCTTCTGCGGTGTCATCTGTGCGATGCCCTCGTCTACGTCTTCTTATATAGCTCGGAGGAGGAAACTTGACAACCTCCGACTCAAGTCGAGCCGGGCCGCCCCCGTGCGGTCCGTACGCCGTCCGGGCGTTAGCCTCGGAAGCCGGTGAGAGACCGCCCCCCTCGGGCGTCGTGGCAGAAGGCAGGCAGGCATGGCGAAGGTTCCCAGCTCGGTGGTGGCCGCGAGCGGACTCGTCGGGGGGTACGGCGTGGCCCGCTGGACCCGGAAGCGGCAGCTGGGCGGGGTCGTCCTCGCCGTCGCCGGGGCCGCTGCGGCGCAGCAGTGGCGGGAGCGGGCCGGGGGCAGGGCGGCGGGCGCGCTGTCCGTGGCCTACGTCGCCGCGTTCGCCGGGTCGCATCCGCTGGCCAGGAAGGTGGGCGCCTGGCCCGCCGTGTTCGGCGCCGCGGGGGCCGTGGCGCTCGCTTCGTGGGCGGTGGCGGACCGGCGGGGCTGAACCGGCACGGCTGAGCCGGCCCGGCTGGACGGCGGGACCGATGTGCCGCGCCCGGCTCACGGAGGGGGCGAGGTGCCGTACCCCGCTCACGGAGGGGGCGAGGTGCCGCGCCCGGCTCACGGAGAGGGCGAGGTGCCGTACCCCGCTCACGGAGGGGGCCAAGTGTCGCGCCCGGCTCACGGCGTCACCGGCTGCGAGCCCGGGCCCGCGTCCGCGTCCAGGTCCGGGCGGGTCCCCGCCTTCGCCTGGGACGCCGCCGCCGTGAGCGGCGTGGCGATGTCCTCCAGGGAGCGGCGCTCCGCCTTCACCGCGAGGAACGCGGCCACCAGGCCCGCCGCGCACATCAGGCCGGCGCCGATCTGGAAGGCGAGGACCGTGTCGCCGACCTTGCCCGTGCCGGTGAGGTCGGCGAAGAGCAGGGGGCCGCTGATGCCGCCCGCGGCGGTGCCGAGGGCGTAGAAGAAGGCGATGGACATCGCGCGGGTCTCCATGGGGAAGACCTCGGAGACCGTCAGGTACGCGCTGCTCGCACCGGCGGAGGCGAAGAACAGGACCGCGCACCAGCAGGCGGTGAGGGTCGTCGCGCCGAGCGAGCCCCGGTCGAAGAGCCAGGCCGTGCCGAACAGCAGGATGCCCGAGAGCAGGTACGTGCCGGAGATCATCACCCGGCGGCCGACCGTGTCGAAGAGCTTGCCGAGCAGCAGCGGGCCCAGGAAGTTGCCGACCGCGATCACGGCGAAGTAGTAGCCGGTGCTGCCTGACGGCACGTCGTAGAACGTGGTCAGGATCGCGCCGAAGCCGAAGGTGATGGCGTTGTAGAGGAACGCCTGACCGATGAAGAGGGAGAAGCCGAGGACGGAGCGCCTGCGGTACTTGGCGAAGACGGTGCGGGCGATCTCGGTGAACGTGACGTTCTTGCGCTGGTGGATGGTCAGTTCGCCCTCCGCGCGGGGCAGCGGCTCCTTCCGCTCGGCCTCGACCCGCTGCTCGATCTCGCCGACGATGCGTTCCGCTTCCTCGTCACGGCCGTGGATCAGCAGCCAGCGGGGGCTTTCCGGGACGTGGCGCCGTACGAGGAGGATGACCAGGGAGAGGACGGCGCCGAGGGCGAAGGTCAGGCGCCAGCCGACGTCCGCCGGGAAGATCGACGTGTCCAGCGCGAGGATCGACAGCAGGGAACCGCCCACCGCGCCCAGCCAGAAGCTGCCGTTGATCATCAGGTCGACGCGGCCCCGGTACCGGGCCGGGATCAGCTCGTCGACCGCGGAGTTGATGGCCGCGTACTCGCCGCCGATGCCGAAGCCGGTGAGGAAGCGGAAGAGGAAGAACCACCAGGTGTCGAAGGCAATCGCGGTGAGGGCGGTGGCGCCGAGGTAGACCGCGAGGGTGATCATGAAGAGCTTCTTGCGGCCCCAGATGTCGGTCAGGCGGCCCCAGAACAGGGCGCCCGCGCAGGCACCGGCCACGTAGAGGGCGGCGGCGATGCCGGTGACCTCGCCCGAGGTGATGGGCAGTCCGCTGCCCGGCTCGGACAGGCGGCCGGCGATGTTGCCGACGACCGTGACCTCCAGGCCGTCGAGGATCCACACGGTGCCGAGACCGATGACGACGGTCCAGTGCCAGCGGGACCACGGCAGGCGGTCCAGACGGGCGGGGATGCTGGTGGTGATGGTGCGTCCGGTCCCGGACTGCGCGGTGGTCATGGGCTCCCTCCCTGGCGAAGCGACCTCCGTCGGATGCCCCGGGCCGGCGCTTTCACGCCCGCCCGGCCGCCCGCCTCCCCGACGCCCGCCCGCCCCGTCCCTTCGGGCGCGCCGCCCGCCCCCTCACACCGGGCGTGCCATGCCCCGCGCCGGCGTCCCGCTCCGCCGCGCGGAGCGGCCCGTCGCCCCGCTCGCCCCGCTGGTCCCGCTGGTCCCGCCGCGCGCTATGCCCCCAGCGCCCGCGACACCGTGTAGATGAGCAGGCCGGCCAGGGAGCCGACCACTGTGCCGTTGATCCGGATGAACTGAAGGTCGCGGCCGATGTTCGCCTCGATCTTCTTCGTGGTGTGCTCGGCGTCCCAGCTCGCCACCGTGTCCGTGATCAGCGAGGTGATCTCCTTGCGGTAAGTGGTCACCACGTACACCGCGGCGCCCTCCACCCAGCCGTCGACCTTGCCCTGCACCTTGGGGTCGGCGGCCATGCGGGCGCCCAGCGAGAGCAGCGAGGCCCGCACGCGCAGCCGCAGCTCGCTGCGCTCGTCCTCCGCCGCGGAGACGATCATGGAGCGTACGGCGGTCCAGGCGGAGGCGATCAGGTCCTGCACCTCGTCGCGGCCGAGGACCTCGCCCTTGAGACGCTCTATCCGGGCCCGGGTGTCGGTGTCGGACTGCAGGTCGGAGGCGAAGTCGGTGAGGAAGCGGTCGAGGGCGCCGCGCGCGGGGTGGGCGGGCATGTCGCGCATCTCGGTGACGAAGCGCAGCAGTTCGCGGTAGACGCGCTCGCCGACCTTGCGGTCCACGAACCGGGGGGTCCAGCCGGGCGCGCCGCCCTGCACGGCGTCCATCACGGAGTCGCCGTGCAGCACCAGCCAGTCGTGGGCCCGGGTGACGATGAGGTCGACGGCGCGTTTGTGCCCGCCGTCGGCGACGATCTTCTCCAGCATCTTGCCCATGCCGGGCGCGATCTCCTGGGCGTCGGCGCGACGGGTGATGGCCTCGCCGACCACCGCCTGCACGTCGGAGTCGCGCAGCACGGTCAGCGCGCCGCGCAGGGCCGCCGACAGCTCGGCGGTGACCCGGTCGGCGTGTTCCGGGACGGCGAGCCAGGCGCCGAGCCGGCTGCCGATGCCGACGGCGCGCAGCCTGAGCCGGACGACGTCCTCGGAGAGGAAGTTCTCACCGACGAACTCGCCGAGGGAGACGCCGAGCTGGTCCTTCTTGGTGGGGATGATCGCGGTGTGCGGGATGGGCAGGCCGAGGGGGCGGCGGAAGAGGGCGGTGACGGCGAACCAGTCGGCGAGCGCGCCGACCATGCCGGCCTCGGCCGCGGCGGCCACGTAGCCCGCCCAGGGGCCCGCGCCCTGGTGGGAGGCCCACTTGGTGAGGACGTAGACCAGGGCGACGAACAGCAGCAGTCCGGTGGCGGTGAGCTTCATCCGGCGCACCCCGCGCTGCTTCTCCTCGTCCGCGGGACTGAAGGCCGTCATGGCGCGGTTCGAGAACGCGCCGGTGCGGGCATGCTGCCCTTCGGCGCCCCGGTCTCCGGTTTCAGCCGTTTTGGTCTGTTCCATCCGCTCCACCCGCTCGGTGATCCCTCACACATTGTCCCTTCCTGACCGACTCCCGGAACGGCACAGGAGTTCCCGGCGTCTGTCCGGAGGGGGAATGTCCGGGGACATCACCTAGGGGCCGGGGGCCACCCAGGGGGTCCGGTCGGTCTCCCCACCACCCATGACCCATCATGGGATCACCGGATCGGAGCCTCGGGCTCCCATCTTTCGAGGAGAACAGAACAGCATGACCCGGGGTCGTGACGGGGGCGCGGGAGCGCCTCCCGCCAGGCAGCGCGCCCTGCTCGCCGCGATCGTCGCCGCGATCGTGGCGGTTTCCGCCGCCATCTACGTCGGTGTGGCGGCCGACGACGGTACGACGTACCGCAACGCCCTCGCCGGTGGCCGCGGCGAGCGGCCCGGCCCGGCCGCACCCGCCTCCACCGGCACCTGGGTCGCCTCCTGGGCGACCTCCCCGGTCGGCGGCGAGCCCGGCACGGAGCTGGCCGGCCTCGCGGGCCGCTCGGTGCGCAACGTCGTCCACACGAGCGCCGGCGGCACCGCTGCCCGCGTCACGCTGTCCAACCTCTACGGCCAGTCCGCGCTGACCATCACCCACGCCTCGATCGCCGTCTCCGCGTCCCCGGGCACGGCGGCGGCCCTCGCGCGGACCATGCGGCAGCTCACCTTCACCGGCAGTCCGACGGTCGTCGTCCCGGCCGGCGGGCAGGTGATCAGCGACGTCGTGCGCATCACCGTGCCGCACGACGGCGACGTCCTGGTCACCACGTACTCCCCCACCCCGTCCGGGCCGGTCACCTACCACCCGCACGCCCGCCAGATCTCCTACGTCGCGGAGGGCGAGCACACCCGGGACACGACCGGGGCCGCGTACACCGGGCAGAGCACGTTCTGGCGGTACCTGACCGCGCTGGACGTGCTGAGCAACGAGTCGGACGGCACCGTCGTCGTCCTCGGCGACTCGCTGACCGACGGGATCACCTCCACGACCGGCGCGAACAACCGCTGGCCGGACGTGCTGTCCGACCGGCTGCGCGCCGCGCTCGCGGCCGGGCGGGACGTGCCGCGCCACAGCGTCGTCAACGAGGGCATCAGCGGCAACCAGGTCCTCGCCGACGGCCTGGGCCGCCCGGCCGAGAACCCCAGTGGCCTGAACCGCTTCGACCGCGACGTCCTGGGCCGCACCAACGTCAAGGCCGTCGTCGTCGTCCTCGGCATCAACGACATCCTGCGCCACCCCGGCACCGCCGACCCGGACCGGATCCTGGCGGGCCTGACCACCCTGGTCGAACGGGCCCACGCCCGGGGCCTGAAGGTCGTCGGCGCGACCCTGATGCCGTTCGGCGGCCACCGCGGCTACACCGACGCGCGCGAGGCGGTACGGCAGCGGATCAACGAGGAGATCCGCGCGGGGCACGTGTTCGACGCGGTCGCCGACTTCGACAAGGCACTGCGCGACCCGTACGACCCGCGCCGCTTCCGCGCGGACTACGACTCCGGCGACCACCTCCACCCGAGCGACAAGGGCTACACACGGATGGCGGAGACCTTCGACCTGGACACCCTCAAGGGCAGCGCACCGGCCCGGCTGTAGCGGCCCCGGGGCCCGCCGGGTCCCGGGGGGGCGGGCCCGGCATCGGCGCCATGCCCCTCCGTGGCGGCGGGCCCCACGCACGCCGGTCCCCACCCGCGCCGGGCGGGTCCCGCACCGGCAGCAAGCGCGCGACGCCCCCCACGGACTCCGGCCCGACCACCGCGACGACCGCGACGACCGCGACGACCGCGTGAACGGTCGGCGTGCCGCGCGTCGGTCCTCGACCCGCGCCGGGCGGCCCCGGCCACGGCGGCACGCGCGCCGCGCCCACGTCGGCTCACCGGCCGAGCAGGGCCGTACAGCCCGTGCGGCCCGTGCGGCCCGTACAGCCCGTACAGCCCGTGCGGCCCGTGCGGCCCGTACAGCCCGTGCGGCCCATGCGGCCCATGCGGCCCGTGCGGCCGGAGCACGTGCCGGGGCCGCCCCGGCGCGAGCCGTCGCTCAGCGGTCCCCGTCCCGGCCGCGTTCCCCTCGTTCCTCCGGCTGCCGCTCGGGCCGGCCGTGCAGGTCCAGGCCCAGCGGGTCGTGGAGGCCGTGCCCGTCGCGGCGGGAACCCTCCAGCTCCCGGCGCCGGTTCTCCTTGCGCTCCAGCTTCTCCCGCCGGCGCTCCTCGCGCAGCCGCTGCTTCTCCGAGCGCGGCAGCTTGCGCTGCACGCCGACGCCGCCCCAGAAGGCCAGGCCCGTCACGATCACCCGGGGCGCGCCGGGCTCGCCCGGCACCCCCTCCTCACGGTGGTCGAAGCCGCCCATGATGCCCACGCCGCGCACCACGACCTCGACCCCCGGCGGCACCACGACATCCACCCCGCCCATGATCGCGACGGCGTTGACGACGATCTCCCGGTCCGCGAAGTACGCCTCGCGCAGATCGATCTCCCCGCCGCCCCAGAACGCGAAGCAGTTGAACCGCCGCGGCGCCGTCCACCGCCCCTTGCGCTGGAAGCCCGACATCACGGCCACGGCCCACGTCGACGTGCCCTCGTCACCGCCGACGATCCGCTCCCCCCAGTCACCGCCCCCCTGCGGGTCCTTCGTCAGGGACACCGCGGGCACCGCCGCCGTGCCGTGACCCGGCAGATCGCGCGTGATCGGCGTCAGCTCCCCGTACGTCCGCGCCCTGTACGTCGCGTCCAGCCGCTCCTCGAACTCCTCCATGTCGAGACGGCCCTCCGCGAGGGCGTCCCGCAGGATCTCGGCGACCCGTTCACGGTCGGCGTCGGAGGCGCGGAGGTCCCGGGCGGCAGCGTCGTCGGTCATACCCAGCAGCCTACGAGTTGCCCCCGCCGCCCGGCTACGCACAACGACGCCTACGCGACGGGCCGCCCCGCCCGCCGCTCCGCGTACATCTTCGCGATGACCGCCTCGATGTCCGGCTCCCGCACCGACAGGTCGACCAGCGGATACTCCGCCGCGATCCGCGCCACGAGGCCCGCCGCCGACGCCGACGCCGGGAACGCCAGCCACTGCCGCGGCCCCTCCACCCGCACCACCCGCGCCGGCGACGGCGCCGCAATCGGCGGAAGCTCCCGCTCCAGGTCCACCACCAGGATCCGCTCGCTCTCCCCCGCCTCGTGCAGCCCGGCGAGCGCACCGTCGTACACCAGCCGGCCGTGGTCGATGACCATCACCCGCGAACACAACTGCTCGATGTCCTGAAGGTCGTGCGTGGTCAGCAGCACCGTCGTGGCCCGCTCGGCGTTCAACCCCCGCAGGAACTCCCGCACCCTGGTCTTGGAGATGACGTCCAGGCCGATCGTCGGCTCGTCCAGGTACAGCACCTCCGGATCGTGCAGCAGCGCCGCCGCGATGTCCCCGCGCATCCGCTGACCCAGCGACAGCTGACGCACCGGCACGTCCAACAGCTCGCCCAGATCCAGGAGTTCCACCATCCGGTCCAGGTTCTCGCGGTAGCGCGCGGCCGGAATGCGGTACATGCGGTGCACCAGCCGGTACGAGTCGATCAGCGGCAGGTCCCACCACAGCGTCGTCCGCTGCCCGAACACCACCCCGATCCGGTGCGCCAGCCGCGTCCGCTCACGCGAGGGATCGATCCCGGCGACCCGCAGCCGGCCACCGCTCGGCGTCAGGATCCCGGTCAGCATCTTGATCGTCGTCGACTTCCCGGCACCGTTCGGCCCGATGTAGCCGACCATCTCACCCCGCGCCACCGAGAACGAGATCGAGTCCACCGCCCGCACCCGGTGCCGCTCCCGCTTCAGGAAGCCGGTCTTCCTGCGCACGTCGAAGACCTTCTCGACGCCGTCCAGTTCAATGAAGGGGTCCATCGTCCGCCCAGGATCCATCATCCGCCCACTAACTCCCCGTACTCCGGTACGACCTGAGCCCCACCCGCCACGCCAGAGCCGCCAGCGCACAGCACACCACCGCCACCAGCGGCGACACGAACGCCGCCCACGACGGCAGACCGACCGGATACGGCCGCCCCAGGATGTGGGCGGCCGGCACCCAGTTCACGAACGCCAGCGGCAGCACGAACGTCGCCCCGCGCACCAGGTCCTTCCCGAACACGCTCGGCGGATACTGCAACAGCGTCGTCCCGCCGTACGTGAACGCGTTCTGCACCTCGGCCGCGTCCTGCGCGAAGATCTGGAAGGCCGCCCCCGCCACGAAGACCGCCGAGAAGATGGCCGCACCGCTGAGCACCATCACCGGCACCAGCAGCACCTTCGACACGCTCCAGTCGGCCTCCACCGCCACCAGCGCCCAGCCCAGCACCACCGACCCCTGCACCACCCGGCCCAGCCGGCGCAGCGCGAAACGGTCCGCGCCGACCTGCGCGAGCACCGGCACCGGACGCACCAGCAGCGTGTCGAACGAGCCGTCCCGCATCCGGGCCCCCAGCACGTCCATCGACCCCAGCAGCAGATCGGCGATCCCGAACGACGTCACCGACAACCCGTACAACAGGGCGACCTCGGGCAACGACCAGCCGCCCAGCGAATCGACCTGCGAGAACATCAGCAGGATCCCCACGAAGTCCATGCCGGTCATCACCAGGTTGCCGACCAGCGTCGCGACGAACGACGCACGGTAGGTCATCCCCGCCCGCACCCACATCCCCGCGATCAGCCCGTACGCCCGCACCCCCTCGACGACGGCGCTCCGCTCACCCACCCTGCACCACCACCCGACGCGTCGCCGCCGACTGCACCAACCGCCCCAGCGCCAGCAGCGCCACCGCCCACGCCGCCTGGAACGCGAACGCCCCCCACGGCTCCGTCTCCCCCATCAGCACATCCGCCGGCACCTGGATCTGCGCCGCCCACGGCAGCACCCGCACCACATCGCCGTACACCCCCGGGAACGCGTTCAGCGGCAGCACCATCCCCGAGAAGAACACCCCCGTGATCATCACCACCTGACTGATGCCCATGCCGTCCATCAGCCAGAACGCACACAGGGCCGCCAGATAACGGATCGCGAAGCTCACCACCGCCGCCAGCAGCAGCGCGACCGTGAACGCCCCCCACACGGACACCTCCGACGGCAACGCCATCGGGAAGAACAGCCAGCCGAACAGGAACGGGACCACCCCCCGCCCCAGCATCTGGAACAGCGCCCGCCCCAGATCACCGGCCAGCCACCACAGTTGCAGATCGACCGGCCGGTACAGGTCGACCGCGATCTCACCGGTGCGGATCCGCCCCATCAGATCCTTCTCCGCACCGCCCCCCTGAATGGCCAGCGTCGCGTACAGGCACTGCCCCAGCCACACGTACGTCACCGCCTGCGCCTGGTCGTACCCGCCGAGCCCCGGCCGCTCCTCCCACAGCGCCAGATACGTGTACACGAGGATCAGCCCGAACACCGTGTTGGTGAACACCCCGGCCGCGGTGGCCGCCCGGTACGACGCGTACCGCCGGAAACCCCCCACCGCGACGGCCAGATACAGCCGCGCCGAGCCCACGCCCACCACCCTCCTCCGCACCGGCACCGAAGCGCAGGAGCCTAGTGCGTCCCCCGCACCCACTGCCACGCAATTACCTCCCCGCCCCCGCCGCGCGAGCAGCCCCGCGGGGCCATGCGTGTGAGAAGCCGGACGGGTGCGCGACGCGCGCCGTCACCGAAGAACGCACCACCGGATGGGACAGTCTTGAATAAGGGGAACAGACCACGCGTACAACGACGAACGCCACGAACCAGGCGAACGAGGCGGAACAGGAGTCCGTGCACGACATGAGCGACGAGCCGCAGCCGCAGCAGCCCCACCGGGGCTGGGCACCCAGACAGCCCCGAGCGGCCGCCCCCCGCCGGGGCACCACGGGACGCACCCCCCGGCGCACCGGATGGCGCCGCCTCGTCCCCACCTGGCGGACCGCACTCGGCAGCCTCCTCATCGCCTCCCTGCTCGTCATCGGCGGCTTCTTCCTCGGCTACCACCTCGTACGGATCCCCGCCGCCAACGCCCTCGCCACCCAGCAGGCCAACGTCTACCTCTACGCCGACGGCTCCGTCATCGCCCGCGACGGCGAGGTCAACCGGGAGAACGTCACCCTCGCCCAGATCTCGAAGGACGCCCAGCACGCCGTCCTCGCCGCCGAGGACCGCGACTTCTACACCGAGTCCGCCATCGACCCGCAGGCCATGATCCGCGCCGCCTGGAACACCGCCACCGGCAAGGGCAAACAGTCCGGATCCACCATCACCCAGCAGTACGTGAAGAACTACTACCTGCGCCAGGAACAGACCATCACCCGCAAGGTGAAGGAGTTCTTCATCTCCATCAAGCTCGACCGCGAACAGAGCAAGGACCAGATCCTCGAGGGCTACCTCAACACCAGCTTCTTCGGCCGCGGCGCCTACGGCATCCAGGCCGCCGCCCACGCCTACTACGGCATCGACGCCTCCCGGCTCGACGCCGGCCGCGCCGCCTACCTCGCCGCCCTCGTCAACGCCCCCAGCCAGTACGACGTCATCACCCACCCCGAGAACCGCGACGCCGTCGAACGCCGCTGGAACTACGTCCTCGACGGCATGGTCGACGAAGGCTGGCTCGACCGGTCCCGCCGCGCCGCGATGGAATTCCCCGTCCCGAAGAAGACCACCCTGCCCACCGGCCTCTCCGGACAGCGCGGCTACATCGTCGACATCGTCAAGAACCACCTCACCGAGAACGACATCGTCGACGAGACCGCCCTCGACGCCGGCGGCTACCGCATCACCACCACCCTCCACAAGGACAAACAGGACGCCTTCGTCGACGCCGTCAACGACAACCTGATGGACCGCCTCGACCACGACGCCCGCAAGGTCGACACCTACGTCCGCGCCGGCGGCGCCTCCATCGACCCGAAGACCGGCAAGGTCGTCGCCATGTACAACGGCATCGACTACGTCAAGCAGTACACACCCAACGCCACCCGCCGCGACTTCCAGGTCGGCTCCTCCTTCAAGCCGTTCGTCTTCACCGCCGCCGTCGAGAACGGCTCCCGCACCCAGGACGGCCGCCCCATCACCCCCAACACCGTCTACGACGGCACCAGCGAACGCCCCGTCCAGGGCTGGAGCGGCCACTACGCACCCGAGAACGAGGACCACCGCGACTACGGCAGGATCACCGTCCGCGAGGCCACCGACAAATCCGTCAACGCCGTCTACGCGCAGATGGCCGTCGACGTCGGCCCCGACGAGGTCCGCCGCACCGCCATCGACCTGGGCCTGTCCAAGAACACCCCCAGCCTCGACGACGCCGGCCCCTCCATCGCCCTCGGCGTCGCCACCGCCAGCGTCCTCGACATGGCCGAGGCCTACGCCACCCTCGCCAACCACGGCCGGCACGGCGCCTACACCATGATCGAGAAGATCACCCACGGCACCCGCACCGTCGAACTGCCCGCCCGCCACACCCGCCAGGCCGTCAGCCGCCAGGCCGCCGACACCACCACCTCCGTCCTGCGCGGCGTCGTCGACAAGGGCACCGCCACCGCCGCCCAGACCGCAGGCCGCCCCGCCGCCGGCAAGACCGGCACCGCCGAGGAGGACACCGCCGCCTGGTTCGCCGGCTACACCCCCGACCTCGCCACCGTCGTCGCCGTCATGGGCCAGGACCCCGTCACCGCCGGACACAAGTCCCTCTACGGCGCCATGGGCCTGCCCCGCGTCAACGGCGGCGGCGCCCCCGCCGAGATCTGGGGCCAGTACACCCGCGACGCCCTCCGAGGACAGCCCGTCCAGGCCTTCGACCTCCGCCTCCAGCCCGGCGCCTGGCGCACCCAGCCACCCGCCGACGAGACCGGCAGCGGCACCCCCGACACCCCCGCCGACGACACCGGCAGCGGAACACCCGAGGACACCGGCACCGGCGACCGGACCCCCGACGACACCGAGGAACAGACGGGCGGCGGCATCACCGGCGACACCACCGGCGAAGACGGCCAGGACGACGGCACCACCACCGAGGACGGCACCACCGACGAACAGACCACCGGCGACGACACCGGCGAGGGCGACGCCAACGGCGACGACCCCGCCGACCCCGACGGCCTGACCGGCACTCTCACCCAGAACCAGCGCCGGGACTGGTGGTGACCCCCGTCAGTGCCCGCCGGCCGTCGCCTTCAGCCCCACCACGGCCACCAGCAGCAGACAGATGAAGAAGATCCGGGCGGCCGTCACCGGCTCCCCCAGCACCACCATCCCCAGCACCGCCGCCCCGGCCGCACCGATCCCCACCCACACGCCGTACGCCGTACCGATCGGCAGCGTACGAGCCGCGTACGACAGCAACACCATGCTGGCCACGATGCCCGCGCCCGTGAGGACACTGGGCACGAGACGGGTGAAACCATCGGTGTACTTCATACCGACCGCCCACCCCACCTCGAGCAGACCGGCGACGACAAGCAGAACCCACGCCATGACAGGCACCTCCGGGACACGAACGGAAACGGGGGTGCGTCGTCTTTGCCTTCATCCCGGTACGGCGCGTCTCGTCGGGACCCCTACAGGGTCCTCCCACCCTAGCCCGCACACACGAGAAGGGGCCGGTGACCATGGTCACCGGCCCCTTCCCCCGTCCACCTACAGGTACAAGCCGGTCGAATCCTCGGAACCCTCGAACCGGTCCGCGGCCACCGCGTGCAGATCCCGCTCCCGCATCAGCACGTACGCCGTGCCCCGCACCTCGACCTCCGCCCGGTCCTCCGGGTCGAACAGCACCCGGTCACCCGGCTCCACGGTCCGCACGTTCTGCCCCACCGCGACCACCTCGGCCCAGGCCAGCCGACGGCCCACCGCCGCCGTCGCGGGAATCAGGATCCCGCCCCCGGAACGCCGCTCACCCTCACTCGTGTCCTGCCGCACCAGCACACGATCGTGCAGCATCCGAATGGGCAGCTTGTCGTCCTGGGAACCCTGCTCGTGTCTCTTCGCGCTCACGCCCTGAAACCTACCCGCAATCGCCACGACCGTGGACGCGCGGGTCAGCGCCGGCGCCGACGGGACCCCAGGGCCACCAGCCCCACGACCCCCACCACCAGCACCGCCACCGGCACGACCCGCTCCAGCCGGGGCGAACCCTCCTCGTCCACGAACTGCGCCTTGACGTCGCTCACCACACGATTGACGCCGACGTACGCCCGCCCGAGCGTGTGGTCCACATGCGACGCCACCCGGGCCTTCGCGTCCCCCACGATCGTCTTCGGGTGCACCCGCACACCGATCTCGTCCAGGGTCTCGGCCAGCACCGCGCGACGGCGCCTGATGTCCGCCTCGATCTCCGCCGGGGTCCTGGTGTCCGCCGTGTCCGCCACCGTGCCGCCTCCGAAATCCGCTGATACCTGTGCCGCACAGTCTGTCAGCTTCACACCGCCACGCACTGTCAGGACCCCCGGTTACCCTCGATCCCGGCACCCGATCCACGCAGCGCGTACGTACGAGGAGACCAGACCGATGAGCGAACGCCTCCAGCCCGGGGACGAGGCCCCCGCCTTCACCCTGCCCGACGCCGACGGCAACGAGGTGTCCCTGGCCGACCACAAGGGCCGCAAGGTCATCGTCTACTTCTACCCGGCCGCCCTCACCCCCGGCTGCACCAAGCAGGCCTGCGACTTCACCGACAACCTCGACCTCCTCGCAGGCGCCGGGTACGACGTGATCGGCATCTCCCCCGACAAGCCCGAGAAGCTCGCCAAGTTCCGCGAGGCGGAGTCCCTGAAGGTCACCCTCCTCGCCGACCCCGACAAGAAGGTCCTGGACGCCTACGGCGCCTTCGGCGAGAAGAAGAACTACGGCAAGACCTACATGGGCGTCATCCGCTCCACGATCGTCGTCGACGAACAGGGCAAGGTCGAACGCGCCCTCTACAACGTCCGCGCGACGGGCCACGTAGCCAAGATCATCAAGGACCTGGGCGTCTGAGCCAGCGAGCCCACGGAACGGCCCGTACCGGATCCCCGGTACGGGCCGTTCCGCTTTCCGTGCGCAACCGTCCGATATCCGGATCGTTACTCCGTACGAGGCCACGAACGGGTGGCCGGGAGATGGAGAGGTGCATGACTGCTCAGCACGCGTCTGACCCGTACGGCAAGGAACGACTGACGTCGGCCGTCGCCGAAGCCCGCAACTGGGCTGACCTGATGCGACGTCTCGGGCTCACCACAAGTGGGGGGCAGCGGCGCGTGCTTCAGGAGAAAGTCGCCGTACACGGATTGGATACGAGCCACTTCGCGAAACGCAGCCCGTGGCGCAAGTACCCGGATGCCGCCATCGCCAAGGCCGCTGCGTCATCGTCGTCGCTGCGCGAAGTGGCCCTGAAGCTGGGGGCGACCCCCGCCACCGGAACCCTGTCCCACATCCGACGCCGGATTGACGCGGCACACATCGACATCAGCCACTTCCCCGGCATGGATCGCGCCGAGTTGGAGCTGCCCTTCACAACCGAGGAGCTGAGAGAAGCCGCAGCGTCAGCGACCAGCACGCGCGGGGTAGCGCGCACCCTCGGCGTGCCGGACGACAGCCGTTCGCGAGCAACGCTGAGCCGCATGCTTCAGGCTCGGCAGATTGACGTAAGCCATTTCACTTACCGCCGTCCGCCCATCCCCGAGGACAAACTCCGGGAGCTGGTAGGGACCTCTGCGAGCTACGCCGATGTGATGCGTGGTCTCGGCCTGGATGTGAACGACACCAACCATCGACGCGTCCGACGTACGACAGCCCGCCTCGGCCTCGACACGAGCCACTTCAGACGCCGGAGCTGGGGACGGCCGGAGCGACCGGCACCCGCGCCCGTAGCCCACCGGGTGCTGGTCGTCCTACCCGACCACGCGGGACGAACCAACAGGAATCAGCTCCACCGGGCACTGACCGAGCTCGGAGTGACCTACGCGTGCGAGAGCTGCGGCAACACCGGAGAGTGGCTGGGACGACCGATCACCTTGCAGATCGACCACGTCAACGGAGACTGGCGCGACAACCGCCGGGATAATCTGCGGTACTTGTGCCCCAACTGCCACGCGCTGACAGAGACGTGGTGTCGCCAGAAGGGGAGGGTGACCTTCGCAGGGTGACCCATTCCCCCGTACACTGAGCGTCGCCGGTCAGGCGTGATGACCGTTTTTGAGCGGCCGTGTCGTAATTGGCAGCCGAGCTGCGTTTAGATCGCAGTGGGCGAAAGCCCGTGTGGGTTCGAATCCCACCGGCCGCACCGCCCCCCACCTTTGAAGCAAGGGCGGGGGGCGTCTTCATGAGTCAGCCCAGCAGGTCCCGGACCACTGGTACGAGGGCTCGGAACGCCTTTCCGCGGTGGCTGATGGCGTTCTTCTCGGCCGGGGTGAGTTCGGCGCAGGTGCGGGTTTCGTGCTCCGGCTGGAGGATCGGGTCGTAGCCGAAGCCGTTCGTGCCGGACGGTTCCCTGCGCAGGGTGCCCCTCAGCCGGCCCTCGACGACTCGCTCCGTGCCGTCGGGGAGGGCGAGGGCCGCCGCGCAGGCGAAGTGGGCGTCCCTGTGTTCGTCGGCGATGTCCGCGAGCTGGGCCAGGAGCAGGTCCAGGTTGGCCTTGTCGTCGCCGTGGCGGCCGGCCCAGCGGGCGGAGAAGATGCCGGGGGCGCCGCCCAGGACGTCGACGCAGAGGCCGGAGTCGTCGGCGACGGCGGGCAGGCCGGTGGCCCGGGCGAGGGCGTGGGCCTTGAGCAGCGCGTTCTCGGCGAAGGTGACACCGGTTTCCTTGACGTCGGGGACGTCGGGGTAGGCGTCGGCGCCGACGAGTTCGTGCGGGAGTCCCGCGTCGGCGAGGATCGACCGGAGTTCGGTGATCTTTCCGGCGTTGCGGGTGGCGAGGATCAGGCGGGTCATGGGCCCAGTATCCCGGGCCCATGGCTCACTCGTGTGTCACGGGGTGCAGACCTTGGTGAGTTCGCCGGCCGCGTCGGTGACGGGGCTGATGTCGGGGGTCCGGTCGCCGTTCTCGATGGAGGTGCGGACGTTCTCGACGGCCTTCTCGAGGTTGTCGACGGCGTTGCCGACGTCGGCGTTGTCGGTCTTGTCGCCGATCTCGCCGAGGTTCTTGTCTATCGAGTCGAGGGATTCCTCGAGCTGGGTGACGTCGTTGCCGGCGTTTTCGACGGCCTGCTGCATGTCCGTGACGCTGTCGGCGATGGCGTCGGCGGTCTGGACGCAGTCCAGTGCCTTGTCGACGGCGGCGCAGCCGGTGGTGAGTCCGGCGGTCAGCGCGACGGCCGCCAGGGTGGCGGCGACGGCTGTGGTGCGGCGTCGGCGGCTCGCGGCCATGGAACGGTCCCTCCCTCATCGGGCCGTTCGGCCCGGTCAGCTGGCCGGGCGCCCGGGGGTGAGCCGTGCGCCCGTACTTGTTCAGACGCGGGGGCGGCCGGCGCGGTTGCTCCGCGTCGGCCACCTGTCTTGGTGCGTCCTTTACCTTTCGAGGACGGTATCAAGTGCCGCGCGCTGTGCGGCGGCGAGTTCGGTGCAGCCGCTGACGGCGAGGTCGAGGAGGGCGTCGAGTTCGTCGCGGGCGAAGGGTTCGGCTTCGGCGGTGCCCTGGACCTCGACGAAGCGGCCGTCGCCGGTGCAGACGACGTTCATGTCGGTGTCGGCCTTGACGTCCTCCTCGTAGCAGAGGTCGAGGAGGGGGACTCCGCCGACGATGCCGACGGAGACGGCGCTGACGGTGCCGGTGAGGGGTTGGCGGCCGGGGCGGATGAGCTTCTTGCCCTGGGCCCAGGTGATGGCGTCGGCGAGGGCGACGTAGGAGCCGGTGATGGCGGCGGTGCGGGTGCCGCCGTCGGCCTGGAGGACGTCGCAGTCGAGGACGACGGTGTTCTCGCCGAGGGCCTTGTAGTCGATGACGGCGCGCAGGGAGCGGCCGATGAGCCGGCTGATCTCGTGGGTGCGGCCGCCGATGCGGCCGCGGACGGACTCGCGGTCGCCGCGGGTGTTGGTGGCGCGGGGGAGCATGGCGTATTCGGCGGTGACCCAGCCCTCGCCGCTGCCCTTGCGCCAGCGGGGGACGCCTTCGGTGACGGAGGCGGTGCAGAGGACCTTGGTGTCGCCGAAGGAGACGAGGACGGAGCCTTCGGCGTGCTTGCTCCAGCCGCGTTCGATGGTGACCGGGCGGAGTTGTTCGGGGGTGCGGCCGTCGATTCGAGACATGGTGTCGAGCCTAGCCGTACAGGGGAAGGGGCCCCTTCCGCAGGTGCGGGAGGGGCCCCGAAGGTGTGGCCGCGGTTCACATCATGTCTTCGATTTCGGCGGCGACGGGGTCGGCGTCGGTGCCGATGACGACCTGGATGGCGCTGCCCATCTTGACGACGCCGTGGGCGCCGGCGGCCTTGAGGACGGCTTCGTCGACCTTGGAGGGGTCCACGACCTCGGTGCGGAGGCGGGTGATGCAGCCCTCGACCTCTTCGATGTTGTCGATGCCGCCGAGCCCGGCAACGATCTTCTCAGCCTTCGTGGCCATGTTCGCTCTCCCTGATCCGAACCGCTTTGTCGCAGTAACCCACAGTTGGCCCATCTTTGCGAGCGGTCGTGTCGTGGGTGCCGAATGATGGCGTCACGACAGCGGAACCGTCCTGCGTGACTGGTCTACACCACCGGGTGGGTGGTGGCAAAACCGCTGGCGACCGCCTTCTGCGAAGGGGACCGGATGAGTACCGAGAGTCCCGTCGGCGCCGGGGGTGCGGTGGGTCCGGCGCGTGAGCGCTGGAACCGGTTGTTCCAGGGGATGCAGAAGATGGGGCGCGGTCTGCAGCTGCCGATCGCGGTGCTGCCGGCGGCGGGCATCCTGAACCGGCTGGGGCAGCCGGATGTGTTCGGGGACGAGGGTCTGGGCTGGACGAACGTCTCCAAGGTGATGGTGGGCGCGGGCGGGGCGCTGCTGGACGGTTCGCTGGGGCTGCCGCTGCTGTTCTGTGTGGGGGTGGCCATCGGGATGGCGAGGAAGTCGGACGGTTCGACGGCGCTGGCGGCGGTGGCGGGGTTCCTCGTCTACTTCACCGTGCTGCGCCAGTTCCCGGAGGACTGTCCGGAGGGGGCGCGGGCGGTGCCGAACGTCGGCTGCCGGGTGGCGGACGGGACGGTGACGGCTTTCACGTATCAGAACCCGGGGGTGTTCGGCGGGATCGTGATCGGGCTGATGGCGGCGTACCTCTGGCAGCGGTTCCACCGGACGCGGCTGGTGGACTGGCTGGGTTTCTTCAACGGCCGCCGGCTGGTGCCGATCATCATGGCGTTCGCGGCGATCGTGTTCGCGGCGCTGTGTCTGTGGGTGTGGCCGCCGGTCGGTGACGGGCTGGAGAGTTTCAGTGACTGGATGAGCGGTCTGGGCGCGTGGGGCGCGGGTGTGTTCGGGATCGCGAACCGGGCGTTGCTGGTGGTGGGGCTGCACCAGTTCCTGAACGTGCCCATCTGGTTCCAGTTCGGCAGCTACACGAGGCCGGACGGTTCGGTGGTGCACGGTGACATCAACATGTTCCTCGCGGGTGATCCGGAGGCCGGGCAGTTCCTGTCGGGGTTCTTCCCGATCATGATGTTCGCGCTGCCGGCGGCGGCGCTGGCGATCACGCACTGTGCGCGGCCGGCCCGGCGCAAGGAGGTCGGCGGGCTGATGCTGTCGGTGGCGCTGACGTCGTTCGTCACGGGGATCACGGAGCCGATCGAGTACTCGTTCCTGTTCGTCGCGCCGTTGCTGTACGTGGTGCACGCGGTGCTGACGGGGGTGTCGATGGCGGTGACGTGGGGGCTGGGGGTGCGCGACGGGTTCAGTTTCTCGGCGGGGCTGATCGACTACGTCATCAACTGGAACCTGGCGACGCGGCCCTGGGCGATCGTGCCGATCGGGCTGTGCTTCGCGGCGGTGTACTACGTACTGTTCCGGTTCGCGATCACGCGGTTCGATCTGAGGACTCCGGGGCGGGAGCCGGAGGAGGAGGTGGAGGACGCGACGAAGGCGTGATCTCTTAAGGTGGGGGTGGCTGTTCGAGCCCTCGGATCCGGTGGTCCGGGGGCTCTTCGGCGTGCCCGGCGGAGGTTCCGTTTCGGGGTGTCGAGCGGGCACGGTGCGTAGCCCGGCGGTCGCGGAATCGCGGGTTCCTTACGCGGCCTTCATCGTGCTACAACAGGTCTACACCAGTAGTGGTGTAGACCACCACCGATGGAGGAAGTATGAGCACCGCCACCGACTCGGCGGCCCCCGCGAAGAAGCGGGGATCCGGCCTGTTCCAGGGCCTGCAGAAGGTCGGCCGCAGCCTTCAGCTCCCGATCGCCGTCCTGCCGGCGGCGGGCATCCTGCTCCGGCTCGGCCAGGCGGACGTCCAGGACAAGCTGAACCTGCCCGACAAGGTCACCGCGGTGTTCGCCACGGCGGGCGGCGCGATCTTCGACAACCTGCCGATGCTGTTCTGCATCGGTGTGGCGATCGGCTTCGCCAAGAAGGCCGACGGCTCCACCGCCCTCGCCGCCCTCGTCGGTTTCCTGGTCTACAGCAACGTCCTGAAGGCCTTCCCGGTCACCGAGGCGAAGGTGCAGGACGGCGCGGACATAGCCGCGACCTACAACAACCCCGGTGTCCTCGGCGGCATCCTGATGGGTCTGCTGGCCGCGGTCCTGTGGCAGCGCTACCACCGCAAGAAGCTGGTGGACTGGCTGGGCTTCTTCAACGGCCGCCGGCTCGTGCCGATCATCATGGCCTTCGTCGGCACCGCCATGGGCGTCTTCTTCGGTCTGGTCTGGGAGCCGATCGGCGAGGTCATCTCCGACGCCGGTGAGTGGATCACGGGTCTGGGCGCCGCGGGTGCCGGTCTGTTCGGTCTGATCAACCGCGCGCTGATCCCGATCGGCATGCACCAGTTCGTCAACACCGTCTCCTGGTTCCAGATCGGTGACTTCACCAACGCGGCGGGCGAGATCGTCCACGGCGACCTGAACCGCTTCTTCGCCGGTGACCCGGACGCGGGCCAGTTCATGTCGGGCTTCTTCCCGATCATGATGTTCGGTCTGCCGGCCGCCGCCATCGCCATCGCGCACGCCGCCCGTCCGGAGCGCCGCAAGGCCGTGATGGGCATGATGGTCTCGCTCGCGCTGACGTCCTTCGTGACCGGTGTGACCGAGCCGATCGAGTTCTCGTTCATGTTCATCGCCCCGGTGCTGTACGCGATCCACGCGGTGCTGACCGCCCTGTCCATGGCGATCACCTGGGCGCTCGGGGTGCACGCGGGCTTCACCTTCTCGGCGGGTGCCATCGACTACGGGCTCAACTGGAGCCTGTCGACCAAGCCGTGGCTGATCATCCCGATCGGTCTGGTCTTCGCGGCGGTCTACTACGGGCTCTTCCGCTTCGCGATCAGCAAGTTCAACCTGCCGACCCCGGGCCGCGAGCCGGAGGACGAGGTCGAGGACACCACGAAGGCGTGAGCCGCCCTCGTACGAGTCCCCGTACGAGCCCTCGTACGACATGACGCCGGGGTCCCCGGGAGCCGTGACGGCTTCCGGGGACCCCGGTCGTTTCGCGTCAGATCTGGTACGTCGCCCGGGGCGCCGCCAGCCCCACCGGGCCGTCGTACACCGCGCGGGCGTCGGTGAGGTTGATCTGCGGGTCCGTCCACGGGGGGATGTGGGTGAGGACGAGGCGGCGGGCGTGGGCGCGGGCCGCGGTCTCACCCGCCTCGCGGCCGTTGAGGTGCAGGTCGGGGATGTTCTCCTTGCCGTGCGTGAAGGCGGCCTCGCACAGGAAGAGGTCGGCGTCACGGGCGAGGTCGTCGAGCGCGGGGCTGACGCCCGTGTCGCCGGAGTAGGTCAGTGTCTTCCCGCCGTGTTCGATGCGGATGCCGTACGCCTCGACCGGGTGCGCGACGCGCTCGGTGTGGACGAGGAACGGGCCGATCTCGAAGGTGGACGGCTTGACCGTGTGGAAGTCGAAGACCTCGCTCATGGAGGAGGCCGTGGGGGTGTCGGCGTAGGCGGTGGTCAGCCGGTGTTCGGTGCCCTCGGGTCCGTAGACGGGCAGGGGGTCGCAGCGGCCGCCGTCGTGCCGGTAGTAGCGCGCGACGAAGTAGGCGCACATGTCGATGCAGTGGTCGGCGTGCAGGTGGCTGAGGAAGATCGCGTCGAGGTCGTAGAGACCGCAGTGGCGCTGCAGCTCGCCCAGGGCGCCGTTGCCCATGTCGAGGAGCAGCCGGAAGCCGTCGGCCTCGACGAGGTAGCTCGAGCAGGCCGATTCCGCGGACGGGAACGACCCCGAGCAGCCGACGACGGTGAGCTTCATGAAGCAGAAACCTCCGCTGGCGGGTGTGGAGAGACGGGGGTCGTGCGGTTTGTCGAGCGTAAGGCGCAAAACCTGTGGTCGCTCCTCCACCAGGGGCCGTTGTGGGCGAACTCACCTGTGCTGTCACCGGTTCGGCTGGAAGGGGCGCGTGCCGGGGCCGGGAGGGGGCGCGTGGGGGTGGCCCGCGCCGGTACGGTCGGGGCATGACCACGTCCTGGTGGCTCGTGCTCGTCGCGGTGGTGCTGCTCGCGCTGGTCGCCGCGCTCGTCGACGGATGGGGGCGCGGGCACCGCGGACGGGGACGGCGGGGGTCCGGCGGGGACCGCGGGCGGGAGTGATCCCGCGGCCCGGGGCGGCACCGGGAACGCGAAAGGGGCCGGAGACGTGCTCCGGCCCCTCTTCTCGCGTGCGGTGCGTGCGGTACTACGCCCAGAGCTGGCCCTGGAGGGTGTCGATGGCCTCTTCGGTCGTCGCGGCGGTGTAGACGCCGGTGGAGAGGTACTTCCAGCCGCCGTCGGCGACGACGAAGACGACGTCGGCGGTCTCGCCCGCCTTCTGGGCCTTCTTCGCGACGCCGATCGCCGCGTGGAGGGCGGCGCCGGTGGAGACGCCGGCGAAGATGCCCTCCTGCTGGAGGAGTTCACGGGTGCGGGTGACGGCGTCCGCGGAGCCGACGGAGAACCGGGTCGTCAGCACGGAGGCGTCGTACAGCTCGGGCACGAAGCCCTCGTCGAGGTTGCGCAGGCCGTAGACGAGGTCGTCGTAGCGGGGTTCGGCGGCGACGATCTTCACGTCGGGCTTGTGTTCGCGCAGGTAGCGGCCGACGCCCATGAGCGTGCCGGTGGTGCCGAGTCCGGCCACGAAGTGGGTGATCGAGGGGAGGTCGGCGAGGATCTCGGGGCCGGTGCCGGCGTAGTGCGCGCCGGCGTTGTCGGGGTTGCCGTACTGGTAGAGCATCACCCAGTCGGGGTGTTCGGCGGAGAGTTCCTTGGCGACGCGTACGGCGGTGTTGGAGCCGCCGGCGGCCGGGGAGCTGATGATCTCCGCGCCCCACATGCCGAGCAGGTCCCGGCGTTCCTGGGAGGTGTTCTCGGGCATCACGCAGACCATGCGGTAGCCCTTGAGCTTGGCGGCCATGGCGAGGGAGATGCCGGTGTTGCCGGAGGTCGGCTCCAGGATGGTGCAGCCCGGGGTGAGGCGGCCGTCCTTCTCCGCCTGCTCGATCATGAACAGGGCGGGGCGGTCCTTGATCGAGCCGGTGGGGTTGCGGTCCTCCAGCTTGGCCCAGATGCGGACGTCGGCGGACGGCGACAGCCGCGGCAGGCGCACCAGGGGGGTGTTGCCCACCGCGGCCAGCGGGGAGTCGTAACGCATCGCCGATCAGGCCATACCGCCGGCGACGGCCGGCAGGATCGTGATGCTGTCGCCGTCGGACAGCTTGGTGTTGATGCCGTCCAGGAAGCGGACGTCCTCGTCGTTGAGGTAGACGTTGACGAAGCGGCGCAGCTGCTCGCCGTCCACGATGCGGGCGTGGATGCCCGCGTGCCGGGTCTCGAGGTCGGCGAAGAGCTCGGCGAGGGTGTCCCCGGTGCCCTCCACCGCCTTCTGACCGTCGGTGTACTGGCGGAGGATGGTCGGGATGCGGACCTCGATGGCCATGGCTGAGGGCTCCTGTCGGAAGAGTCTGTCGTGGGTTCGGTGGGCGTGCTCGGGCACGCGGCAGTTCGCCGCGGCTCACGGCCCACGGCGTCAGCGGAAGATCAACAGATGGCGCTGTTCAGCCTGCACAGGTCGACGTGCAGGCGCGCCACGAGCAGCATGCCCGGCGCCTTGTCGCACACGTCGAGAAGAACCATGGGGTCATCGTATCGATTCCCGGATCGGCCCTCGGAGTGTGATCTCACCCTACGGACACCTTTCTTCCGCCATGCGAGATGACCCGCCGGATCGAGGGGTCAGTACGCCTCGACGACCTTGACCTCCTCCTCGGTGACCTCGCCGTCGAGGATGCGGAAGGAGCGGAACTGGAAGTCGCCGGCGCCGTCGGTGTCGGCGGTGGAGACCAGGACGTAGTGGGCGCCGGGCTCGTTGGCGTAGGAGATGTCGGTGCGCGAGGGGTAGGCCTCGGTGGCGGTGTGGGAGTGGTAGATGACCACCGGCTCCTCGTCGTTGTCGTCCATCTCGCGGTAGAGCTTCAGCAGGTCCTGGGAGTCGAACTCGTAGAAGGTGGGCGAGCGGGCCGCGTTGAGCATGGGGATGAAGCGCTCGGGACGGCCGGCTCCCACGGGGCCCGCCACCACGCCGCACGCCTCGTCGGGGTGGTCCTCGCGCGCGTGGGCGACGATCTGGTCGTACAGGGCCTGGGTGATGGTCAGCATGGGGCTCAGGATAAGCAGACGGGCTGTTCCGTACCGAGGAGTGGTACGGAACAGCCCGTATGCCGGACGCCGTGAGCGGTGGCCGCGGTGGGGCGCCACGAGCGCTCCCCCGCGGCACGGCGTCCGCGGTGAGGTCGGGGACTAGCCGCCGACCTTCTCGAACTCGTCCTCGCCGCGTCCGGTGACCTGCGGGTTGCGGTTCTTCAGGACCGCCCAGCCGATGCCGAGGGCGACGGCCCAGCCGGCCATCACGTAGAGGCAGATCCTGGAGTCGGCGTCGTAGGCGATCAGGCCGGTGACGAAGAGCAGGAACGCGATGGCGATGTAGGAGCAGACGGAGCCGCCCGGCGCCGGGAAGGAGGAGGCGGGCAGCCGGCCGGCGACGACCTGGCGGCGGTAGAGGACGTGGCTGATCAGGATCATCAGCCAGGTCCAGATGCCGGCCGCGGTGGCGACGGAGGTGACGTAGCCGAAGGCCTTCTCCGGGACGGTGTAGTTCAGGACGACGCCGATGCCCATGAAGATCACCGAGGTGAAGATGCCGAGCGCCGGGGTCTTGGTGGAGGACAGCTTCTTGAAGACCTGCGGGGCCTCGCCGTTGTCGGCCAGATTGCGCAGCATGCGGCCGGTGGAGTACATGCCGGAGTTGCAGGACGACAGGGCGGCGGTGAGGACGACGAAGTTGACGATGCCGGCGCCGGCCGGGATGCCGATGACCGCGAACGCCTTCACGAAGGGGCTGACCCCCTCGGAGAACTCGGTCCACTTGACCACGCACAGGATGACGGTGAGGGCACCGACGTAGAAGAGGGCGATGCGCCAGGGCAGGGTGTTGATCGCCTTGGGCAGGGTCTTCTCGGGGTTCTCGGACTCGCCCGCGGTGACGCCGACGAGCTCGACGGCGAGGTAGGCGAACATGACGCCCTGGAGGGTCATCAGGGAGGAGCCGATGCCCTTGGGGAAGAAGCCGTCGAAGGCCCACAGGTTGGAGACGGCGGCGGTGTCACCGGCCTGGCTGAAGCCGAGGGTGAGCACGCCGAGGCCGATCACGATCATGCCGATGATGGCGGTGACCTTGACCATGGAGAACCAGAACTCGATCTCGCCGAACAGCTTCACCGAGATCAGGTTGGCGCCGAACAGGATGATCAGGAAGACCAGCGCCGAGGTCCACTGCGGGATGGCCGGGAACCAGTAGTTGATGTAGATGGCGGCGGCGGTGAGTTCCGCCATGCCGGTGACCACCCACATCAGCCAGTACGTCCAGCCGGTGAAGTAGCCGAAGAACGGGCCGAGGAACTCGCGCGAGTACTCGGCGAAGGAGCCCGAGACGGGGCGGTAGAGCAGGAGCTCACCGAGGGCCCGCATGATGAAGAAGATGATGACGCCGGCGAGGGCGTACATGACGATCAGGCTGGGCCCGGCCTTGGCGATGTTCGCGCCGGCTCCCAGGAACAGTCCGACGCCGATGGCGCCGCCGATCGCGATCATCTGGACCTGGCGGCTGTTGAGGCCGCGCTCGTACCCCTCCTCGGGTACGGACTCCGTGTCGACCTGCGGTGAGGCCATGTGTCGTGCGCCTTTCTCCATGCCGACCCGGGCCGCTGTCGGCCCCGGACCGGGTCTCGATCCCCCCGGACTGATGGAGTTGAGCGGACTCGTGGAGGCCGCTCGTGCCTGGCCGGCGGTCACCGGCTCGGTGGCGCACCCGGCGGAACATACGGGTGGTGTTCGCCGGGCGGTCGTGAAGATTTATCACGGCGGCCACACTGATCGAACGGCCCGATTGTGGCGCACGCCACACGAAGAAGCGGACAAAACACACCTGGGCTGCCATAGATGGCACACGCGGTGACAGGATCGTTATCCGGATTTGAGCGTCCGTTGAGCGAACACTTACCTCTCGGGGGCGGCGCCCGGGGAACGCGCGGGGCCTGCCCGCACCGGTGATGGTACGGGCAGGCCCCTGGCTGCGCGGAACGGCCCCCTGGGGAGGCTCACAGGCTCTTGGCGGCCTCCGCGGCGCTCGCCTCGGTCCCGGCGTCCCCGCCCGACCGGCGGCGGCGGACGAACTCCAGGAAGGAGTCCAGCTCCCGCTTCACCACCGGGGCCAGCAGGTAGAGGCCGATGATGTTGAAGACCGAGAGCAGGAACAGGGCCGAGTCGGCGAGGCTGATCAGCGAGTCGAGGGAGAGCAGCGAGCCCGCGACGACGAACACGCTCCAGATCACCTTGAACGCCGTCTCGCTGGCCCGGCTGCGGCCGAAGAGGTACGTCCACGCCTTGAGGCCGTAGTAGCCCCAGGTCAGGATCGTGGAGAAGGCGAACAGCAGCACCGCGACGGTCAGCAGGTTCGGGAACCAGGGCAGCACGGTGGCGAAGGCGTCGGAGGTGATGGTGACGCCGCCGATGCTCTCGCCGGCGCGGGCCTCGTCCCAGCTCGCGGGGGCGGCGATGACGATGGTCAGCGCGGTCATGGTGCAGATGACGACGGTGTCGATGAACGGCTCCAGCAGCGCGACCAGGCCCTCGCTGGCGGGGTGCTTGGTCTTCACCGCGGAGTGGGCGATGGGCGCGGAGCCGAGGCCGGCCTCGTTGGAGAAGGCCGCGCGCTGGAAGCCGACGATCAGGGCGCCGATCACACCGCCCGCGACGCCGTCGGCCTCGAAGGCGCCCTCGAACACGGCGCCGATGGCGTCGGGCACGGCGGTGACGTTGGTCAGGATGACGATCAGGCAGGCCACGATGTACATGACCGCCATGGCCGGGACCAGCCGGCTGGTCACCGAGGCGATGGACCGGATGCCGCCGAGCAGGACCAGGCCCACCAGCGCGGCGACGACCAGGCCGAACAGCACGGCACCGGCCGAGGAGGCCAGGAAGCCGTCCTCGCCGCCGAAGGTCGAGGAGATCTGCGCGTAGCTCTGGTTGGTCTGGAACAGGTTGCCGCCGAACAGACCGAAGAAGAGGATCATGACCGAGGCCAGCACGGCCAGCACCTTGCCGAACTTGGCGCCGCCGCTGCCGAAGCGCTCGGCCAGCCCCTTGGGCAGGTAGTGCATGGGTCCGCCGGAGACGGTGCCGTCCGGGTGCTCCTCGCGGTACTTCACACCGAGGGTGACCTCGACGAACTTGGTGGCCATGCCGAGCAGACCGCAGAGGATCATCCAGAAGGTGGCGCCCGGGCCGCCGATGGACACGGCGACGGCGACACCGGCGATGTTGCCGAGGCCCACGGTGCCCGAGACGGCGGCGGTCAGCGCCTGGAAGTGGTTGACCTCGCCGGGCGAGCCGTCCTCGTCGTACTTGCCGCGTACGACGTCGAGGGCGAGTTTGAGCTTGCGGGCCTGTAGGAAGCCGAACCACGTGGTGAAGACGAGACCCGCTATCACGAGCCAGGCGACGATGAGCGGCAGGTCGGTGCCGCCGACGGGGACGGTGTAGAAGACGATGTCGCCGACCGTGGTGGCGACGGGATCGAAGAAATCGCTGACGGCGTCGTCGATGGACTGGGTGATGGAGTCGAGTGACATCGAACTTCCTCGGTGATGCGGGGACATGCTGGCTGGGGCGCAGCGGAGCGGGGACGGCACGGCGGGCGCCATGTCCCGTTCGGCGACGGCGGTGGGGCGAGGCCCCGGGAACCGGGACCGCGACCCTCGTGTCGTACGGGTCCTGCACACCGGTGGGTGACCGGTCGACTTGCTCAGGCCGACCGGTCGACCGCAAGCGAGTTGCCGATTCTTACCATGCTGTTTACGTCCCGTTGAGTGACGCAGGTCACAAAAAACCGCCCCCGCGACACAAGGCGCAGGGGCGGTGACGGGATCGTTATGCGGACTTGAGGTTCCTCTGAGCGAACCGATCAGCGGACTTTTCCGGACATCCTGCTCGGATTCACGGCATGAGTGTCGAGACGAGCGTCTCCTGGAGTCCGCCGAGCCAGAGGTACGCCATCACCATCGGCTTGCGCGGGTCCTCGTCGGGGAGGTGGAAGAGGAGGTCGCTGTCGTCCTCGTCGCTGATCTCCAGCCGGGAGCCGATCGCCAGCCGCAGGTCGTTCAGGGCACCGAGCCACCGCCGGGACTCGTCGGCGGACAGCTTGAGCACCGCCCCGCCCTCGCCGGCCGAGGTGAGCGCGTCCAGGGAGCGGATGACCGCGAGGGCGTTGTCGCGCTTGCCGGCCCGCAGGTCGTTCTCGGTGTAGCGGCGGAACTCGGCGGAGTACGCCCGCTGCTCCTCGGCCTCCTTGGCCTGCGGGGCCGCCCCGGGGTCGCCGTAGGCGTCCGGGAAGAGCCGGCGCAGCACGGGGTCGGAGGGCGGTTCGCTCGGACCCTCGGCGAAGAGCTCGGCGAGCGGGTCGGCGGAGGCGTCCTCGGCGGGGCCGGGGCCGATGAGCTCCAGCAGCTGCACGGCCAGGGACCGGATGATGGAGATCTCGACGTCGTCGAGGGCGACGGCCGCGCCGCCGCCGGGGAGCGGTTCGAAGTGTCCTGGCATGGAGGCGATTCGCTACTTCCGGTCCTGCGGGCGGGGGCGGGTCATGTCCGGCTCGGTCACTTCCGGTCCTGCTGGAGGGTGGCCCACAGTCCGTAGCCGTGCATGGCCTGGACGTCGCGTTCCATCTCCTCGCGGCTGCCGCTGGAGACGACCGCCCGGCCCTTGTGGTGGACGTCGAGCATGAGCTTGGTGGCCTTGTCCTTGGAGTAGCCGAAGTACGTCTGGAAGACGTACGTCACGTAGCTCATGAGGTTGACCGGGTCGTTGTGGACGATCGTGACCCACGGGACGTCGGGCTCGGGTACGGCGAAGACCTCCTCCGCCGACTCGGTGCGTTCGATCTCCAGGGGTGCGGGTGACGTCACACAGCCCATGCTGCCACCGCAGGGGGGTGTTGGCACAAACCGGCCCGCTGGGACGGCCCGCCGTCCGGCATGCGGACCCCATTTCGTCACTGTGACGAAATGGGGGTAGCATCCTCGCATGAACACAGCGGACCTTGGGCTGCCGGTGGACGTCCCCTCGACGGCGCTCTTCACGGACCAGTACGAGCTGACGATGCTGCGCGCCGCGCTGAAGGCCGGTACGGCCGGGCGGCGCAGCGTGTTCGAGGTCTTCACCCGGCGGCTGCCGGACGGCCGCCGCTACGGCGTGGTGGCCGGCACCGGGCGGGTGCTGGACGCGGTGGAGAACTTCCGTTTCGACCCGGGCGTCCTGGGCTTCCTGCGGGAGAAGAACATCGTGGACGGCGAGACCCTGGACTGGCTGGCCGGCTACCGCTTCTCCGGCGACATCTGGGGCTACCCCGAGGGCGAGGTGTACTTCCCGGGCTCGCCGATCATGCGGGTCGAGGGCACCTTCGCGGAGTGCGTGCTGCTGGAGACGGTGATCCTGTCGATCCTCAACCACGACTCGGCCATCGCCGCCGCGGCCTCGCGGATGTCGTCCGCCGCCGGCGACCGGCCGCTGATCGAGATGGGTGCCCGGCGCACCCACGAGCTGGCCGCGGTGGCCGCCTCACGGGCCGCCTACGTCGGCGGCTTCACCTCCACCTCCGACCTCGCGGCCGGCTTCCGCTACAACATCCCGACCGTGGGCACCTCCGCCCACGCCTTCACCCTGCTCCACGACAGCGAGCGGGACGCCTTCCGGGCCCAGGTGGACTCCCTCGGCGGCGGCACGACCCTGCTGGTGGACACCTACGACGTGTCCGAGGCGGTCCGTACGGCGGTCGAGATCGCCGGGCCGGAACTGGGCGCCGTGCGCATCGACTCCGGTGACCTGCTGCTGGTGGCGCACCGGGTGCGGCAGCAGCTGGACGAGCTGGGCGCCACCGGCACGAGGATCATCGTGACCTCGGACCTGGACGAGTACGCGATCGCCTCGCTGGCCGCGGCGCCCGTGGACGCGTACGGGGTGGGGACGCAGCTGGTGACCGGCTCCGGGCACCCGACGGCCTCCATGGTCTACAAGCTGGTCGCCCGGGCCGCCTCCGACGACCCGAAGGCGCCGCTGGTGCCGGTGGCGAAGAAGTCGTCCGGCGGCAAGACCTCCGTCGGCGGCCGCAAGTGGGCGGCGCGGCGGCTGGACGAGTACGGCGTCGCCGAGGCCGAGGTGGTCGGCACCGGGCCGGTCCCGGCCGAGCTGGCCGGGCGGCAGCTGCTGGTGCCGCTGGTCGAGGGCGGCGAGGTGATCGCCCGCGAGCCGCTGGACGTGGTCCGCGACCGGCACGCGGCGGCCCGCGCGGGTCTGCCGCTGTCGGCTACACAGCTCTCCCGCGGGGAACCCGTCCTTCCGACGGAGTACGCGCACGGGCCGGCGGGCAGCTGAGAAGGCGTGGCCCCGGTGCGGTGCGTGCCCCCTCGGGGGTGTGCCCCTGTCGTACGCGGGCCGGGGCTCCCCGTACGACGGTCCGGGCTCCCCGTACGCGGGCCGGGGCTCCCGCCCGCCGTGCCGTGCCCCTGTCCGTACCGCCCGCCGTTCCATAGGCTCGGAGGTTCACCCGGCCGGGCCCGCCCCCACCCCGACCCCGACCCCATAGTCGAAGGACACCCACCATGCGCCGCGCACTGATCGTCGTCGACGTACAGAACGACTTCTGCGAGGGGGGCAGCCTCGCCGTGGCCGGCGGTGCCGACGTGGCCGCCGCCATCACCGAGCTGATCGGCCAGGCCCCGGCCGGCTACCGCCATGTGGTGGCCACCCGGGACCACCACATCGCCCCCGGCGGACACTTCGCCGACAACCCCGACTACGTCCGCTCCTGGCCCGCGCACTGCGTCGCCGGGACCGAGGGCGTCGGCTTCCACCCGAACTTCGCGCCCGCCGTCACCTCCGGCGCCGTAGACGCCGTCTTCGACAAGGGCGCCTACGCGGCCGCGTACAGCGGGTTCGAGGGGGCCGACGAGAACGGCACGGGTCTGGCCGACTGGCTGCGGACCCGGGAGATCGACGAGGTGGACGTGGTGGGCATCGCCACCGACCACTGCGTACGGGCCACCGCCCTGGACGCCGCCCGCGAGGGCTTCCGCACGCAGGTGCTGCTCGACCTCACGGCCGGGGTGGCGCAGGAGACCACGGAGCGGGCGCTGGAGGAGCTGCGGGCGGCGGGGGTGGAGCTGTCGGGCAAGCCGGTCGTGCAGTGACCGCTCACATCGGCGTGGGGCGTCTGAGGAGCGCCCGGATCGGGTGCCAGAGCTCCACCGTCAGGTCGGTGCCCAGGACACCGGTCCCGGGCGCCGTGCGCCATATCAGGCCGTCGGGGTGGTGCAGCACCGCGGTGATCTCGTCGGGGGTCGGCGGGGCCGCGTTGCCCCGCAGGTAGACCGCCCGCAGCCCCAGGTTGCGCAGCCTGGTCAGGGCGCGCGCCCGGTTCTGGGCGTGGACCAGCACCCGCACTCCGGCGGGCCGGTCGGCGGCCGGGCTGGGCAGGTTCAGTGCCACCACCACCGTGCCGTTCGGCAGCTTGCAGAAACCTCCTGCGGCCATGCGGTCATACCCCCGTGTCAGCCGGTGTCGTGACAGGTGTCAATAAGAGAGCCACAGGAGGCACCTAAACACGGATCGGCGGTGACCCGCCAGGGGGTCACCGCCGATCATGTGCTGACCTGCGAAGATGCGATTTACCTGCCCGCGGGGCCGACCTCGAGCTCGATCGTCGAGCCGTCCTTGGCCTCCTTGAGGATCTTGATCTTCGTGTTGGTGTCAGTGATCTTGACACCGGCGGTCGGGTTCGACGGGTCGTAGTAGGTGCTGGTGCGGTCGTTGAAGACCGACACGCCCTTCGACGACGGGATCCAGGTCGCCGCGTCCGCCTTGTGCAGCGTCATGCCGTCGGTGCGGTAGAGGCTGAACGGCGAGTCGTAGGACTGGACGCGGTTGCGCATCAGCGTGCCGTCGGACCACTTCAGCGCGGTCGGGTGGGAGTCGACCGGCAGGACCAGACCGGTGCCCGGGTGCTGGCTGGTGTTGTTGTCCGCCTGGGAGGTGTCCCACTTCCAGATCAGCAGGCCGTTCTGGTAGGCGTAGTGCTCCACCCAGTCCGGACGGCTGTTGGCGAAGCCGAAGTTGTACGGGCCGGTCTTCAGCGTCTTGTCGTACGACACGTACTGCCGGTTCTCGGCGAGGTAGTACTGCGCGTAGTCCTTGGTGAAGGACGCGCCCACGCGGGAGAAGCCGGTCGCCGTCCAGGCGGCGTCGGCGCTCTCGGCGTTGTCGGAGAAGACCGGCGCGCCGTCCGCCGTCACCGTGATCGCGTCGGCCGTGAAGCCCTTCTGGGCCACGCCGCCGTCGGTCTGGTAGCGGAAGCGCAGGTCGACCTTCTGGCCGGCGTAGGCGTCCAGGGAGTACGCGAGCTTCTTGTGGCCGTCGGCCGTGCCGTGCAGGGCCGGCTTGTCGGCGGCGTCGCGCGGGATCGGCTGTCCGTCGACCGTGCCGTCCACGGCGGTCCAGTTGGCGCCGCCGTCGGTGGACACCTCGGTGTAGAGGTAGTCGTAGTTGGCCTCGA
This sequence comes from Streptomyces capillispiralis, assembly GCF_007829875.1. Lineage (NCBI taxonomy): Bacteria > Bacillati > Actinomycetota > Actinomycetes > Kitasatosporales > Streptomycetaceae > Streptomyces > Streptomyces capillispiralis. The sequence goes on along the minus strand of NZ_VIWV01000001.1, from coordinate 4,880,754 downwards.
TGTCGTACCAGCCGTCGAAGGTCAGCTCGGCCTTCGACGCGCCGGTGAGGTCGACCGAACGCGTCAGCGTGTTCTTGAGGTTGTCGCCGCTGCCGCTCCACCACTGGGTGGCGCCCTCGGCCGGCTGGACGATCTCGGTGGTGACGGCCTTCTTCGGCAGCTCGACGACCAGCGCCTGCTTGTGCTTGGTGTTGTACTCGGCGACGCCCAGCTTGTGCCAGGAGTCGACACCCGCCTTGGCCGTGTCGTAGTTGAGCCAGCCGAGCTGGAGCTTGTCCCAGGCGGTCATGTCGCCGGGCAGGTCACCGATCTCGTTCTTGCCGGTGCCCAGCCAGGAACCGGACGACATCAGCGTCCAGAAGCCGGTGGAGTTCTCGCCGCCCGCGGTGTCGTAGTGGTCCGGCAGACCGAGGTCGTGACCGTACTCGTGGGCGTAGACGCCGAGTCCGCCGTTCTCCGGCTGGACGGTGTAGTCGCCGACCCAGATGCCGGTGGAGCCGATCTGCGCGCCGCCGAGCTTGTTCTGCTCGGGGCCGGTGGCGCCGGCGTCGGTGCCGAAGGCGTACCAGCGGTGGGCCCAGATCGCGTCCTCGCCCTGGGCGCCGCCGCCCGCGGACTCGTCCTCGCCGGCGTGCACGACCTGGAAGTGGTCGATGTAGCCGTCGGGCTCGTTGAAGTCGCCGTCGCCGTCGAAGTCGTAGCGGTCCCACTCGTCGAAGCGGGCCGCGTCCGCCTTGATCTGGGCGTCGGTCCTCCCAGCTGCCTTCTGCTGGTCGACCCACGCGTTCAGACCGTCGCTGACCACGTTCCACACGCTGGGGCAGTTGGTCGCGCCGCAGGCGTTGTTGCCGTAGCGGGCCTCGTTGTAGGGGACCTTGACCCAGTCGGAGACCTCGCCCTCGACCGAGTAACGGCCGGAGGACTGCTTCTCGTAGTACGTCTTGACCGAGTCGACGCCCTTGCCGGAGCCGAAGTACAGGTCCTCGAAGTGCTGCTGGTCGTAGTCCTCCTGCCAGGCCGTGGAGTTGTCCTTCTCACGGTCCGGCTCGGCGATCCGGTTGTGCAGCGGACCCGGGGTGCCGCCGTAGCGGCTGTCGACCTGGTCCCCGAACTCGACCAGGATCGTGAAGATCTTGTCGGTCTTCTCGCGGCCGAGTTCGACGTACTTGCTGTCGCCCTTCTTGCTCTTGAGCTGGACGACCTTCGAACCTTCGCGGTTCTTGACCGATGCCTTACCGGAGATGACCTGCTTGAGGGCTTCCTCGCGCTGGGCCTCCTGCGTCTTGGTGAGCGGGCCCTCGAGGTCGTGCTCGACGTGGTGGTGGTCCGCCGGGTCGTGCCGGTCCACGGCGCCGGGACGGTCGGCCTTGTCAGCCGTGTCGGCCTGGGCCACGGTGAACGCAGAGCAGGTGGCGGTGGCCGCCGCGAGCGCCACGCCTATCGCGGCCGCTCTGAACGTCCAGGGTCTACTGGTCACTTGAGATCCCCTCCCGCGTGCGCACGCGCGGACAAGGGAGGTTCCGGTGATGGAAGGTTCCCGCGCGTACGTGATCAACGCGTGTAGTCAAGTGACGACATTTGACTAGAGGTTCGTCAGAAAAAACAGCCCTTGACTTGAACTGTTCAACTGCACTATGCGGAGTTCGCGTTCGCTTACCGGACACACCCGTGCGAACCCGGGCGGGCGCGTGCAACCGTCCACGGGATGGACGCCATGACTCCGTGCGCCCCCTGTGCACCGGCCCTGTCGGTTAGGTCACGCTTACCGTCCGTTCCCCTCGGGCACCCTCGCGGTTAGAGTCGCTTGGTGGAACGCCCATGAGCCGGTGGAAAGCCAGGCCGACAGCCCCCGACTTCCGAGGACACGATGGCCATGCCCCGTCCGACTGTCGCTCAGCTCGCTTACGGTTCGTGCACCGTGATCTTCTCGACCCTCGCCATGCTGCTGTTGTCCGGCACGAGTTCGGGCATCGGTGTCACGGTCGTCGCCCTCGCGGCGCTCGCCCTCGGACTGGTGGTGGCCATGGTGGTTCCGCGTCCCGGGCCCCGGCGGCCCGTCGCGGTGGAACAGCCCGCGCCCCTGGAGCCGGTCCGGGCCACCCTGCCCGCCCCGGCCCGCGAGCCGGTGCGGGAGCGCGCCGCGTCCTGACCCGGGCCGGATCGCTCCGGCCCCGCGTCACCTGCTGCTGACCACCACGGTTTTGGCCGCCTTGTCGTGCAGGCCCTGCTTGTAGGGCCGGTCGAAGAAGCTCCAGCCGCCCGAGATCGCGGTCCACACACAGGCGCAGCAGAACGCGAAGGGCAGCCACAGCACGGCGGCGCGGATCAGCGCGGTCTGCACGGAGGGGTTCGCGCCGTTGCCGAGGTCGGCCACCCGCATACCCAGCCACTTCTTGCCCAGGGTCTGGCCGGAGCGGACGGTCATGAAGGTGTCGTAGCCGATGTAGAGCACGGCGGCGATGACGGACTGCCCGAAGGAGTTGCCGACGTTGATCCGATCGCCGTCGACGTTGTACTCGCTGACTCCGAACGGCCAGGTGAGCAGCCAGACGACGACGCCGACCAGGAGCATGTCGATGACGCGGGCGAGCGTGCGCCTGCCGCTGTCGGCGAGCGGGGGCATCCCGGCGAGGGGATCGGCGGAGCCGGGGCCGTAAGGGCCACCGGGCCGGCCGCCGTCGTGGGGGCCGCCGTCGTACGGGCCGCCGGGGGTGTCGTACGGGGAGCCGGTCCCCGGTGCTCCGGGGCCGCCCGGCGGGGTGTGCTTCTTGAACGGGTCGTCGTCCGGCGGCTGCCGACCGGAGCCGGGGGGCGGTTCGGTGGTCATGCCCCCGAGTCGACCGCGAACCCCCCGGCCCCGCATCCGGCGAGCGGCCGTCCGGAGTACCGGCGCTCCCACCCGGTGGTGCGGGCGGTACGGGCGGCGCGTACGGGTGCCGCCGCGATCAGGCGGCGGCGACGAAGGTGTGCGCCGCCTTGTCGTGCCAGCACTGGCGCCAGGGCTTGTCGAACAGGCACCACACGACGCCGACGACCCCGACGACGAGCAGCCCGGGCACGCTGTAGACGAGCCAGCGGCGCAGGGCCGCGCCGAACTCGGGTGCGTCGTGGCCCTCGATGTCGCGCACCTCCAGCCCCAGCAGCTTCTTGCCCAGTGTGCGGCCCCACTTGACGGTGGGCAGCACTTCGAGGAGGACACCGGCGAGGAGGAGGACGGCGAGGACGATGCCGAGGTGGACCGAGGTGGTGCCGTCGAGCAGCCAGACCGTGACGGTCTCCCCGGACAGCTTGGCCGCGTCGATCTTCGCCTCGATGTGGTCCACGGCCTGGAGGCCGAGCGGCACACCGGCCACGGCGGTGACGGCGCCCAGGACGACGGTGTCCAGCAGCCGGGCGGCGAGTCGCCTGCCGAGCGCGGCGGGGCGGGCCTCGGCCTGGCGCCGGGCGGCGGCCTGGAACACGTCCTCGACCGGCGGCTTCCACGGCACGACCGGCGGCTCGCCGCCGTCGGCGAGCCGGTGCACCTGCTGCGCCCAGGACGACTGGCCACCGCCGGGCCCGCTCGTCAGGGGCGCGGCGGGAGCGGCGGCGGCAGCGGGAGCGGCAGCGGCGGGGTGGGCCGGTCCGCCGGTCTGCGGCGGCACGGCCGGAGCGGCGGCCTGCTGCGGCCCGGACGGCGCCGGCGCCTGCTGCGGGCCGGCGGGGGCGGCGGCCTGCTGCGGCCCGGACGGTGCCGTGGCCGAGGCGGCGGCACGCTCGGCGGCGGCCTTCCCGGCCCCGAAGCCGGGCCGCCCGGGGGCGGCGGCCTGGCCCGCACCCGGCCCGCCCGCGCGCGGGGCGACGGCGCGGAAGGTCATGGTGCCCTCGTCGGCGTGGGCTTCGCCGGGGGCGTCGGGGGCCGGCCGGGACCCGGTCGTCGGCCTGCGGAACATGAAGGTGTCGCCCGCGCCGGCCGCGGCCGGGGCGTCCGCGCCCGCGGGCCCGGCCTCCGGCGCGGATCCCGACGGCGTGGACGGGGCCGAGGGGTGCGGCACCCTCGGGTCGGCCCCCCAGAGGACCCTGCGGTCCTGTTCGCCGCCGAAACCGGACTGGCGGGAGCGGTCGGCGCCCCAGGCCGAGGCGGGTTCGGGCCGGCTGCCGTGCTGCGCGTCTCCCGGCGACGCGGCCGGGGAGGACGACGGGGACGGCGACGGGGACGACGGGGCCGGGGAGGGCGCGTCGGCCGGGTCCTCGTCGAAGAAGTGCGGGCCGGTCTCCTCCACGGAGGGCCGCGCCGGGCCCACGCCGGGCGGCGGCGCGAGCGACTCGCCCTCCTTGGGCGCCGGACGGCTCGTGCCCGGCACCCAGGAGTCACCGTTCCAGTACCGGACATATCCAGGAATGGACGGGTCCGGGTAATACCCTTCGCGGGGCCTGTCGTCGCCGGGGGCCGGGGTTGGGGCGCTCATGTCCGTCGTCCCGTATCTGCTCGAGGGGTGGGTCGGGGGGCTCCACATCTATCAGACGAGCGGGGGCCTGACCGCCCGTCCGGCCGGACCCCACTCCTTTCGGGCACCTTCTCGTTCAGAAGAGCTTGCCCGGGTTGAGAATGCCCAGCGGGTCGAAGACCTGTTTGACGGCCCGCTGCATCTCGAGCCCGACCGGGCCCAGTTCGCGCGCCAGCCACTCCTTCTTCAGCACGCCGACCCCGTGCTCGCCGGTGATGGTGCCGCCGAGGTCCAGGCCGAGCGCCATGATCTCGTCGAAGGACTCACGCGCCCGCCGGGACTCCTCGGAGTCCCGCGCGTCGAAGCAGACCGTCGGGTGGGTGTTGCCGTCGCCCGCGTGGGCGACGACGCCGATGGTGAGCCGGTGCTTCTCGGCGATCCGCTCGACGCCGTCGATGAGTTCGCCGAGCCGTGAGCGGGGCACGCACACGTCGTCGATCATCGTGGTGCCCTTGACGGCTTCGAGCGCGACCAGGGCCGTCCGCCGCGCCTGGAGGAGCAGTTCGGACTCGGCGGCATCCTCGGCCGGCACGACCTGGGTGGCGCCGGCGGCCTCGCACAGCGCGCCGACGGCGGCGAGGTCGGCGGCCGGGTCGGTGGTGTCGAAGGCGGCGAGCAGCAGGGCCTCGGTGGACTCCGGCAGGCCCATGTGGGCCATGTCGTTGACGGCCTTGACCGTCGTACGGTCCATGAGTTCCAGGAGTGAGGGGACGTGGCCGCCGGCCATGATGCGGCAGACGGCGTCGCAGGCGGCGGCGCCGGAGGGGAACTCGGCGGCCAGCACCAGGTGCCCGGGCGGTTTGGGCCTGAGGGCGAGGACCGCCCGCACGACGATGCCGAGGGAGCCCTCGGAGCCGACGAACAGCCGGGTCAGGTCGTATCCGGCGACGCCCTTGGCGGTGCGGCGGCCGGTGGACATCAGCCGGCCGTCGGCGAGGACGACGTCCAGTCCGAGGACGTACTCGGCCGTCACCCCGTACTTCACGCAGCACAGGCCGCCGGACGCGGTGCCGATGTTGCCGCCGATGGTGCACATCTCCCAGCTGGAGGGGTCCGGCGGGTAGTACAGACCGTGGTCGCCGACGGCGCGCGAGAGGGTGGCGTTGACGACGCCGGGTTCGACGACGGCGATCCGGTCGACCGGGTCGATCTCCAGGATGCGGTCCATCTTGGTCAGGGAGAGCACGATGCAGCCGTCGGTGGCGTTGGCGGCGCCGGAGAGGCCGGTGCGGGCGCCCTGCGGGACGACGGGGACGCCCAGCTCGGTGGCGGTGCGCATGACGTGCTGGACCTGTTCGACCGTGCGCGGCAGGACGACCACGGCGGGGTCGCCGGCCGGGCAGAAGCTCGCCATGTCGTTGGCGTAGGAGGCCGTGACGTCGGGGTCGGTGATCAGTGCCTCGGCGGGCAGGCCGCCGAGCAGCCGGTCGACGAGAGGGCCGGCCGCCACCGTGTCTTCATCGCGTCGCGCTTCGATACGGCTCATGATCACAGCGTGGCATCCGGGGCCATCGGTGTGAACCCCACGTAGGCAGCCGCGTCACACCGGGGTGTGATGATCGTATGGATACGGGGTGTGACGCACAGTGTGCGCCATGGACGACAAGCCTTGTGAGCCCCGGGAGAGGCCCGGTGAGACCCGGGAGGAGCCGGGTGCGACCCCGGAGCAGGCCGATGGGACCGAGCAGGAGCCCGGTGGGGCCCCTGAGCATGCCGGTGGCCCCCGGGAGGAGCCGGCCGCGACCCCGGAGCAGGCCGATGGGATCGAGCAGGAGCCCGGTGGGGCCCCTGAGCATGCCGGTGGCCCCCAGGAGGAGCCGGCCGCGACCCCGGAGCAGGCCGATGGGATCGAGCAGGAGCCCGGTGGGACCCCGGAGCAGCCCGGTGGCCCCCAGGAGGAGCCTGCCGCGACCCCGGAGCCGGCCGGTCGGGAGACCGGGCAGGAGTCCGGTGCGGCGCGGAAGCGGGGGAGGCGCCGGGCGCTGCTCGCCTCCGTCGCCGGATGTGCCGTGCTGGGCGGGGGGCTGGCGCTGCTGCCCTGGGACGGAGGGGGGCCGCCCGCGGTGGAGCCCGGGGCGCGGGCGCTGGCGGCGGTCACCAGCGGGGTGCCGGCCGCGCTGCCCGACCTGGCGGCGCTGGTCGAGGAGCGCGAGCGGCATCTGCGCACGCACCCGAGGGACGCCCACGCCTGGGCGGTGCTCGGCTCGGCCCGGGTGGAGCAGGGGCTGCGGCTGGCGGACCCGGCGTACTGGTCGCGCGCGGAGAAGGCGCTGCGCACCTCGCTGAAGGTGCGGCCGAAGGGCAACGCCCCGGCGCTGCGCGGGCTGGCGGTGCTGGCGAACGCCCGCCGGGACTTCGCCGAGGCGCGCGCCTGGGGCGAGCAGGCGCGGAAACTGGAGCCGAAGCGGTGGACGACGTATCCGCCGCTGATCGAGGCGGCCGCGGGGCTCGGTGACGACGAGGAGACGGCGAAGCTGCTGGAGCGGCTGACCGAGCTGCGCGACGGTCCGGCCGTGATGGCGCGTGCGGCGGCCGTCTACCGGGACCGGGGCTGGCGGGAGGACGCCGCGGCCAAGCTGGCCGACGCGGCCGCGGCCGCCGGGGAGCCGGCCGAGCGGGCGGCGTACCTGGAGCGGGCCGGGCAGCTCGCCTGGGAGCGCGGCGACCGCGAGGACGCGCTGCGGCACTTCCAGGAGGCGGTGCGCATCGATCCCGACCAGCGGGCGGCGCAGGCCGGCCAGGGCAGGGCGCTGGCGTCCCTGGGCCGGATGACGGAGGCGCTCAGCGCCTACCGGGTGGCGCTGGCCAAGCAGCCGCGGCCCGAGTACGCGCTGGAGCTGGGCGAGCTGTACGAGTCGCTGGGGCTGCGGCAGGCGGCCGGGGTGCAGTACGGCCTGCTGCGGGAGCGGGTGCGGCTGGCCGCCGCGCACGGGGCCGACGAGGAACTGGTGCTCGGCCGGTTCGAGGCGGACCACGGGGACGCGCGGGCGGCGGTGCGGCGGCTGCGGGCGGAGTGGAAGCGGCAGCCGTCGACGGCGGTGGCGGACGCGCTGGGGTGGGCGCTGCACCGGGCGGGCCGGTCGAAGGAGGCGCTGCCGTTCGCGGTGCGGGCGACGGAGGGCACGCGGGGCGGCGGGGTGCGCAGCGCGCTGTACGTGTTCCACCGGGGCATGATCGAGCGGGAGGTGGAGCGGTACGGGGCGGCGCGGCGGCATCTGCGGGAGGCGTTGCGGATCAACCCGTACTTCTCGCCGTTGCGGGTGCCGCGGGCGAAGGCGGCACTGGCCCGCCTGGGGGAACCGTCCGTCCAGGCGGGGCCCGAGTCCTCCTGAGGCCCGGCGCGCTCGCGGGGCCTACAGGTTGCCGCGCTTGGCCTGCTCCCGCTCGATGGCCTCGAAGAGGGCCTTGAAGTTGCCCTTGCCGAAGCCCATCGAGCCGTGCCGCTCGATGAGTTCGAAGAAGACCGTCGGGCGGTCCTGGACCGGCTTGGTGAAGATCTGCAGCAGGTAGCCGTCCTCGTCGCGGTCGACGAGGATCTTCAGCTCGCGCAGCGTCTCGACCGGCACCCGCGTCTCGCCCGCCCACTCACCGAGCGTGTCGTAGTAGGAGTCGGGGGTGTCCAGGAAGCGCACGCCGGAGGCGCGCATCCGGCGGACCGTCTGCACGATGTCGTTGGTGTTCAGCGCGATGTGCTGGACGCCGGCGCCGCCGTAGAACTCCAGGTACTCGTCGATCTGGGACTTCTTCTTGGCGATGGCGGGCTCGTTGATCGGGAACTTGACCTTCAGCGTCCCGTCCGCGACCACCTTCGACATCAGCGCGCTGTACTCGGTGGCGATGTCGTCGCCCACGAACTCCTTCATGTTCGTGAAGCCCATGACCTTGTTGTAGAACGCGACCCACTCGTTCATCCGGCCGAGCTCGACGTTGCCGACGCAGTGGTCGATGGCCTGGAAGGTGCGCTGGGCCGGCGGCTCCACGATCGGGTCGGCGGCGACGTAGCCGGGCAGGTAGGGGCCGTCGTAGCCGCCGCGCTCGACCAGGGTGTGGCGGGTCTTGCCGTAGGTGGCGATCGCGGCCAGGACCACGGTGCCGTGCTCGTCCTTCAGCTCGTACGGCTCCGCGACGGAGCGGGCGCCGTGCTCGACGGCGTAGGCGTACGCGGCGCGCGCGTCCGGCACCTCGATGGCGAGGTCGACGACGCCGTCGCCGTGCGCGGCCACGTGCTCGGCGAGGAAGGCGCCCCACTCGGTGGACTGCTTGATCACCGAGGTGAGGACGAACCGGGCGGAGCCGTTCTCCAGGACGTAGCTCGCGGTCTCGCGGCTGCCGTTCTCCGGTCCGGAGTAGGCGACCAGCTTCATGCCGAAGGCGGTGGAGTAGTAGTGCGCCGCCTGCTTGGCGTTGCCCACGGCGAAGACGACCGCGTCCATTCCCTTGACCGGGAAGGGGTCGGCCTGCCGGGCGGTCGCTGCGGGAGTGTGGTGTGTGGTCTGCGTCATAGTGGCAGGGTGGGCCAACCCTGCAAGGTGCGCAATAGTTCGCCCGATCACTGGGCAACATGCATAGTCGTACGCCCGTATCGGCGGGCTGTGTGTACAGGATGACCACCGGGGAGACGGACATGGCGATCGATCATCTGGACGGGCGGATCATCCTGCTGCTGGCGCGGGAGCCGAGGATCGGCGTGCTGGAGATGTCCCGGCGGCTCGGGGTGGCGCGCGGGACCGTGCAGGCCCGGCTGGACCGGCTTCAGTCGAACGGAGTCATCCGCGGATTCGGACCCCAGGTGGATCCGGCGGCCCTCGGATACCCGGTGACGGCGTTCGCCACGCTGCAGATCCGGCAGGGTCAAGGAGCCGACGTACGGGCCCACTTGGCGACCGTGCCGGAGGTGCTGGAGCTGCACACCACCACCGGCACCGGGGACATGCTGTGCCGGCTGGTGGCGCGCTCCAACGCCGATCTCCAGCGGGTGATCGACCGCGTCGTCGGTTTTGATGGCATCGTCCGGGCCTCCACGGCGATCGTCATGGAGAACCCCGTTCCGCTGCGGATCATCCCGCTGGTGGAACAGGCGTCGCTCGGCGAGTGACCCGACCTGGCCGAGCTGGGGTGAGCGGACGTGAACTTCTGGGAGTACCTGGGCAACCGCCATCAGCAGCTGCTCACCGACGCGTTCCAGCACGCCAGCGCCGTCTTCCAGTGCATGGTGGTGGCGACCGTGCTCGGTGTGCTGATCGGGGTGGCCACCTACCGCAGCGAGTGGGCGGGCAACCTCGCCACCACCGCCACCGCGACCCTGCTGACCATCCCGGCGCTGGCCATGATCGGTCTGCTGATCCCGGTCGTGGGGCTCGGTGTGCCGCCGACGGTGATCGCGCTGACCCTGTACGGGCTGCTGCCGATCGTGCGGAACGCGATCGTGGGGCTGCGCGGGGTCGATCCGTCGCTGGTGGACGCGGCCAAGGGCATCGGCATGTCGCGCGTGGCCCGGCTGGCGCGGGTGGAGCTGCCCCTGGCCTGGCCGCCCATCCTGACCGGCATCCGGGTCTCCACGCAGATGCTGATGGGCATCGCCGCCATCGCCGCCTTCGCCTCCGGTCCCGGCCTCGGGAACCTGATCTTCCGCGGGATCGCCTCGCTGGGCAGCAAGAACGCGCTCAACCAGGTCCTCGCGGGCACCCTCGGAATCATCGTGCTGGCCCTGCTGTTCGACGCCGCGTACGTCCTGATCGGGCGGCTGACCATTCCCAGGGGGATCCGTGGCTGAGACACCACAGACACCACAGGCACCGCGGGCCCCCGGGGCGGCGCCCAGGTCGGTCGGGGCGACCATCGAGCTGGAGGGCCTGACCAAGCGGTATCCGGGCAGCACGCTGCCCGCGGTGGACAACGTCAGCATGGACATCCGGGCGGGCGAGACGGTGGTCTTCGTCGGCCCGTCGGGCTGCGGGAAGTCCACCACGCTGAAGATGATCAACCGGCTGATCGAGCCGACGGGCGGCCGGATCCGCATCGGCGGCGAGGACGTCACCCACATGGACCCGGTGCGGCTGCGCCGCACGATCGGCTACGCGATCCAGGCCAGCGGCCTGTTCCCGCACATGACCGTGGCGCAGAACATCGCGCTGGTGCCGAGGATGCTGCGCTGGCCGGCCGCCCGGGTGCGGGCCCGGGTGGAGGAGATGCTGGACCTGGTCGGCCTGGACCCGGGCGAGTTCCACGGCCGCTATCCGCGTCAGCTGTCCGGCGGCCAGCAGCAGCGGGTGGGCGTGGCGCGGGCGCTCGCGGCGGACCCTCCGGTGCTGCTGATGGACGAGCCGTTCGGCGCGGTCGACCCGATCACCCGGGACCACCTCCAGGACGAGCTGATCCGCCTCCAGCGCGACCTGCACAAGACGATCGTCTTCGTCACCCACGACTTCGACGAGGCGATCAAGATCGGCGACCGGATCGCGGTGCTGCGCGAACGCTCCCACATCGCCCAGTTCGACACCCCGGAGGCGATCCTCACCAACCCCGCCGACGACTTCGTCTCGGGCTTCGTGGGCGCCGGGGCGGCGCTGAAGCGGCTCAACCTCACCCGGGTGCGGGACGTGGAGATCACCGACTACCCGACGGTGACCGTCGACGACCCGCTCCAGCACATCTTCAACCGGCTCCGCTCCGGCGGCACCAACGAGATCCTGCTGCTGGACAAGCAGGGCCGCCCCTACAAGTGGCTGCGGCGCGGCGACCTGATGCGCGCCAAGGGCTCGCTGGCCCGCGCGGGCACCCTGGTCCACGACACGGTGACCCGGGACGCGACCCTGCGGGACGCGCTGGAGGCGGTCCTCACCGACAACACCGGGCGGGTCGCGGTCACCGGGCGGCGCGGCGCGTACGAGGGTGTCGTGGACGTGGAGACGCTGATGAACTCGGTGCACGAACTGCTGGAGGCCGACCGGCTGGAGGCGCGGGAGGCGCAGCACGAGCTGGAGGAGCAGCGGGCCGCGCAGACGCACGCCGAGCAGGAGGGCTTCGGCGGCTTCGGCGGGGAGGCGAAGGCGTGAGGGCCGCGTCCGGACGGCGGCCCGAGGGCGAGCACGAGGTGAAGGGGCTCGCCTTCCGCGACGAGGGCGCCGAGTCCGACGGGGAGGACACCGCTCCCCCGCCGCCGCCGACGCGGCCCCGGGTGACCTGGCAGAAGCTGACGTTCCTGCCGGTGGTGCTGATCGCGGTGCTGCTCGCGACCTGGCTGTGGTTCGAGCAGGCCGACCTCGACGCGCTGACCCGCAACGCGCTGTCCGACGGGCAGGTGTCCAAGGCGCTGTGGCAGCACATCCAGCTCACGGCGATCTCGACGTTCTTCGTGCTGCTCATCGCGATCCCGCTGGGCATCCTGCTGACCCGCGGCATGTTCCGCCGGGCCACCCCGGCCGCGATGGCCGTCGCCAACATGGGCCAGGCCACCCCGGCGATCGGTCTGCTGGCGCTGCTGGTGATCTGGCTCGGCATCGGCCGCAGGGCCGCCCTGATCGGCATCATCGCCTACGCCGTCCTGCCGGTGCTGGCCAACACCATCGCCGGGCTCAGGGCCAACGACCCGACGCTGCTGGAGGCGGCGCGCGGCATCGGCATGTCCCCGCTGGGCGTGCTGACCCGGGTGGAGCTGCCGCTGGCCGTCCCCCTGATCCTCGCCGGTGTGCGCACCGCGCTCGTCCTGAACGTCGGCACGGCGACCCTGGCCACCTTCGGCGGGGGCGGCGGACTCGGCGTGCTGATCACCACCGGGATCACCAGCCAGCGGATGCCGGTGCTGGTGGTGGGCTCCGTCCTCACCGTCGCCCTGGCGCTGCTGGTGGACTGGCTGGCCTCCCTGGCGGAACTGCTGCTGCGGCCGCGCGGTCTGGAGGCGGGCCCATGAGACGGCCGGCACGGCACAGGGGTGCGCTGCTGGCCGCGGCGCTGCTGACGGCCGCCGCGGCGGGCTGCGGACTGACCAGCGGCTCCCCCATGGTCGACGACGTGGAGCCGGGCTCGATCGGCCGGGGCAAGCCGCTGGAGGGCGCGAAACTCACCGTCACCTCCAAGGAGTTCACCGAGCAGCTGATCCTCGGCGCGATCATGGGCATCGCCTTCCAGGCAGCCGGCGCCGAGGTCGTCGACCGGACCGGCATCCAGGGTTCCGTCGGCTCCCGGGAGGCGGTCGTGGGCGGCGAGGCGGACGCCGGGTTCGAGTACACGGGCACGGCGTGGATCACGTACCAGGGCAACAGCAGGCCGATCCCGGACCCTCGGGAGCAGTGGGAGGCGGTGCGCGACGCGGACGAGAAGAACGGCGTGGTCTGGCTGGAGCCGTCGGAGCTGAACAACACGTACGCCCTCGCCATGAACCAGGCGAACTACGAGAAGTACCGCACGCGCACGCTCTCCGACGTGGCCGCGCTGGCGAAGTCCGACCCGGGCGCGGTGACGCTCTGTGTGGAGGGCGAGTTCGCCAACCGCGCGGACGGGCTGCCGGGCATGGAGAAGGCGTACGGGATGGACCTCCCGGCGCGCGACGTCACGCAGATGGACACCGGCATCATCTACACCCAGGCGGCGAAGGGCGCCTGCGCCTACGGCGAGGTCTTCACCACCGACGGGCGCATCAAGTCCATGAACCTGGTGGTGATGGAGGACGACAGGAAGTTCTTCCCCAACTACAACGCGGCGCCGACGGTCAACGCCGACACCTTCGAGGAGTGGCCGGCGATCGCCGACGTCCTCGGCCCGGTCACGGCGAAGCTGGACAACGACGTGGCGCAGACCCTCAACGCCAAGGTGGACGTCGACGGGGAGGACCCGCACGAGGTGGCGCTCGACTGGATGGTGGCGGAAGGGTTCGTCAAGGAGGGGTAGGGGCCGCCGTCAGCAGGCGGGGACCTCGCCCGTGCCCTTCTCCAGCGCGACCAGCGCGTCCACGGCGCCCTTCAGGGTGGTGACCGGGACCAGCCGCAGTCCCTCGGGGAGTTCGGACCGCGCGTCGGAGCACTCGGCCTCGGGCACGAGGAACACGGTGGCGCCGTCCCGCCGGGCCGCCTGCGTCTTCAGGGGGACGCCGCCGACCGCGCCGACGGTGCCGTCCGCGTCGATGGTGCCCGTACCGGCGACGACCCGGCCGCCGGTGAGGTCGCCGCCGCTGCCGTCGCCGTCCAGCTTGTCGACGATGCCGAGGGAGAACAGCAGTCCGGCGCTGGGCCCGCCGACGTCGGCCAGCTTCAGCCGGACGTCGATGTCCTCGTCCGCGCGGCCCAGGTACGCCAGCGCGGCCCGGGTCGCCTCGTCCTGGGACTCCTCCATCTGCTCGCGGTTGTACCGCTCGATCTCCCGGACGCTGTCGCCGCTGGGGTAGACCGAGTCGCGGGGCATGACCGCCTGGTCGGTGCGGAACCAGCCGTCGATGACGTCGGGGAGGTCGACGCGGGTGTCCGGGGAGGTCGCCTCGATCGTCGTCATCCGCAGCTGCCCGCTGGTCTCGCGGACGGGAGCCCCGGTGATCGTGATGACCTGGGTGCCCTTGTTCTCCCCGAGCACGTCCGCGGTCAGCCCGGGCTGCGCCACGGAGAAGGGCAGCGGCGCGAGCCCCGCGGTGGCCAGCAGGGCCACGACGGGCACCGCGAGAGCGGCCAGCTTATGGGGACGCGTGAGACGAGTGAGCACGACGTCATCGTAGCCACGGGGCCCGCGCGCCTCTCCCAGTGCCTCGAAGGGCTGGGAGGTGCCCCCCGGGGGCGGCACGGGCGGGCGCGGCTAGCGGAGGGCTTCCGCGACCTCGCGGGCCGCGTCCATCACGCGTGCCCCCACCCGCTCCGGCACGACCTCCGAGAGCATCACCACACCCACGCTCCCCTCCACCCCCGTGACCCCCAGCAGCGGCGCGGCCGCCCCGCACGCTCCCGCCTCCAGCTCGCCGTGCGTCAGCGTGTACCCGGGGTCGTCCGCCCGCTGCTGGCGGGCCGCGAGGATCGCCTTGCCCGCGGCCCCGCGGTCCAGCGGGTGCCGGAACCCGGCCCGGTAGGCCACGTGGTAGTCCGTCCACGACGGCTCCACCACGGCCACCGCCAGCGCCTCCGCCCCGTCCACCAGCGTCAGGTGCGCGGTCGCGCCGATGTCCTCCGCCAGTGACCGCAGTGCCGGCATCGCCGCCTCGCGCACCAGCGGATGCACCTGCCGGCCCAGCCGCAGCACCCCGAGCCCGACCCGGGCCCGTCCGCCCAGGTCACGGCGGACCAGGGCGTGCTGCTCCAGCGTGGCGAGCAACCGGTATACGACGGTCCGGTTCACGCCCAGTTTGTGGGAAAGCTCGGTGACGGTCAGCCCGTGGTCCGTGTCGGCCAGCAGCTTGAGGACACGCAGTCCCCTGTCGAGCGTCTGAGAGGTCTCCGCGGTCACGACGCCCACTCCTTAGTGGTGAGGTCGACGGCCCCCTCGCGGCGGATGCGTCACCGAGTCCCGTCGGTCACGCGCTTCAGAGGCCGCCGATCGGCCGGCGGCCCGGCGGTGTCCCGGGCACAGTCGCTTCACGGCTGCGCTCCGCGGCGGCGCTGCCACGGGGCGTGTGCGTAGCGGGGACAGTAGCGAGCCGGTTCGGTGAGCGGAAGGCTCCGTCCAGAATCCGGGCACCGTGTCGGCAAACTGGTTCCGTTTGCCCCGGTACGTCCCTCCGCCCCGGGCACCACACGGGCCCCTCCGGTCACGGGGTCACCGCATGCGCGTGGCCCACTCCTGCACCTTGGCGATCCGCTGGCGCAGCTGTCCGGCCGTGGCCTCGGCGGAGGGCGGGCCGCCGCAGACCCGGCGCAGCTCGGTGTGGATCACGCCGTGCGGCTTGCCGCTCTGGTGGACGTAGGCGCCGACGAGGGTGTTGAGCTTCTTGCGCAGCTCCATCATCTCCTTGTGGGAGACCACCGGCCGCCGCTCGGCGGGCAGTTCGAGCAGGTCGGCCTCGTCGTCCGGCTTCCTGCGGCTGTGCGCGATCTGCCGGGCCTGCCGCTTCTGCAGCAGCAGCTGCACCTGGTCGGGCTCCAGCAGGCCGGGGATGCCGAGGTAGTCCTGCTCCTCCTCGCTGCCCGGGTGGGCCTGCATGCCGAACTCGGCGCCGTTGTACATCACCCGGTCGAAGACGGCGTCGGACTCCAGCGCCTCGAAGGGCAGCATGTCCTGCTCACCGGTGTCCTCGTCCTGCTCCCGGTTCGCCTCCTCCATCTCCTTCTCGGACTCGGCGTACGGGTCCTCCTCGCCGTCCTTCTTCGGCTTGTCGAGGACGTGGTCGCGCTCGCGCTCCATCTCGTTGGCGAAGGAGAGCAGGTCCGGGACGGTCGGCAGGAACACCGACGCGGTCTCGCCGCGCCGCCGGGACCGCACGAAACGGCCGACGGCCTGGGCGAAGAACAGCGGGGTGGAGATGGTGGTGGCGTACACGCCGACCGCGAGGCGCGGGACGTCGACGCCCTCGGACACCATGCGCACGGCGACCATCCAGCGGTCGTCGCCGCCGCTGAACTCGTCGATCCGCTGGGAGGCGCCGGAGTCGTCGGAGAGCACGAGGGTGGCCTTGTGGCCGGTGATGTCGCGGATCAGCTTGGCGTAGGCGCGGGCGGACTCCTGGTCGGAGGCGATGACGAGGGCGCCGGCGTCCGGGATGGCCTTCCTGACCTCGGTGAGCCGCTGGTCGGCGGCGCGCAGCACGGCCGGCATCCACTCGCCGCGCGCGTCGAGCGCGGTGCGCCAGGCCTGGCTGATCGCGTCCTTGGTCATGGGCTCGCCGAGACGGGCCTCGATCTCGTCGCCCGCCTTGGTGCGCCAGCGCATGTTGCCGCTGTACGACATGAAGATCACGGGACGGACGACGCCGTCGGCGAGCGCGGAGCCGTACCCGTAGGTGTAGTCGGCCGCCGACCGCCGGATCCCGTCGTCGCCCTCCTCGTACGTCACGAAGGGGATGGGGTTGGTGTCGGAGCGGAACGGCGTACCGGTGAGCGCGAGGCGCCGGGTGGCCGGCTCGAACGCCTCCAGGCACGCCTCGCCCCAGGACTTGGAGTCACCGGCGTGGTGGATCTCGTCGAGGATGACGAGGGTCTTGCGCTGCTCGACCCGGTTGCGGTGCAGCATGGGGCGCACACCGACACCGGCGTACGTCACGGCGACGCCGTCGTACTCCCTGCCGAGCGGGCCCGCGCTGTACTCGGGGTCGAGCTTGATGCCTATCCGCGCGGCGGCCTCCGCCCACTGCTTCTTCAGGTGCTCGGTCGGCGCGACCACGGTCACCTGCTGCACGACGTGGTGGTGCAGCAGCCAGGAGGCCAGCGTCAGCGCGAAGGTCGTCTTGCCGGCGCCGGGTGTGGCGACCGCCAGGAAGTCACGGGGCTGTGCCTGGATGTACTTCTCCATCGCGCCCTGCTGCCAGGCGCGCAGCTTCCCGGCGGTGCCCCAGGGGGCGCGGCCGGGAAAGGCCGGGGACAGGTGGTGCGAGGCGGAGCTGGCGGTGGTAGTCACGGTCTCCGTTGGGGGGGTCGAGCGGCTCGGCTACGTACGACGACCGGGCCACCCTACCGATGGGCCGGTGGTGTCATCGCCGCTACACGGCCGCACCACCCGAGGGTGGGACCGAGGTCACAGTCGGCGCGGGCGCGGCAGCCAGGTGGCGTCACCCGGTGTCATACGGAGGCCGCCCGCACCCGCGTGGCCACCCACGCGCCCGCCAGGGCCACCGCCGCCATCGGCAGGAAGACCGCCGCGAAGGCGGCCGGGTGGGAGCCGGTGGCCGTGGTGGCGGTGTGGCTCACCGTGCCACCGCCGAGGGCCGCGAAGGCGGCGCCGCCGGCCGCGAGGAGGACGACGTTGGACAGGCCGTCGGAGATCTGGAGGGCGGCGGAGTTGGTGCCGGCCTCCTTCGGGGCGGAGAGCTGGAGCAGCAGCACGCTGGTGGAGGAGATCACCAGGCCCATGCCGAAGCAGCCGAAGCCCCAGGCGACCGCCACCGTCCAGGCCGGCACCGCGTCGATCAGCACGCTCGGGGCCGCCGCGACGGCCGCCGCGACCAGCACCATCCCCAGGGTCATCAGCCGCTCCCGGTACGGCTCCAGCCGGGGCCGCGACTGCACCCAGGAGCCCAGCGCCCAGGTCCCGCCGCCCGCCGCGAGCGAGAACCCGGCGAGGGTCGGGCTGAGCCCGCGCTGGGTGACCAGCATCAGCGGCACGAAGGACTCCGCCGCGATGAAGGAGCCGGCGGCGACGCCGCGCAGCAGCACCACCGAGGGCAGGCCGCGCGCCGCCCGGTAGGTGCCGCGCGGGAGCAGTCCCCGCACCGCCGGGACGAGCAGCGCCACGCCCAGCGCGCCCGGCAGCAGGGAGAGCCAGCGCAGGTCCTGGGCCGCGTACTGGATCAGTCCCGCGCCGGCGGAGATCGCCAGCGCGAGGCGGATGCGGCGGCCGTCGAAGGAGGCGGGAGCCTCCCCGCCGTCGCCCACGGGGCCGGACGCCAGGCGCCGTATCTGCGGCAGCGCGAGTGCCAGGGGGAACACCACCAGCGCGGGTATCCCGAGGAACACCCAGCGCCAGCCGATGTGTTCGGTGACCGCGCCGGAGGCGAGCGGGCCGACGACCGACGGGATCACCCAGCTCGCCGCGAACGCGGCCATGATCGCCGGACGCAGCCGCTCCGGGTAGGCCCGGCCGACGATGACGTAGAGCGCGACGATCACCAGTCCGCCGCCGAGCCCCTGCACGGCCCGGCCCAGGATGAACAGCCACATCGCGCCGGCCGTCCCGGAGAGCAGCAGCCCCGCGGCGAAGGAGGCGATGCCCCAGGCCAGCGGCCCGAGCGGGCCGCGCCGGTCGGCCCACTGGCCGGACAGCACCATGCCGAACAGGCTGGTCGTGAAGTACCCGGAGAACGCGAACGCGTACAGCGACACCCCGTCCAGCTCCCGCGCGGCCACCGGCATCGCCGTACCGACCGCGGTCGCCTCGAAGGCGATCAGCAGCACCACGGAGACCACGCCGATGCTGAGCGCCCGGTAGGGGCGGCTCAGCACGGTCGCGCTGTCGGGGCCGGGGGGCGGGGCGGGGACGTCGGCGGTCCCGGCGACACCGGTGTCGTGCGGATGCGGGGTGGTCATGCCGGTCAGCGTAAGGGCCACGAAACGGTTTGACCCCTGTCGGGGTGGTGGGACGGGACCGGGACCTTGGTCGTAGGCCGGCGCCGCGGAATGCCCTTGAGCGCCGGGTCACCCGCGGCGTAGGGTCGTGCTCCGGTCGGCAACGGCGGGGCGCCGCACGGCACTTCGCCGCCGACACGACCGTGTGCCCGAGTGGTCCCAGGGACTCGCCTGCACAGCGAGGTACGCGGGTTCGAATCCCGCCACGGTCTCCGGTGCCCGACGCCCCGGAACGGCCCTGCCCGGTCCGGGGCCGGGCCCCTGTCCGGGTCCCGGCCCTGGTCCGTCCGGGCGTGCCCTCAGAGCACTCCGCCCGCCTCGTCCTGGAACAGCTCCGTCCAGTAGTGCCAGTCCGCGTCGGCGGTGGTGCCCGTCGGGTCGATGGACGACAGGACCTGGATCATCGTCAGGGCGAGCTGGTCGTAGGTGTCGGAGGTCAGGGCGTGGCCCGACTCCTCGTCGATGGTGTGCTCGCGGTGCAGCAGCCAGAGGGTGAAGGCGAGGGTGGAGATGTCCGTGTTCAGGGGGTGGAGGGCGGAGTCCGACTCGCTCCAGCTGAGGACCGCGCCCGTGGCGCCGTCGACGACCAGGCTGTGGTCGTCGACCAGGTGGCCCAGGCGGATCAGCTGCTCGGGCCGGGCGGGCAGGCGGTCGTCGGGGAGGTCGCGCTCGTCGGCGTAGAACTCCGCGAGCGTGCGCAGCGGCAGGTCGGTGTCCAGCTGGAAGAGGAAGCCGTCCTCCGGGAGGCCCGTCCCGCACAGGAAGCGGCGGGTCGGTTCGTGCGTGAGCGTCGCGGGGAAGTCGACCTCCTCGAAGCGGACCACGCCGCCCCGGCCGAACTCCTGGTCCAGCAGGCGGACGGGAAGGTCCAGGGCCAGGCCCGAGGCGGTGCCGGGGCCCGCCACCAGGGCCAGGGGGCGGATCAGCGCGGCCATCCTCCAGAACGGCGCCGGCTCGCCGTCCGCGCCCTCCTCGAACACCGCGAGCAGCCGGCGGGACGCCTCCGCGACCGCCTCGGTGCCGTACCGGCCCGCCTGGTCGGCGAACTGGCCGCGCAGACCGGCCAGTTCGTCCGTCGCCGCGGCGAACCGCACCAGGGTCGGCAGGGACGGGGCGAGCGGCCGGCGGTCCATCAGGTCGGTGCGGTCGTGCAGGAAGTGCGTCGTCGAGACCTCCCCGGTCACCCCGTCGAGCAGCACCGACTCCGTGTCCAGACCGGCCGGGCCCAGCAGCCCGCCGATGACCAGCTGGTCCCGCAGCTCCGCGGAGAGCCGGCCGCCGGGGTCGCCGGCCGCGTCGGCCACCGTGCGCGGGCCGCCCTGCCGCGTCAGCGCGGCGAAGCTGAACAGGCCGCTGTCCACGGGCAGTCCGGGGTCGGCCAGCCAGCGGCGCGTGGACGCGTGCGTGATGCGGAGATCGAGGTCGGCGTCGGTGAGTGTGATCGCCGCTGTGGCGACGGTGTCCGTCGTGCTCATGATTCCCCCGCGATACGTGTGCTTCGTCCCGGGCCCGCGAACGCCCTGCCCCGGGCAGGACGGCCCATGCCCCCCGCGGGCCCGGCACCGTCCCCCACCACTCGGAACACTACGCGCCACCACTGACAACGCCCCCGGGCCGAGGCCGGCGACGACCGACCGGGCACCCCTGTCACTGAAGACGCCCGGGCACCCCCGTGCGTTGCCTCCCCCGCGAGGATCGTCCGCGACGGACCGCCTCCGGGGTCACCACGCCACCGCGGGGTCAGCCGCCGGTCACCACCGCGGCCTGCGGGCGGATCGGCAGGCGGTTCACCGGGCGGCCCGTGGCGGCCCGGACGGCGGAGGCGACGGCCGCCGGCGAGGTCACCACCGGCACCGCGCTGACCGCCTTCGCCCCGAACGGCGCGACCACGTCCCGCTCCTCGACCAGCTTCAC
This sequence comes from Streptomyces capillispiralis, assembly GCF_007829875.1. Taxonomy (NCBI): domain Bacteria; kingdom Bacillati; phylum Actinomycetota; class Actinomycetes; order Kitasatosporales; family Streptomycetaceae; genus Streptomyces; species Streptomyces capillispiralis. The sequence continues at coordinate 4,860,167 of NZ_VIWV01000001.1, read as the reverse complement.
GATGTGGATGTCCGGCGCGTCCAGCGCGGTCGGCAGCGCGTACCCGGTCAGGTCCGGGTGGCGGACCAGACCGCGCGGGGTGCGCAGGTTCTCGGTGAGCGCGGCGCCCACGCCCTGGGTCAGCCCCGCCTCGATCCGGGCGGCGAGCTGCGCCGGGTTGAGCACCCGGCCCACGTCCTGGGCGACCGCCAGCTCCACCACCCGTACCGAGCCGAGCTCGATGTCGACGTCGACCACCGCGCGGATCGCGCAGAACGCCATGCCCACGAAGGCGTCGCCCTGCCCGGACTCGTCCAGCGGCTCCGTCGGGTGCGGGCGGCACTGGGCGGTGGCCCACAGTTCCTTGCCGTCCATCGCCTCCGTGACGGTCGTCGACAGCACACCGTCGTACGAGGTGATCCTGCCGTCGGTGATCTGCAGCAGTTCGGTGGACATGCCGAACTTGTGGGCCAGCGGCTGGAGGAGCTGGGTGCGGACCATCTTCGCCGCGCGTTCCACCGCGCCGCCCGACACCCAGGTGTGCCGGCCCCGGCAGCCCGCGCCGGCCGGCGGCTGGTCGGTGTCCACGGGCACCACGTGCACCTCGTCGACACCGAGGATCTCCTGCACGATCTGCCGGGCCAGGGTGGAGAAGCCCTGCCCGGTCTCCACCGCCGCGCACAGCACCGTCGCCACACCGCCCTGCACCCGCACGGTGGCCGTGGACACCTCGTCCGCGCCCTCCGCGCCGAGCATGTGCACCATGCCCAGGCCGTAGCCCACGCCGCGGCGCACCGCGCCCGGTTCGCCCGCGCCCTCGGGGCCGCCGGGCAGCAGCCACTCGTCCTCGGGGGTGTCCTTCGGCAGCGGCGGCAGCGGGAAGTCCCGTACCGCCTCCAGGAGTTCGGCGACCGGGGCCGGGCAGGTCACGGTCTGGCCGGTGGGCAGGACGTCGCCGGTGGCCATGACGTTGCGCAGGCGCAGCTCCGCCGGGTCGGTGCCGAGCTTCTTGGCGAGCTTGTCCATCTGCGCCTCGTAGGCGGCGCACACCTGCATCGCGCCCTCGCCGCGCACATGGCCGGAGGGCGGGTTGTTGGTGCGCACCGCCCAGCCCTCGATGAACGCGTTCGGCACGACGTACGGCCCGCAGGCGAAGGCGACGGCGGCGGCCAGGGCGTCGGCGGAGGTGTCCGCGTAGGCGCCCGCGTCGAGCAGGATCTGCGCCTCGACCTTGACCAGCCGGCCCTCGGCGTCGGCGTGGTGGCGGTAGCGCAGCAGGGTGGGGTGGCGGTGGGCGTGGCCGAGGAAGGACTCCTCGCGGGTGGCGGTGAGCTTGACCGGGCAGCCGGTCTTCAGCGCCAGCAGGCCGAGCGGCAACTGGAAGCTCTGGTCCTCGCGGTCGGCGGTGGCGCCCGGCACCCCGGTGACGACGACCTTCACCCGATCGGGTTCCAGGCCGAACGCGGCGGCGGCGGTGTCGCGGTCGCCGTGCGGGTCGGTGGAGGCCAGGTACAGCTCGACGCCGCCGTCCGGGCGGGGCACGGCGAGTCCGGCCTCGGCGCCGATGGGGGCGGGGTCCTGGCGGCCGATGCGGTACAGGCCCTCGACGACGACCTCGCCGGCCGCCTCGGGGTCGCCGTGGCGCAGCGGGATGTGCCGGATCAGGTTGCCGTCCGGGTGCAGCGGTTCGGCCTCGAAGGCCTGCTCGGGGTCGGTCACCGGGTCGAGCACCTCGTACTCGACGATGACGGCGGCGGCGGCCATCCGCGCGGTGTCCGGGTGGTCGGCGGCGACGGCCGCGATGGGCTCGCCGTGGTGGCGCACCACCTCGGAGGCGAAGACCGGGCGGTCGGCCTTGCCGCGGCCGTGCACCGGGGTGCCGGGGACGTCCTCGTGGGTGACGACCGCGCGGACGCCGGGCATCTCCCGCGCGTGGGTGGTGTCGATGGACACGATCCGCGCGTGCGGGTGCGGCGAGCGCAGCACGGCCGCCCACAGCAGGCCCTCGGCCCACAGGTCGGCGGCGTACGGGAAGGTGCCCTCGGTCTTGGCGCGGGCGTCGGCGGCCGGCAGGGAGACGCCGAGTCCGCGCGGCACCGCTTCCGGATCGGGGGCGGCCTCCGCGACCTGTGCGGCCTGCGCGGTGGCTGCTTCGTTGCTCACGCCTGGCCTCCGTCCTGGCCGTGGTCCCGGTCATGGGGTTCGGGGGTGTGGAACGCCGAGGGGTTGACCCCGCCGGCGCCGGGTCCCGCCTGGTGCGGGATGCGGGGCGTGTCCGCCTCGCCGTCCGGGCCGGACTCGGGGGACTCGGAGTGCGCCTCGCGTTCGGCGACGACCTCCTTGACGGCGTCCACCACGCCCCGGTAGCCGGAGCAGCGGCACAGGTTGCCGCAGAGGGCCTGGCGGGTCTCCAGCTCGGTGGGGGCGGGGTTGCCCTCCAGGAGGTCGTGCACGGTCATCGCCATGCCCGGTACGCAGAAGCCGCACTGCACGGCGCCGCACCGCGCGAGCGCCCGCTGCACGTCCGAGGGGTGGCCGTCCTGGGCCAGTCCCTCGACGGTACGGACCTCGCTGCCGGCCGCGGTGACGGCCGGGACCAGGCAGGACGCCACGAGCCGGCCGTCGACCTGCACGTTGCAGGCGCCGCACTCGCCCTGCGAGCAGCCGTCCTTGGCGCCGGCCAGCCCGAGCCGCTCGCGCAGCACGTAGAGCAGCGACTCGCCGATCCAGGCGTCGGTGACGGGCCGGTCGGTGCCGTTGACGCGGAGCACGTAGGTGGCCAGGGGGTGGTCGTCGTGCGGGGCACCGGGGGGCGCGGCGTCCGGGGCGGGGGGCTGGGCCGCATCGTCCGGGGCGTCCGCGTCCGCCGTGCCGGGGGCGTCCGGGGTCTCCGCGGCGTCCTCGGTCTCCGGGGCCTCCGCGGCGTCCTGGGCGTCCGTGGCGTCGGGTGCGCCGGAACCGTCGTGCGCCGTCGGGACGGCGGCCCCGTCCGGGGACTCGGCGTCGGCCGCCGGGGCGCTCTCGTCGGCGACGGGGTCCGGCTCGGCGCCGGGCTCCTGGCCGGTCCCGTCGGCGGCGGAGGGCTCCGCGGGGCTCTCGGCGGCCTCAGGGGCCTCGTCGGCGGCCCCGGGGCCCTCAGGGGCCTCCGAGGCCCCAGCGGCCCCGGAAACGGGCGCGGAGGCGTCCTGGCCGCCGGGCTGCGGGTGCTCCCGGGGCGCGGGCGGGGCGCCGTCGGCGGCCTCCGCGTCGGACGGCCACGGCGGTTCCGCGTACCCCTCGACGGGGAACGGCTGCGGCACACCGGCCGACCGGGGCCCCTCGTGCGCGGGCTGCTCGGGGGCGTGACCGGGCGCACCGGAGGGCTCCGGGGCGTGACCGGCGGAGGGCTGCTCGGGGGCGTGACCGGCGGAGGGCTGCTCGGGGGCGTGACCGGGTGCCACGGGGCTGCCCGGCGCGGCGCCCGCCGCGGGGTGTTCCGGGGCGCCGGACGGCTCGGGGTCGTGCCGGTCCGCCGGCCCCGCGGGCGCGTGCGCGTCGTGGTGGGCGGGCTGCCCGTCGTACGCGTCCGGGGCGGACGGCCGGCCGAAGACCGGGCCGTCGCCCGGGGCGGGCTCGCCGTGGGGCCGCGCCGCGACGGCGTCCGCGGGCTGCTCCGGCACCGGACCGGGCACGCCGGAAGGATCCGGCGCGGCACCGGCGCCCGGCAGGTGTTCCGCCCCGCCGGGCCGCTCGGGCGCGTGACCGGCCGCGTGCCGTCCGGCCGCGGACGCGTCGTGGGCGAACCGCCCGTCGTAGGCGTCCGGTCCGGGCGCCTGCTGGTACGCGGGTCCCGCACCGGGCTCCCCGTGGGGCTGCGCCTGCTGCCCGTACTGCTCGTGCGGCACCTGCTCGTACGGCCCGTGCTGCCCGTGCGGTGCCTGCTGGTCGTACTGGTCGTACTGCTCGTGCGCGGGGCCGTGTCCGGTCTCCGGGTGCGCCGGGTCCTGCTCCTGCGGGACCCCCGGCACGCCGGGCCCCCACGGCCGGCCGATGGCCTGGTCGGCCCAGGGGGCCGGGGCGCCGCCCGGGAGGGTGGCCGGCGGGGTGCCGCCCCACTGCTCGACCAGGGCGGACGTGGTGAACTCGCCCGACTCGTCCGGCAGGTCGCCGCCGGCGACGGGGATCGACCACTGGCCGGTGACGTCGTGTCCGGGCGCGGGGTGCTCCGGGCTGCCCGTCTCCTCATAGGTCCACTGCCCGGTGACGCCGGGGTCGTAGGTGAACCGGTCGCCCGTGGCCGCGTCGCCCTCGGCGGCCTGCGGGTCGTGCCACTGGGCGCCGTCGACGGGCGCGCCGGGCGCCGCCCAGGTGCCGGTGGCCGCCGGGTCGATGCCCGCGGTGGTAGCGGGAGTGACCGTTATCTGCGGCGGCACATAGCCGTGCCCCGGCGCCGCGAGCGGGCTCTCCATGGCGTCCAGCAGGGCGTCGATGCCGCCCTCGGGGAGGTTCACGAAGGCCGTGGCGCCGTCGTCGTACTCGCCCTGGGGCAGCGGGTCCCAGCGGCCGCCGCCCGGGGGCGTGCCCTGTCCGTGCTGGTCGTCGGTCACGACAGCGCCCTCCCCAGTGCTCGTCGGGCCAGCGCGGCGACGGTGCGCCGCAGGTGCAGTACCGCGGGCGGTAGTGGTGGGACGGTGCCGTCCTCGCCGGGGGCGGCGTCGGGGATGCAGGCCGCGGCGACGTACTCCCCGAACGCGGTCAGTGCGTCGGGCACGATCGCGCGGTTGTTGTCCCAGTCGATGAGCTGCGCGACCCACTGCTCGGCCTCCAGGGGCCGCAGCGGCATCGGCGCTATGGCGCCCACCGCGCAGCGGACGCCGCGGCGGGCCGGGTCGAGCACCAGGGCGACGGACGCGACCGCGCGGCCGGGGCCGGTGCGGCCGGTCGCCTTCAGGAAGACCTGGGGGGCGTGCAGCAGCGGTACGCGCACGTAGCCGATGAGTTCGCCCGGGCGCAGCAGGTCCATCCCGGCGAGCAGGTGCGACACCGGGATCTCGCGGCGGGCCCCGCCCGGGCCCGCGATGATCAGCGTCGCCTCCAGGGCGGCCAGGACGGGCAGCGCGTCCCCGGTGGGGGCGGCGGAGGCGATGTTGCCGCCCAGGGTGCCGGCGTTGCGGATGTGCGGCGGTCCGGCGGCGCGCGCGGAGGCGGCGAGCGCCGGGATGAGGGCGGCGAAGTCGGGGCGTCCCATCCGCGCGTGGGTGAGACCGGCGCCGAGCAGCGCGTGCCCGTCCAGGTACTGCCAGCCGCGGATCTCGCTGATCCGGCCGAGGCCGACCAGGGCGGCGGGCCTGAGCTGACCGGAGTTGACGGCGGCCATCAGGTCGGTGCCGCCCGCCACGGGCACGGCGGCGGGCACGGCGGTGAGCGCCGCCACCGCCTCGTCCAGGGTCGTCGGCAGTGTCACGGCCTGCGCCGCCTGCGGTGCGTGCGTGCTCAAAACCGGCTGCCCCTTCCCGCTGCCCCACCTGGTCCCACCTGTGCTGCCGTACGGTACGACCTGACAGGGCGGACGTGGCAACTCTGGCACATCTTGGCAGGCGCCGAAGACGGGGGTCCGCTAGGAGGCATTCGCCCACCTCACCCCGGGCATGCCCGAATTGACCCGGCATAGCCGGTACGTTTCGGCATGACCCTCTTCGGTGACTCCTGTGCCGTATCGCGTGACCTGTTCGGCCCGGGACGGACGGGCGGGCAGGGCCCGTTCGGGGCCCCGGGCCCGGCGGCGGGCCGCCGGGCGCGCGGGACGGCGGGGACGTCAGAGGTTCGGGGGCGGGCCGTCGATCGGGCGGCCCAGTACGCCCGGACGCGTCTGCCAGGGCAGGGGTCCGGTGGGCGGCCGGTAGCCGACCCCGAGCGCGTCCAGGCGCCGGTAGTGGGTGGTCATGCGCCGTTCGAAGCCGGCGAAGTCCCGTTCCTCGGGGGCGGGCAGGGCGCTCCAGGCGACCTCGGCGAGGGCGGCGAGCCGGGGGAACGTCTGGTAGTCCACGCGCCCCTGGTCCTCCATCACCTCGGTCCACACGTTGGCCTGGGTGCCCAGCACCCGCGCGGCCTCCTCGGGGGTCAGCTCCGCCGGTACGGGCTCGAACCGGTAGACGTCCTCCAGGGTGCGCACGTACCCGATCGGCACCGGCTCCTCGGGGCCCGCGGCCTGCCGGTGGTCCAGGTACACCTGCTGCTCGGGGCACATGACCACGTCGTGCCCGGCGCGGGCGGCGGTCACCCCGCCCGCGTAGCCGCGCCAGGAGGAGACCGCGGCGCCCGGCGCGAGCCCGCCCTGGAGGATCTCGTCCCAGCCGATCAGCCGGCGTCCCCGGGCGGCGAGCCAGGTGTGGAAATGCCCGATGAACCAGCCCTGCAGGGCCTCCTCGTCGGCCAGTCCGAGGTTGGAGATCTGCTTCTGCGCGGTGTCCGAGGCGCGCCACTGGTCCTTGACGCATTCGTCGCCGCCGATGTGCACGAACGGCGAGAACGGGCCGGCGTCCGCCGGGAACAGTTCCAGGACTTCCTCGAGCACCTCCTCGTAGAAGCGCAGGGTGTCGTCGGTGGGGGCGAGTACGTTCGGATTGATGCCCCAGGTGTCCCAGACGGTCAGGGAGGCGGTGTCGACGACATCGGTGTTGCCGAGTTCCGGATACGCGGCGATGGCGGCCTGCGAGTGGCCGGGCACGTCGATTTCCGGGACCACGCTGATATGCCGTTCGGCGGCGTAGGCGACGATCTCGCGGATGTCGTCCTGGGTGTAGTGACCGCCGTGCGGCTTGTCGTCCCACAGCGGTGAGGCGCGGTGGCCGATTTTCGTCCGGGCGCGCCAGGAGCCGACCTCGGTGAGCTTCGGATGGCGCCGGATCTCGACGCGCCACCCCTGATCGTCCGTCAGGTGGAAGTGGAGGACGTTGAGTTTGTGCGCGGCCATCAGATCGAGATAGCGCAGCACGCCTTCCTTGGGCATGAAGTGCCGGGCGACGTCGAGCATGAGTCCGCGCCAGCGGAAGCGGGGGGCGTCCTCGACGGTGACGTGGGGCACCGCCCAGACCCGGTCGCGGCGGAGCGGCGCCCTGCGGAACGCGTCCGGGCCGAGGAGCTGCCGCAGCGTCTGGGCGCCCCGGAAGACACCGGCCGCGCTGCCGCCCTCGACCAGGACGCCGCCGGGGTCGCTGACGAGGCGGTACTCCTCGGGGCCCAGCCGGGGATCGAGCCGGAGCCCGATGCCGTCGCCGTCGGTGTCGTCGAGTTCGCGCGCCTCGCGCAGCGGCAGGCCGGTCGCCTGCCACAGGACGGTGCGCAGCCACTGGCCGACGCCCTCCGTCCCCCGGGCGGCATGGAGTCCGGAACGCGCCGTCAGCCGCACCTCGCCGGAACCGGCGACGACGCTGCGGGGCGCTGGAATCAGTTCGGTCACGTCAGTCCTTTACCGCGCCGCCCAGTCCGGAGACCAGACGCCGCTGCACGAGTACGAAGAACACCAGTACCGGAATCGTCATCACCGTGGACGCCGCCATGACCCCGCCCCAGTCCGGCTCGTCGGGTTTGTAGAAGACCAGCAGCGCCATCGGCAGGGTCGACTGCGAGATGTCGCTGATGATGAAGGACTTGGCGAACAGGAAGTCGTTCCAGGTGGAGATGAAGGAAAACACGCTGGTGGCCACCAGGCCGGGCAGGACGAGCGGGAAAAGGATCTGCCACAGAAAGCGCGCACGGCTCGCCCCGTCGATGTAGGCGGCCTCCTCCAGCGCCTCCGGAACGGCCTTCACGAACCCCCTGAGCATCCAGATCGCGAACGGCAGGGAGAACGCGATGTGGGGCAGGATCAGCGACCACAGCGTGTTCAGCTGGCCGAAGTCCCGCATGACGAAGAACAGGGGGATGGTGAGCGCTTCCACGGGCACCATCTGGGCCACCAGAAACATGATCAGCAGGGTGGTCCGCATACGGAAGCGGAATCGTGTCACGGCCGTCGCGGCGAGAAAGGCGATCAGCGCCGAGGCGATCACCACGGCCACCGCGACGACCACGCTGTTGAGGAAGTAGCGGCCGAATTCCTGCTGTCCGAAGACCCGCCGGAAGGAGTCCAGCGTGGGTGCCAGGGTCCACGGGCGCGGCTCGGACGACTCGATCTCACCGGCCGGTTTGAAGGCGCTCAGCACCATCCAGTACAGCGGGAAGGCCACCACGGCGGCGGTCAGCAGCGCCGCCGTCTCGGCCGCGAGCCGTCCCGGCCGCCGGACCGTCCGGCGCACAGGATTCACCCGGGGTTTCCGGTCCCGGCCCACGAGCGTCACAGTTCCTCCCCCTGGCGGCGCAGCAGCCGCAGATACACCAGCGTCACGGTGAGCAGGATCAGCAGCATCACCACGCCGATCGCCGCGCCGAGGCTGTACTGCGACGACGCGAACGCCTGCTGGTAGGCGTAGACGTTGAGGACCAGGTTCTGGCCCGCGATGCCGCCGCCGTTCGTCATCACGTAGATCTGGGTGAAGACCTTGAAGTCCCAGATGACCGACTGGATGGTGACCACCACGAGGATGGGCCGGAGCATCGGGGCGAGCACCGAGCGCCAGATCCGCCACTGCGAGGCCCCGTCGAGCGCGGCGGCCTCCAGCACCTCGGACGGTACGGCGCGGATGCCGGCGTAGACCGTCACCATCACGAAGGGGAAGGAGCACCAGACCACTTCGAGCAGCACCAGGAAGAACGCGCTGAGCCGCCCGTACGTCCACGAGTGGTCGCCGAGGCCCAGCACCCGGTTGACCGGGCCGAAGTCGGGGTCGAAGAGGAACAGCCAGACCGTGGAGCCGGTGACGGCCGGGGTGGCCCAGGCGCCGAGCGCGGCCAGCATCAGCGCGAGCCGGGGCACCGCCCGCACCCGGGTGAGGAGCACGGCGAGCGCGCAGCCCACGGCCAGGGTGCAGACCACGCAGGCCGCCGCGAACAGCACGGTGGCCAGCAGCACCTGCCAGAACCGCTCGTCGGCGAAGAGCTCGGCGTAGTTGCCGAACCCCTCGAAGGTGGTCGGCTCCCCGCCGCTGACCTGCGCCTGGGTGTAGTGGAAGAGCGAGATCAGGCCGAGCTGGTAGATCGGGTAGGCGAGCAGTCCGCCGAGGACGACGAGCGCGGGCGCGAGATAGAGCCAGGGGGTGCCCGAACCTCCCCGGGGGCGCGGGGAGCTGCGCGGGACGCCACGGACCACCCGCACCCGCCCGCGGTCCAGGTCCGCCGAGCCGGTGGGCGCCGTCATCCGGCGGACCCGAACGCCTCGTTCATCTTCTTCGCCGCGTCCGCCGAGGCGGCGGCCACGTCCTTCTTGCCGCTGACGATCTCCTGGAACATCGTCGGCAGGACCAGCGAGGAGTCGATCTGCGCCCAGGCCGGCGAGGCCGGCACGAACTTGGTGTCCGCGGCGAGCGTCTCGACGAACGGCTTCACGAACGGCTCCTTCACCGCCACCTGCTGCCGCACGTCGGAGAACGTCGGCAGGAAGCCCATCGCGTCGAACAGCTCGCCCTGCGCCTCCTTGGACGCGAGCCGCTTCATCAGGTCGACGGCGAGGGTGCGGTGCGAAGTGGACTTCAGCACACCGAGGTTGTTGCCGCCCGCGAACGCGGGGGCGATGGAGCCGGGCTCGACGCCGGGCAGCGGCACCACCGCGTACTGTCCCTTCACCTTCCCGGCCTCCACGGCCGCGTGGCTGAAGTCGCCGCCAATCGCCATCGCCGCCTTGCCCGAGGCGAACGCGGTCACGGTGTCGTTACCGCCCATGCCGGCGCACTTGGCGGCCGGGCAGTTGTCGTCGCCGAAGAGCGAGGTGTACGCCTCGATACCCTTGCGCGCGTCCGCGCCGTCGATGGCGGAGGCGTACGAGCCCGTCCTGCCGGTGGCGAGTTCACCGCCGTGGGCCCAGATGAACGGCATCGCGCCGTAGGTGTAGGCGCCGCCGACCGCGATGCCGTACATGTCCGGCCTGGCGGCGCGGATCTGCTGGGCGGTGGAGATCAGTTCGGCCTGGCTCTCCGGGACGTCCAGGCCGAGCTCGTCGAAGACGTCGGTGCGGTAGTACAGCGCGCGGACGCCGACGAAGTACGGGGCTCCGTAGACCTTTCCGTCGACGGTGACCGACTGTCTGGCGGTCGGGTCGGTGTCCTTGGCCTCGTCCCAGGCCGTGAACTCCGCGGTGACGTCGGCGAGTCCGCCGTCCTTCACATAGCCCGCGGTGTCGGTGTTGCCGTACTCGATGAGGTCGGGTGCGGACTCCGGGTCGTTGAAGGCGGCCTTGATGCGCTGGGCGCGGGTCTCGACGGGTATGTACTCGACGGTGACCTCGGTGTCCTCGTGCGCCTTCTCGAACGCGGCCAGGACGGAGTCGACGGCCCGTTCCTTGGGCTTGTTGTTGACTTCCTGGAAGAGCCAGACGCGCAGGGTGCCGGTCTTCTCGTCCTTGTCGGAGGAGGAGGTGCCGGAGGTCTGGGGCGCGCAGGCGGCGGTGGCGAGGACGGCCGCGACGGCGACCAGGCGGGCGGACAGCTTCATGGAGTTGCTCCTCCGATGGCACGTTGCAACATATGCAATGGCGGTTTCGCTGTGCACAACACACCGGAGGCTAGGGACTGGGTGAACCGCGCCACAAGAGGTCTCAACCACTCTGTGACCGGCGGGCGCATCCCGCGCAACGCGCGGGCAGCACAAAGGCCCCCAGGGCGCGCAAAACGCACCCCGGAGGCCTTCGGGCAGGTCCGTCGGTCCTACGAGTCCCTACGAGTCGTACGGCAGGAGGGGAGGGCTACTTGTCGCCCTTGCCGCCCTTGCCGCCCTTGTCGTCACCGGCACCCATGGACTCGTAGATCTCCTTGCACATCGGGCACACCGGGTACTTCTTCGGGTCGCGGCCGGGCACCCACACCTTGCCGCACAGCGCCACGACGGGCGTCCCGTCGAGGGCGCTCGCCATGATCTTGTCCTTCTGGACGTAGTGGGCGAAGCGCTCGTGGTCACCGTCGCCGTGGGAGGTCTGCGGCGTCGGCTCGACGAGGGTCCCCGTACCAGTCCCGCGCTCGGGCTCAAGAGTGCTCATAACAGCCAAGGGTACTGAAGCTCACAGCCATCAGTTGAGCGAAGGGTCGTCCGGATACGTGGCCACCATCGCCAGCTCGTTGCGCTGCCGGCGCAGCACCTCGCGCCAGAGCCGCTCGGGCGACGGCGAGGACACGTCGCCGGGCTCCGACTCCACCACGTACCAGGCGCCGTCCACCAGCTCGTCCTCCAGCTGGCCGGGGCCCCAGCCGGCGTAACCGGCGAAGATGCGCAGGGAGCCGAGGACGGAGGCGAGCAGCTCCGGCGGCGCCTCCAGGTCGACCAGTCCGATCGCGCCGTGCACCCGGCGCCAGCCCAGCGGCGCGGTCTCCCCGGCCGCCCCGCCCGGGACGACGGCGACCCCGAGGGCCGAGTCCAGCGACACCGGACCGCCCTGGAAGACCACGCCGGGCTCACCGGTCAGGTCCGCCCAGCCCTCCAGGATGTCGCCCACGTCCACCGGGGTGGGGCGGTTGAGGACGACACCGAGGGAGCCCTCCTCGTCGTGGTCGAGGAGGAGCACCACCGCGCGGTCGAAGTTCGGGTCCGCCAGGGCGGGAGTGGCCACGAGCAGCCGCCCTGTGAGCGAGGACACCTCGGTCATGCCAGACATGATCCCGCATCTCGCTCCCGCATGGGGAGGCAACGGGGGTACGGGGGTGAAGGCAGCTCAGGGCGGACGAGAGCATGCCCGGCGCACGGGGGTGGTGGTGACCGCCCGTGGCCGCCGGGGAACGGTTCGTGTTGTGACAGACCCATGACCGTCCCCCGCCCTCCTCGGGCTTACGGAAGGGGGGTGCGGGGCGATTACCCTTTCCCTTCTGGCCCCTGCCCCACTCCCCACGGAACGCGAGATTCATGACCGTCAACGACGCTGATGACGTACTGCTTGTCCACGGCGGAACCCCGCTGGAGGGCGAGATCCGTGTCCGCGGTGCGAAGAACCTCGTACCGAAGGCCATGGTCGCCGCGCTGCTCGGCAGCGCCCCGAGCCGTCTGCGCAACGTTCCGGACATCCGTGACGTCCGCGTCGTACGGGGTCTGCTGCAACTGCACGGTGTGACGGTCCGTCCGGGTGAGGAACCCGGCGAGCTGGTGCTCGACCCCACGTACGTGGAGAGCGCCAACGTCGCCGACATCGATGCCCACGCGGGTTCCTCGCGCATCCCGATCCTGTTCTGCGGCCCGCTGCTGCACCGGCTCGGGCACGCGTTCATCCCCGGTCTGGGCGGCTGCGACATCGGCGGCCGGCCCATCGACTTCCACTTCGACGTGCTGCGGCAGTTCGGCGCCACGATCGAGAAGCGGGCGGACGGCCAGTACCTGGAGGCGCCGCAGCGGCTGCGCGGCACCAAGATCCAGCTGCCGTACCCGTCCGTCGGCGCGACCGAGCAGGTGCTGCTGACGGCGGTGCTCGCGGAGGGCGTCACCGAGCTGTCCAACGCGGCGGTGGAGCCGGAGATCGAGGACCTGATCTGCGTCCTGCAGAAAATGGGCGCGATCATCGCGATGGACACCGACCGGACGATCCGCATCACCGGTGTGGACAAGCTCGGCGGCTACACCCACCGCGCCCTGCCCGACCGTCTGGAGGCCGCCTCCTGGGCGTCGGCGGCGCTGGCCACCGAGGGCAACATCTACGTCCACGGCGCCCAGCAGCGCTCGATGATGACGTTCCTCAACACCTACCGCAAGGTCGGCGGCGCCTTCGAGATCGACGACGAGGGCATCCGCTTCTGGCACCCCGGCGGGCAGCTCAAGTCCATCGCGCTGGAGACGGACGTCCACCCGGGCTTCCAGACGGACTGGCAGCAGCCGCTGGTGGTCGCGCTGACCCAGGCCACGGGCCTGTCCATCATCCACGAGACGGTCTACGAGTCCCGGCTCGGCTTCACCTCCGCGCTCAACCAGATGGGTGCGCACATCCAGCTGTACCGCGAGTGCCTGGGCGGCTCCGACTGCCGCTTCGGCCAGCGCAACTTCCTCCACTCCGCGGTCGTCTCGGGACCGACCCGGCTGCAGGGCGCCGACCTGGTCATCCCCGACCTGCGCGGCGGCTTCTCCTACCTGATCGCCGCCCTCGCCGCCCAGGGCACGTCCCGCGTGCACGGCATCGACCTGATCAACCGCGGCTACGAGAACTTCATGGAGAAGCTCATGGAGCTGGGAGCGAAGGTGGAGCTGCCGGGCAAGGCCCTCGCCTGACCCCTCGCCCACACGCCGATGGGGCGGTCACCACAACCGGGTGACCGCCCCATCGGCGTCGGTACAGCCCCTGAGGGGCGCGCCCTTACTTGCCCTTGGCGGCTTCCTTGAGCTTGGAGCCCGCGGAGACCTTCACGCTGTAGCCGGCCGGGATCTGGATCGGCTCACCGGTCTGCGGGTTGCGCGCGGTGCGAGCGGCACGGTGGGTGCGCTCGAAGGTCAGGAAGCCGGGGACGGTGACCTTCTCGTCGCCCTTGGAGACGATGTCGCCGACGACCTCGGCGAACGCGGCCAGCACGGCGTCGGCGTCCTTGCGGGTCACCTCGGCGCGGTCGGCCAGCGCGGCCACCAGCTCACTGCGGTTCATGTTGTTACTCCCGTGTTCTTCTTGCCGTTGAGGCGTGCCACGCGGCGGAGCCGCATGTCGGGCACGGCGAAGCCGATGCTGCCAGGTTCCTCGGTGAGTCCCCGGACCCGGGTCCGTCGTCAGACCCTCGCGCCCAGGGACGCATCCTGCCTCTACCTGCGGCGGTAGCGCCAATCCGGCACCCGCAGGAGTCGTGAGAACACCCGAGGGAGTCACACGAAGAGCGCCACGGCCTCCACACGGTGACGCTCCGTCCGCTTCCGGCAGCGGACAGCAGGGGCCGGAGCCCGGGTCTGGCCGCCACCCTAGAGGGCTGCCAGGACCTACGGGTTCCACGACGCGCCGGGTTCGAACCGGCCGTGGCGATCCTCACAGCCCCCGCCGCGTCCGGTGCTGCTACACCGCCGAGGCCGCCGCCGCCTTCGCCGCGTCGCGCACCGCACCGGCGACCGCGCCCGCGACCTTGTCGTTGAAGACGCTCGGGATGATGTAGTTCGGGTTCAGCTCGTCCTCGGTCACCACGTCGGCCAGCGCCTGCGCGGCGGCCAGCATCATCTCGGTGTTGACGGTGCGGGACTGGGCGTCCAGCAGACCGCGGAAGACGCCCGGGAACACCAGCACGTTGTTGATCTGGTTGGGGAAGTCGGAGCGGCCGGTGGCCACAACGGCCGCCGTCTGACGGGCGATTGCCGGGTCCACCTCGGGGTCGGGGTTCGCGAGCGCGAACACGATCGCGCCGTCCGCCATCGCGGCCACGTCGTCGCCGTCGAGGACGTTCGGGGCGGACACGCCGATGAAGACGTCCGCGCCGCGCACGGCCTCCTTCAGGGTGCCGGTCAGGCCCTCGGGGTTGGTGTTGTCGGCGATCCAGCGCAGCGCCGACTCCGGAGCGGCGTCGACCAGGTCCTCGCGGCCCGCGTGCACCACGCCGTGGATGTCGGCCACCACCGCGTTCTTCACACCCGCCGCGAGCAGGAGCTTCAGGATGGCGGTGCCCGCCGCGCCGGCGCCGGACATGACCACGCGGATGTCCTCGATCGCCTTGCCGGCGACGCGCAGCGCGTTGGTGAGGGCCGCCAGGACGACGATCGCGGTGCCGTGCTGGTCGTCGTGGAAGACGGGGATGTCCAGGGCCTCGCGCAGCCGGGCCTCGATCTCGAAGCAGCGCGGCGCGGAGATGTCCTCCAGGTTGATGCCGGCGAAGCCCGGGGCGATGGCCTTGACGATCTCGACGATCGCGTCGGTGTCCTGGGTGTCGAGGCAGATCGGCCAGGCGTCGATGCCGGCGAACCGCTTGAACAGGGCCGCCTTGCCCTCCATCACCGGCAGCGCGGCCTTCGGGCCGATGTTGCCCAGGCCCAGCACGGCGGAGCCGTCCGTCACGACCGCAACGGAGTTGCGCTTGATGGTGAGGCGGCGGGCGTCCTCGGGGTTCTCGGCGATCGCCATGCAGACCCGGGCCACGCCCGGGGTGTAGACCATGGACAGGTCGTCACGGTTGCGGATGGGGTGCTTCGACGCCATCTCGATCTTGCCGCCGAGGTGCATCAGGAACGTACGGTCGGAGACCTTGCCCAGGGTGACGCCCTCGATGCCGCGCAGCTGCTCGACGATCTCGTCGGCGTGGGCGGTGGAGGTGGCCGCGATGGTGACGTCGATACGGAGCTTCTCGTGGCCGGACGCCGTGACGTCGAGGCCGGTCACCGAACCTCCGTGGGACTCGACGGCCCCGGTGAGCTGGGAGACCGCTGTTCCGCTGGCGGGCACCTCCAGCCGGATGGTCATCGAGTAGGAGACGCTGGGCGCCGTTGCCATGGCCGACTTCCTCTGCTTTCACCGTGTCGCTGCGCCGCTGTGTGTCACAGCGTTGTGCCGTCCGATCGTCGCACCTACCCCTGAGTACGCGGTAGCCGCCCCGGATTGAGAACGTTTTGTTCGCCGGCCGACCGGGTAACGGCGAGCACCAGCGGCGCTTTTGGAATGTGGTTTCCACCATACGAGAGACAATCGGGGCCGGGGAAGGGCCCCGGGCAGCGAAAGAGGCCCACGTCACTTCCCGTGACATGGGCCTCTCTCACACGCTCAGTGGCACCGACCCGCCATGCTCGCCTCGCGGCAAGTGGTCGCTCGTAGCGACGAAGGTTGGGCCCGGGGGCTTGGATCGGGCCGGTGCCACACCAAGGCTAACAAACGGATCCGGTAAGGCCATTCCCCGTGACGCAAGCGCTTTTTCACGCGGCCGTCCCGCCGCGCCGGTTCAGTCCCTCAGCAGGTCCGGCACCCCGGCCGCGTCCGGCTCGTCGCGCTCCTGCGACACCACCGTGAGCTGCTGGGTCGCCCTGGTCAGGGCGACGTACAGGACCCGCAGGCCGGCCGGTGACTCGTCGGCGATCTCGGCCGGGGAGACGACGATCGTCGCGTCGTACTCCAGCCCCTTGGCCTCCAGGCTGCCGAGGGCCACCACCCGGTCGCCGAGCCCGGTGAGCCAGCGCCGCGCCTCCTCGCGGCGCTGCATGGCGACGACCACGCCGACGGTGCCCTCCACACGGTCCAGCAGCCGGGCCGCCTCCGCGCGCACGGTCGCGCCCAGCGAGTCCGCCACGACCGTGAACCGCGGCTCCACACCGGTGGAGCGCACCGCCCTCGGCGAGGTCGACCCGGGCATGGCGAGGGCGAGCACCCTGGACGCCAGCTCGGCGATCTCCGCCGGGTTGCGGTAGTTCACCGTCAGCTCGAAGCGGCGGCGCGGGCGGGTGCCCAGGGCCTCGTCGCGGGCCTGGGCGGCCTCGTCCGGGTCGGACCAGGAGGACTGGGCCGGGTCGCCGACGACCGTCCACGTGGCGTGGCGTCCGCGGCGGCCGACCATGCGCCACTGCATCGGGGTGAGGTCCTGCGCCTCGTCCACGATGACGTGGGCGTACTCGACGCGCTCCTGGGCGAGCCGCTCGGCCCGCTCGCGCTGGGTCTCCTCGCGCACCGGCATCAGCTCCTCCAGGCCGGTGAGCTGGTCCAGCGGGTCCATCTCCCGCTGCCTGCGGGGGCGGGCGGGGGTGCCGAGGACGGCCTGGAGCTCGTCGAGAACGGCGATGTCGTGGACGGAGCGCCCGTCCCGCCTCAGCGAGCGGGCGACCTTGCGGACCTCGCCGGGGTTGAGGATGCGGCGGGCCCAGCGGCCCAGCCGCTTCTCGTCGGCCATGGCGTCCAGGACGGCGGCCGGGGTCAGCTCGGGCCACCAGGCGTCGAGGAAGGCGGTGAAGTCGTCCTCGGAGGTGATGTCCTCGTCGAAGGAGGAGCGCAGCTCGGCGGCGAGTTCCGGGTCGGTGTGCCGGCCGGCGGCGCCGGAGCGCTCCCACAGGGCGTCCAGGAGCAGCTTGCGGGCACGGGGGCGCAGCAGATTGACCGGGGCGGTGCCGCCGAGGGCGGCGCGGCGGACGGCGGCCAGTTCCTCCGCCTCCAGTTCCAGGCGCCGGCCGAAGGCGACGACCCGCAGCCGGGTCGGCGCGTCGGCGCGTTCCAGGGCGCCCCGCGCGGCTTTGCGCACCACCTTGAGCATGCGGTACGAGCCCTTGGCGCGGGCCACCGACGGGGAGTCGTACAGCGTCGCCTCGGCGCCCTCGACCAGCGAGCCGATGGCCCGGACGGCGACCTGGCCCTCCTCGCCGAGGGAGGGCAGCACGCCCTCGGTGTAGGCGACGAGGAGCGGGGTGGGCGAGACGATCAGGATGCCGCCCGCGTACCGGCGCCGGTCCTGGTAGAGGAGGTAGGCCGCGCGGTGCAGGGCGACGGCGGTCTTGCCGGTGCCGGGCCCGCCCTCGACGTAGGTGACGGAGGCGGCGGGGGCGCGGATCACCAGGTCCTGCTCGGCCTGGATGGAGGCGACGATGTCGCGCATGGTGTGCGTACGGGCCTGGCCGAGCGCCGCCATCAGGGCGCCGTCGCCGATCACCGGCAGTTCGTGGCCGTCGAGGGACGCGGTCAGCTCGGGCCGCATCAGGTCGTCCTCGACGCCGAGGACCCGGCGGCCCTTGGAGCGGATCACGCGGCGCCGCACCACCCGGCCGGGGTCGACCGGGGTGGACCGGTAGAAGGGGGCGGCCGCCGGGGCCCGCCAGTCGATGACCAGCGGGCTGTAGTCCTCGTCGAGGACGCCGATCCGGCCGATGTGCAGGGTCTCGGCGATGTCGGCGGTGTTGTCGGGGCGCACGGCGCCCTCGGCGGGCTCGACGGCGGTGTAGGCGCCGTCGGGGCCCTTCTTGCCGTCCCTGCCGGGCAGCAGGTCGATCCGGCCGAAGAGGAAGTCCTCGTACTCGTTGTGCAGCCGGTTGAGGTGGATGCCGGCCCGGAAGACCTGGGCGTCCCGCTCGGCGAGGGCGCCGGGCGTGCCGACCTGGCCGCGCCGGGCGGCGTCGGCCATGAGGAACTCCGCCTCGTGGATCTTCTCCTCGAGGCGCCGGTACACCCGGTCCAGGTGTTCCTGTTCCACGCTGATCTCCCGGTCGCGAACGGAGTCGTGAACCGGGTCGACCGCGGATTCCTGTTGAGCCTGAGCGGCCACCGGGCCCCCTTCTGACGTGCTGGGCAGCCGTCAACCGTACGCGAAGGGGACCCCGTGAGGCTACGCGTCGACCTCGACGAGCAGCTTGCCGTCGAAGGTCATGACCTGGAAGTGGTCGATCTCGTTCGGCTCGAACGCGGCGCCGCCCTGGATGTACAGCGGCTGCCTGGCCTTGTCCGTCTTGGCGTCCGGCAGCCCGTAGCCCCAGTCCGGCACCGACCAGGACGTGACGGTCTCGCGCTCGCCGTTCTTCCCGACGGCGATCAGCGAGCACTTCTGCGGACCCGTGACGTTCTTCAGTTCGAGGACCGTCCCGGTGCCCCAGGTCTTCTCCTCCAGCGCCACGGTCGCGGAGACCTTGGTACCGGGGTCGGTGGCCGAGATCCTGTCGGAGGCCTTGTCGAAGGCGTCCTTGGCCGGGTTCGCGGCGAGCGTCTGCCCGGTGCCGCTCCTGGGCCCGCCCTCGTCGCCCCCGCCGCTCGCCGCCACGGCGACGAAGGGACCGCTGACGATCAGCGCGCCCGCGGCGGCCACCATGTAGAAGTTGCGGCGGCGCTTGCGGGCGCGGCGCTCGGCGACCTCGTCGACCAGCTTCTCCACCACGCGCGGGGAGGGTTTGGCGGACAGCGACTCGCCCAGCGCGGGCGTGCCGGTGCCGGGCAGGTCCGCGAGCGCGGCCAGCATCGGTTCCATCCCGGCCAGTTCGTCGAGCTGCTGGGCGCACCATTCGCAGGTCGCCAAGTGCGCCTCGAACGCGGTCGCTTCGGCGTCGTCGAGAATCCCGAGGGCGTAGGCACCGACGGTCTCGTGCTCGTTCGGCACCGGTGATCCCTCCATGGCACCAGACATACCCGTACCGCCCGTGCCGAATCCCTGGTTTCCCCCGTACACACCCATCACGCCGTCACCCCCCGCTCCTCCAGAGCCAGCTTCATCGACCGCAGGGCGTAGAACACCCGGGAGCGGACCGTGCCGCTGGGTATGCCGAGCGTCTGTGCCGCCTCATTGACGGTACGCCCTTTGAAGTACGTCTCGACGAGGACCTCCCGGTGGGCCGGGGTCAGGTCGTCGAGCGCGTCCGACAGCGTCATCAGCCACAGCGCCTTGTCGATCTCGTCCTCCGCGGGGATGACCTCCAGCGGCGACGGATCGACCTCCTGCGGCCGGGCCTGCCGGCTGCGGTGGCCGTCGATGACGATGCGCCGGGCGACCGTCACCAGCCAGGGGCGTACCGAACCGGTCGCCCGATTGAGCTGACCGGCGTTCTTCCAGGCACGGATGAGCGTCTCCTGCACGACGTCCTCCGCGCGCTGCCGGTCTCCGGCGACCAGCCGCAGGACGTAGGCCAGCAGAGGTCCGGCGTGCTCGCGGTACAGCGCGCGCATCAGCTCCTCATCGGGTTCCGAGGGCTGTGAGGACATGCGATGTCGGGCCCTCGATCCACGCTCATTGGCCACGGCCGCATCCTTGCGCACGCCCACCTCCGGTGTCCGGGGGATCCCCCAGTCGGTCGCTCGACAACCGGTACGGACGGTGCGGGTGGGGTGTTCAAAGCGAGGGGACGGTTTTCTGGGGGGACGAGGTGACGACCGGGACATGAGGCCACATTCCCCCCGCCACTTCTTTACATATCCGACACAACGACGGGACTGTGACGCTGCTCACGCCGTGAGCGCGGCGAACAGCGCTGTAACGGAGGTCACTTCGGCGCCCGATCGCTGCCCGCGCGCGGATACCGCCCCCCGGCGCACCCGAGGGGGACTCAGGCCCGCGCGAGCGCCGCGCGGCGGCGGTGGCGGGCCACCCGTTCGCGGTTGCCGCAGACCTCGCTGGAGCACCAGCGCCGCCGGCGCCCCCGGGAGGTGTCGACGTACACGATCGGGCAGTTGTCGCCCTCGCACTGCCGCAGGCTCGCCCGCGCGGCGGGGTCGGTGAGCAGGTCCACCGCGTCCCGCGCGATCACCGCGAGCAGGGCGGCCCGGCCGGGCGGACCGTCCAGCCCGCGCACCAGCGCGCCGTCCTCGCCCGGCACCGCGCGGGGCGCCGGGGGCGCGGCGCGGGCGAGTTCGTTGACCCGGGCGAGCGCGAGGTCGTACGAGGGGACACCGGGCGCGGGCCGGCCGCGCACCAACGACCCGATCTGCGCGCGCAGTTCACGGAACGCCACTGGCCAGGAGGGGTCGGCGTGGGCCAGCGCGGTGCCCTGGGGCACGAGCCCGGAGCCGGTGATCCAGGCGCGCAGCGCCGCCACTGAGTCGATCCGTTCGCCGGGATGGGCGGTCGCGAGCAGATCCAGGCAGATCCGCCCGGTGTCGAACCTCGGCTCGTAGGGCGCCGTGACCGTACCCAGTGCCATGTTCCTGCCACCGCCTAGGTTGGCCCCGCGCGGGGCCGGTGAGCGATCCGGGAAACCGTTCCCCTCCCACAGTGCCCGCCCGCAGCGGTCCCTGGAACCCCTCGCGCCGCGCTCACCCGTCCGCGTACTTCGACTCCGCCACCGGGTCCAGGGCGAGGCGGTAGCCGCGCTTGACGACCGTCTGGATCAGCTTCGGGGTGCCGAGGGCGGAACGCAGGCGGGCCATGGCGGTCTCCACCGCGTGCTCGTCGCGGCCCGCGCCCGGCAGGGCGCGCAGCAGTTCCGCGCGGGCGACGACCCAGCCGGGCCGCCGGGCCAGCGCCCGCAGCAGCGACATCCCGGCCGGCGGTACGGGCCGGAGCACGCCGTCCACCAGGACCGCGTGCCCCCGGATCTCCACCCGGTGCCCGGCCAGGGGCAACGAGCGGGCGCGGGCGGGCAGTTCCTGGCAGAGCAGCTGGACGAGCGGGCCGAGCCGGAAGCGTTCGGGCTGGACGGTGTCGATGCCGCGGGCCTGCAGCGGCAGCGCGGTGACCGGGCCGACGCAGGCGGACAGCACGTCGTGGCCGAGGGCAGCGAGCACGTCGTCGAGCTGCCCGCGTTCCTCGGCGCGCGACAGCAGGGACGCGGCGGCGGGCGCGCTGGTGAAGGTGACCGCGTCCAGCGTCCGGGCGACGGCCGCGTCGAGGAGCCGGTCGACGGGCCCGATGTCCTCCGGCGGCAGCCACCGGTAGACGGGCACGCCCACCACGTCCGCTCCCCCGGCCCTGAGCGACTCCACGAACCCGGGCAGCGGCTCACCGTGCAGCTGGACGGCGATGCGCAGCCCGTCGACGCCCTCCTCCAGCAGCCGGTCGAGCACTTCGGCCAGCGACTCCGACGCCGGCGACCACTCCTCGGTCAGTCCGGCGGCCCGGATCGCGCCCTTCACCTTGGGCCCGCGCGCCAGGATCCGCACCCCGCGCAGCCGCGCCAGCAGGTCCTCGCCGAGTCCCCAGCCGTCGGCGGCCTCCACCCACCCCCGGAAACCGATCGCCGTCGTGGCGACCGCGATGTCCGGGACCTGCCCGATGATGTCCTTGGTGGCGGCCAGCAGCTCGCTGTCGTCGGCGAGCGGCACGATCCGCAGGGCCGGGGCGTGCAGCACGACGGCTCCGCGCCGCTCCAGCAGCGCGCCCAGTTCGTCGGCCCGGCGCGCCGCGGTCACCCCCACGGTGAAGCCCGCGAGTGGCCCGTGGTCGGGGCGTTGTCGTTCGTCGTCCATGGCTCTCGTCCCGCACTCGAGTCGGCGTACTGCACGGAGGTGCGGCTCCACCTCCATGCCGATCGAGCCTGTCAACGATCCGTGACGGGCTCGGTTCGGCATCATGTCACCAGTGTTACGTCACACCCTGGCGTAGCTGAGCTGCGGCTTCTCCTCGGAGGCGGCGGTCGTGCCGGTCCGCCCGGCCGCGGGGCGGCGAAGGTATACCGCCCAGGTGACCGCGAAACAGACGGCGTAGCAGGCGAGGAAGGCGACGAACGCGCCGGTGCCGGAGCCGTAGGAGAGGAAGGACTGGCGGAAGGCCAGGTTGATGCCGACCCCGCCGAGCGCGCCCACCGCGCCGATCAGCCCCATGGACGCCCCGGACAGCCGCCGCCCGTACGCGGCCGCCTCCTCGCCCCCGAGCCCCTTGGCCAGCGCCTTCGCCTGGAAGATGCCGGGGATCATCTTGTACGTCGAGCCGTTGCCGAGGCCAGTCAGCACGAACAGCACCACGAAGGCGACGGTGAACAGCGCGAGCGACTTCTGCATGGAGGCGACGATCAGCACGGAGGTCGCCGCGCCCATGGCGACGAAGTTCCACAGCGTGATCCGCGCGCCGCCGTACCGGTCGGCGAGCGAGCCGCCCACCGGGCGGATCAGCGAGCCGAGCAGCGGACCGATGAAGGTGACGTAGGCGGCTTCGAGCGGGGTGCGGTCGAACTGGTTCTGCAGCACCTGCCCGAAGGCGAAGCTGTAGCCGATGAACGAACCGAAGGTACCGATGTAGAGGAAGGACATGATCCAGGTGTGCGCGTCCCGCGCGGCGTCCTTGGCGGCACCGGTGTCGTTCTTCACCGAGGCCAGGTTGTCCATGTAGAGCGCGGCGAGCACGGCGGCGACGGCGATCAGCGGGATGTAGATGCCGAGCAGCACCCTCGGTCCGCCGCTCGCCCCGATGATGGCGAGGGCGGCGAGCTGGATCACCGGGACGCCGATGTTGCCGCCGCCGGCGTTCAGGCCCAGCGCCCAGCCCTTCTTCCGCAGCGGGAAGAAGGCGTTGATGTTGGTCATGGAGGAGGCGAAGTTGCCGCCGCCGATCCCGGCCAGCAGGCCGACCAGTAGGAACGTGGAGAAGGACGTCCCCGGCTCCATCACGGCGAACGCGGCGACCGTCGGCACCAGCAGCAGTCCGGCGGAGACGATCGTCCAGTTCCGTCCGCCGAAGACCGCGACCGCGAAGGTGTACGGGACCCGGACCACGGCGCCGACCAGGGTGACCATGGACGTCAGCAGGAACTTGTCGGCGGGCGTCAGTCCGTACTCGGGGCCCATGAAGAGCACCAGCACGGACCACATCGTCCAGATGGAGAAGCCGATGTGCTCGGACAGCACGGAGAAGAGGAGGTTGCGGCGGGCGGTCTTCTCACCGGTGGTGTTCCAGAAGGTCTCGTCCTCCGGATCCCAGTGCTGGATCCAGCGACCGCTGCGGGCTGTCATGACGCCTCCACTGTTCTCCGGGGTGCGGACGGTGCCGCGAGGGGCTGATCCCGAAGGTAGGGAGGGAGCGTTTCCGGTCTGTGGCGGGCGGTGACCGGTAGGGAACGTTGCTCTCACCACCGGCGGGGGCGGGGTGAGAGGTGTCCGGCGCCGGGCGGGGCGGGGCGGTGAGGTGCCGGGTCCCGTCCGGCGCTGCGGGGACTGCGGGGACTGCTAGGTTCATGATGTCGTTTCCGTTGTCGATCGAGTGCTCGGGTCCGGGCCCAAACCGTTGCGCAGGGCCTGGATGGCCTTTACGGCGTTGTCGTCACCGATCTGCTCATGGATCGCGATGGCGCGGTCCACGTCGGCCAACGCGCCTTCGGTCTGCCCCAGTTCCCGGCGTGCCCGGCCGAGCGCCGCGTACATCTGCGCCTGCCATTGGGGAATGTTCGAGGCCTGTTCCCAGGCGACGGCCGGCTCGAGTGTCGCGATCGCCTCCCGCCACCTTCCCTGCGTGATGTGCAGCAGGCCGATGTCGCGTGCCGCCGATACCCGTGTCATTCCCGCGATCTCGGGCGACGGCGCGGTGGCCGGGTCGGACGCCAGTGTGAGTCTCTGCCTGTAGGCACGCAGCGCCTCACCCGGCTTCCCGGTGCGCTCGAGCGCTCTGCCCAGGGTGGACAGCGCGTGCATGACCATGCCTTCTCGGTCGTTCACGGTGCGGAAGCCCCTCATCGCCCGGGCAGCCAGCGGCAGCGCGCCATGGGCATCCCCGGCCTTCAACAGCGCCACCGCCAGGTACGAGTCGGCCCACGCCTGCTGTCGCAGGTCCCCGGCCGTGACCGCTTCCGCGTGGGCTCGACGGG
This sequence comes from Streptomyces capillispiralis, assembly GCF_007829875.1. NCBI lineage: Bacteria > Bacillati > Actinomycetota > Actinomycetes > Kitasatosporales > Streptomycetaceae > Streptomyces > Streptomyces capillispiralis. The sequence continues at coordinate 4,836,011 of NZ_VIWV01000001.1, read as the reverse complement.
CGCAGTCGCTCGCTCCCGCGGTGTCGCCGAGGCACGTGTTGTGCGCCCAGGAGAGGTAGTTCAAATGCGTTGCGGCGGCGGTATGGTCGGCCAGCTCGGCGGCGGCGTTGCTGGACAGGGTGAATATCCGGGGCCAGTAGCCCCAGTGGATCCAGCGGTCGGAGAACCAGTGCATGGCTTCGGCCACGTCGACCACCCGTTGCCACCTTCCGGTGGCGGCAGCCAGTTCCAGCGCGGCGAGCCAGCCGTCGGCCTCGGTCATCAACCATTGTTGTGCGGCCTCAGGGGAGTCCAGCTGCGCGCGGTCGTCCCAGTGCTCGGGGAGGGTCTTGTCGTAGTCCGGGTCGAACCAGCGGCCGGCCGCGATCGCCGTGTCCAACAGCCAGTCCACCGCTCGTGTCTCGGCGGCGGCGCGCTCGTCCTCGGGCTCCTCCTGCTCCAGTCGCCGTCGGGCGAAGATCCGGATGAGGTCGTGCAGCCGGTAGCGCGCGGTGAAACCCGACTGGAGCAGACCGAGCTCGACCAGCTCGTCCAGGGCGTCCTCCGTGTCGGCGTCCGGCAGCCCTCCCAGCACTGAGGCCAGTCGGGGGCCACAGTGCGGTCCCGGCATCAGGGACAGTCGTCGGAAGAGTTGTCGCGCGGCGCCGGACAGCTGTGCGTAGGACAGTTCGAAAGCCGCGGTGACCTCCAGGTCGCCGGCGGTCAGTGCGTCCAGACGGCGTTCCTCGCCCTCGAGACGGGTTGCGAGCCGGTCGGGTGACCAGTCGGGGCGGCTGGCCATGCGGTTGCCGACGATCCGCAGGGCCAGTGGGAGGTTGCCGCAGGAGTGCGCCAGTCGCGATATCGCGTCGGTGGCGTGGTCGGCAGTGGGTAGGCCGGGGATCAGGTGCTCCAGCAGGTGGCGGGCTTCCGTGTCAGGCAGTGGCGGCAGTGGGAGCCGGGCCACCCCTTCCAAGCCGGTGAGCAGCCGACGACTGGTGATCACTGTCAGGACCGCGCCGGTCGCCGGCAGCAGGGGACGTACCTGGGCCTCGTCCGCCACGTTGTCCAACACCACGGCGATCCGGCGCTCGGCAACCACGGACCGGTACAGGGCCGCCCGGTCCCCCACATCGAGCGGCAGCCGATGCCGGGTCGGCGCCAGGGCGCGGATCAGCCGTTCCAGAACGACGCCGGGGTCCAGCGGCCGTGCCTCCAGGCCGCGCAGGTCGACGAAGAAGTACCCGTCGGGGAAACGGTGCGACAGCTTACTGACGGCGTGCACCGCCAAGCTGGTCTTGCCGACCCCCGGCTGGCCCGAGATCACGACGATGGGCGCCGGCTCGTCCCGCGAACCGTCCGTGAGCGAGGCCAGCCAGCCCACCTCCTGGCCGCGGCCGGTGAAGTCGGGCACCGCGCGAGGCATCGCCATCAGCCCCGGGGCCGGTGCCGGGTTGCGGCGCTGACCGGAGCGGGCGGCCCGCAGTAGCTCGTCGCGACACTCACCGGTCAGTCGTAGCGCGTCCGCGAGTGCGATCACGGTGGCGCGCTGCGGCCCGAGGCTCTCACCGCGCTCCAGGTTGCCGATCGCTCGCACGCTGACCCCGGAAGCGTGCGACAACTCCTCGATGGTCATTTGGGCGGCATGCCGCAGGCGCCGTAAGAGCGCCCCTAACGAGCTGTCCAACGTCCGCTTCTCCGCCGAGTATGCGCGCAGGCATTTCGTACCGGCGGTACTTGTGCCTGCTGTTCTGCCTGGGCATCGATCGTGAGGAGCAGTCTACTTGTCACATCCGTCCCGATCAGGTGGTGAATGCATCTGTCCATAAAGCACTCGTCCGACCAAATCCGATTGGTCTTCCCCGCGGCCGGCACCGCGCTTCTGCTCCCGGAAAGGGCACGTCCAGCATGAGAACCGTTCGAGTTGCCCCCGGCGCGCGGCGAGCCGTACGGCCCGTCATGGGAATGACCTCCATCGCGGCGATCGCCGCCGGTCTGCTGACCATCGGCTGCTCCGCGGACCTCACCGACAGCACGGCGCACGTGACGCCGACCCCGCCGGCCATCGCGGCCACTTCGACAGCGCCCGCCACCGGATACGACGGTCTGACGGGCGTCCCGCTGTCCGCCTACGGCACCTCCGAGCAGGACGACGTCCTGCTGCACCGGACAAACGAGGCGCTGGTCGCCCGCTGTATGCAGAACCGGGGATACACCAGCTATTCAGGCCAGAAGAAGACCCGGGCTGCCGCGAAGACGAAAGAAGAAAAAGAAGCGATCCACCCGGCCGGCGCCTGGGGCTACATCGGCAGTGCGACCGCCAAGCGCATCGGTTTCCACGTCGCCGTGCCCCTTTCAGCCACCCAAGGCCCGACCGGCCGGGAATTGAAGGACTACAACGCCTGCTGGGACAAGGCCGACAAGCAAGTGCCCTCTCTCGCCGGCACCCGGGGTTGGAAGCTCACCCAGGACTTGTTCGGACAGTCGTTCCAGCAGGCGGCCGCCGACAGCCGGGTCGGTGCCGCGCGTGAACGCTGGTCGGACTGCATGAGCACGGCGGGACATCCGGCCGACGATCCCGAGGAGCTGGCCAACGGCTTCCTGAACGCCGAGAAGGCGACCGCGAAGGAGATCGCCGCGGCCACGGCCGACGAGTCCTGCACGCGGTCATCGAATCTGGCCGCCGTCTACTTCGCCGTCCTCACCGGATACCAGCAGCAGCTCATATCCGCCAACGCCGAAGTCCTGACTGGCTACAAGAAACAGGTTCAGGCGCAGGTCGACCGGGCCGCACACCTCCTGGCCGCGTCAAACACGACCTGAATCGGAGCCTCACCCCTCGACTCCGGACGGCACTGTGCCAGACCGCACCACCGTCCGGCCCTCCAGCACGACACGAGAAGGAGAACTTCCATGAACCAAGCAGCCAAACGAGTGGTCCTGTCCGCGCTGACGACCGTCGTGGCGGCGACCTCACTCACCCTTGCCACCACGACGCAGGCGTCCGCGATCGGCAAGGTACCGTGCAGTACGGGTGAGTTCCTGCACATCGACATCCACCCGACCCTGGGACCCACCCAGACCTTGTGTTACGCCAACGCCGGAACCTTGGAATTCGCCAGGGGCTGGTGGATCACGAAGATCTCGACCGGCAACAACCGGGTCCAGTGGCACGGGGACGGAAGGTGGCAGCCCGACACCCCGATCAACAAGTGGACCGTCTTCACCTGGCCGAATCACCCGGGTGGGGTCAGCGTCACCGGAATCAAGATCCTCTGAACCGTCAGTGGTAGCGGGGGCGTGGTCCTGTCCGTTCGGCCCGAACAGTCGTAACGTCCCCTGGCGGAGCTGTGTCCGCAGCCCCGCCGGGGGGCTCGCGAGGCCGGTATCCAGACAGCCGCGCCGGCGGGACGGCCCGGAAACGACCACACCTGGCCACGTCCACGGCGATCCGTTTCCGGGGGCCCGGCGCAGGACCTGCCCTCCATGGACGGAAGGTGGCAGCCCGAGCAGCCGATCGGCAAGTACACCGAGATGACCTGGCCGAACCACCCAGGTGGGGTCAGGGCATACCGCATCAGGATCCTCTGACAACCGGCGGAAACGGGCACCCGCCGGATTCACCGCCACCCGGCCCGGGCCGTGTCCGGTCCCGCGCGGACGCAGTCGACGTAGTGCATCGGCGAAGGCACCGGTCAAGCCGATGGCATCGGTGAGATCGGCCGACAGCAGGGACCCGGCCATGTGGTCGCGAACGCCACATGGCCGGGCTGCTCGGCCGGCGCGGGCGCCGTTCCTCCTCCCCCAACTCCCTACCAGGGAAGCGGAATCATGTGAGCTGATGAACGGGATCAGTCGAAGCGGTCTGGTTGTCGCAGGTGAGGCATCCGACCTGTCACACACGCTCATTCGGCAGTCTTTCTGTCACCACAAGCGAAGACCGAGATCTCGCGGCTCCTCAGGGCGGTTCCATGGGTCATGGCCGCTACACGCGCGGGGTCGGGCGTGTGCCGGCCACACGGTCACGTAGAGGCACTCATGGGACAGGCCCGGAGTCGTCGGGTCACAGAAGACAGGTGATGGACATGCGGACTGAGGCCGCCAAGCGGGTTGAACTGGTTTTCTCCCTCTTCGACGCCAACGGCAACGGAGTAATCGACTCCGGAGACTTCGACCTGATGACGGGCCGTGTTCTGGAGGCGGCGGCCGCGTCGGACGACGGCGCCAAGGCCGCCATCCGGGCGGCGTTCCGCCGCTACTGGACGACGCTGGCCACTGAACTGGACGCCAACGGCGACGGTGTGATCACCGTGGACGAGTTCCGTCCGTTCGTGCTCGACCCCGAGCGTTTCGGCCCCACGATCACCGAGTTCGCCGAGGCTCTCGCCGCACTCGGCGACCCCGACGGGGACGGTCTGATCGAGCGCCCCCTCTTCGTGTCCCTGATGACGGCGATCGGCTTCGAGGAGGCGAACATCCACGCCCTCTTCGACGCCTTCGGCCCGGACGCCGAGGACCGCATCACCGTGGGTACGTGGGCCGCCGGCATCGAGGACTACTACGCGCCGGACCTGGCCGGGATCCCGGGCGACCGGCTCGTGGCCGCCCGGTCCGTCTGACACGGCCCGTGAGGGGCAGCGCCGGGCGCGGGCGGCAACCGCTGCGACACGACCGGGCTGCCCCTCCACCGGGACGCGTCCCGCCGTGCGGGCCCGCGGCAGGCCCCGTCCCCGGCTCCCGTGCTGACGTCGTCGTGAGCGCTGCGGGCCTCATGGCCGTGACTTGTACGCGAACACCCACCGGTTTCCCTCCAGTGCGTCGTTCGGCTCGGGGAGGGGGCCACGTCCGTGCCGACGGGTGAAGTCGAAGGGCGTGGACATCGAGGTGGACCAGCCCTTGGCCGTCAGGTCGCCCGCGGAGTCGGGTCGCGGCCCCTTGTCGAAGAGGTGGAGCAGGTCGATACCGGTCTGTTCTCGCGTCGCCGTGTAGATCGGGCTGTCGCGGTACAGCATCAGGTCCTTCTCCAGCTTGGCCTCGAAGGCCAGGGCGCTGCCTTCGGTGGTCAGCCTGTCCACCATGTCGACGAGGTACGTCTCGGCGGGGCCCGGCAGGTAGAAGAGGAGTCCCTCGGCCAGCCAGACGCTCGGTGCCGCGGGGTCGAAGCCGACGTTGGTCAGCGCGCCGACCCAGTCCGCGCGCAGGTCGGCCGGTACGGTGACGCGCTTCACCTTTGGGGTGGCCGCCAGGTCCGTGAGCACTTGGTGCTTGAACTCCAGCACGCCCGCCCGGTCGACCTCGAAGACCTCGCAGCCGGACGGCCAGTCCAGCCGGAAGGCGCGCGTGTCCAGCCCCGCTCCCAGCAGGACCACCTGCCGGGGGCCCGTCCGGACCGACCGGAGCAGGAAGTCGTCGAGGACCCTGGTCCGCAGGCCGAAGTAGCGGGCGAACCGCCCCCACAGCGGGTTGCCGTCCCCCTCCGGGACCCGCTGGATGCGCACCGGCCAGTCCGCGCACGCCGGGGCAGCGCGCACGAAGTGTTCCGCGTAGGTGTCCTGAGCCAGGCTGTCGTCGCGGTAGGTCTCGATCGCCCGTGCCGCGGCGACCAGGAAGGCGGTCAGGCCCACACCTCCGTCCACGCCTTCCACGTCCGTCTGCTGCGGTGCCGTGCCGGTCATGTCTCCTCCGTTGACGGAAGTGGGGACCACGAGCTTCCTGCTCGTCGGATGCGGTGGGTCCGCGATGCTGGGGGCCGCGCTCACCGGCTCCTTCCGGTCGGGAGCAGGACGGGTTTGACCACGCGGCCGGCGCCGCAGTCGCGCTCGGCCTCGTTGATGTCGGCCAGCGGGTAGGTGCGGATGAGCTGGTCGAAGGGGAAGCGTCCGGCCTGCCAGAGCCGGGTCAGCAGCGGTATCAGCAGTGCGGGGACGGCGTCCCCTTCGCAGATGTGGCGGATGCTGCGGCCCTGGTCGAGCGTGCCCGGTTCGAGCGGCAGCGCGGTGCGGATCCGTGCCACCAGGCCGAGGCTGCCGGTGGGGCGCAGTGCCCGGAGCGCGTCGTTGATGAGCGGGGCTGAGGCCGTGGTGTCGAGCGCGTACTGCGCGCCGCCGTCGCTGACCCGCCGGATCCACTCGGCCAGTCCGGCCGTCTCGGCGGGCAGCGGGATCGCGCCGAACCGCTCGGCCAGGGCCAGCCGCCGGGGGTGCCGGTCCACGGCCACGGTCAGCGCGCCGGCGGCGGTGGCCGCCATCACCGCGGCCAGACCCACGGCTCCCGCGCCGATGACGACGACGGTGTCACCCGGGCCGGCGGCGAAGGTGTTCAGCACGGCTCCGGCGCCGGTGAGGAACCCGCAGCCGAGCGGCCCGAGCAGTTCGACGGGCAGTGCTCGGTCGACCCGAACGGCGTTGCGGGCCGAGACGAGTGCGTACTCGGCGAAGGAGGACTGGCCGAACCACCGGGGGGCCAGCGCTTCCCCGGCCGCGTCGGTGAGCCGCGGCGCGTCCTGTGCGCGTCCCCCGAAGAGATTGAGGGAGGCGAAGGAGTCGCAGTAGGCAGGGGCCGCGCCGCGGCAGTTGCGGCAGTGCCCGCAGGAGTCGAAGCTCAGCACGACGTGGTCACCCACGCCGATCGTGGTGTCCGGGCCGCCGCCCGTCCGCACCACGACCCCGGCCCCCTCGTGGCCGAGCACCGCCGGCAGCGGGCTGCTGCCGGCCGCTCGCCGGACCCCGAGGTCGGTCCGGCACATCCCGCAGCCGGCGATCCGGACCAGGATCTCACCGGCGGCGGGTTCCGTCCGCAGGGCCACCTCCTCGAGCGTGAACGGATCCTCGTACGAGCGCAGTACGGCCGCCTGGAACCTCACCTCACACCTCCTGCGGACGGTGGACGACGAACGGCCGCAGGTTGCCGTACAGCCCCCACGCTCCGCCCGCCACGCCGACGCCGCTGTCCTTGACGCCCGCGAAGGGCTGGGCGAGGGACAGTTCGGCGTGGTGGTTGATCCAGGCCGTGCCGCATTCGAGCCGGTCGGCCACCGCCTCGGCCCGGTCGAGGTCGGTGCCCCACACGGACCCGCCCAGTCCGAAGCCGGTGCCGTTGGCGGCGTCGACGGCTTCGTCGAGGCTCCGGTACGGCAGTACGGGCAGGACCGGACCGAACTGCTCCTCGGTCACCACCGGGCTGTCGGGCGGGACGTCGGTGAGGATCGTGGGGGCGAAGAAGTTCCCCCGCCCGGCCGGCCGGTGGCCGCCGGCCGCCGCCCGGGCGCCGTCCGCCAGGGCCCGCCGCGTGATCTGCTCGACCCGGGCCAGCTGGGGGGCGTTGTTGACCGGTCCCAGCCGGGTGTCCGGGTCGAGGCCGGGCCCGACGACGACGGTCCTGGCGCGCTCGGCGAGGGCTTCGACGACCTGGGCGTGGAGCCGGGCCGGGGCGTAGACGCGTTTGACCGCCATGCAGACCTGTCCGCAGTTGCGGAAGGCGGCCCAGAACAGCCGGTCCGCGATCCGGTCCACCTCGACGTCGTCCAGCAGGACGGCGGCGTCGTTGCCGCCCAGCTCCAGGGTGACCCGGGCGAGCGAGGACGCCGCCGCTTCGGCCACGGTCCGCCCGGTGGGCACCGAGCCGGTGAAGGTGACGTGGCGGATGCCGGGGTGGGAGGCGAGGCGGGCGCCGAGCGGTTCGCGGCCGGTGACGACCGTCAGCACGTCCTCGGGCAGGACGGTGGCGAGGACGGAACCGAGCAGCCTGGTGGCGAGCGGGGTGAAGGGGGACGGTTTGAGGATGACGGTGTTGCCCGCCGCGAGCGCGGGCGCGAACTTGGCCGCCGCGAGCTGAAGGGGGAAGTTCCACGGCACGATCGCGGCGACGGGTCCGAGGGATCGCCAGCGGATCTCGCTGTCCACGGGCCGGCCGTCGGTGATGCGCCGGGTCCTCGGGGCGAGGTCGGCGAAGTGGCGCAGGCGGGCCGCCGTACGGGCGATCTCCGCGTACGACTCGGTCAGGGGCTTGCCCTGCTCCCGGGTGAGCAACCGGGCGAGTTCCTCGCCGGCTGCCTCCACGGCGTCGGCCGCCACGCGCAACGCGGTGGTGCGGGCGGCGGGGTCGGCGCGCCAGCCGTGCCAGGCCCGCCGGGCCCGGTCGACCACGGAGTCCAGCTCGTCCGGCTGCTGGTCGGGGGCCTCGTCGAAGGTCTTCCCGGTGGCCGGGTCGACGACGGGGAAACGCGCGGCTCGGTGGCCAGGGACGCGGTCGGGCTCGGAGGCCGGCATGCCGGTGGTCAGTTCGCGGCCGGGACGCCGGCCGCCTGCTCCCGGGCCTGCCGGTCCATCTCCGCCCGGAAGGCGGCCACCAGGTGGGGCTGGATCCGTCCGGCGTCGCGGTCGCCGCCCTCGCAGACCGCTCCCCGCACACCCACGATGTCCGTGCCGATGCGGGTCAGCGCGCCGAGGTCGCTTCGTTCGACACTGCCCGCGAGGGCGGCGAGCAGACCGGACGCGTGGGCCCGGCGGACGAACTCGGCGCACAGGTCCGGCGGCACGTGGTCGAACAGCCGCGTCCCGTCCTTGACCGCGGTGTCGAGCATGGCGGCGTCGGCGCCGGAGCGGGCGGCGATGTCGGGCAGGGCGAGCGGGTTGACGCAGCCGATCCGGTGGGCGTCGGCGTAGCCGGAGGCGACGACGAGCGCTTCGGGGCGGTGGTCCTTCACCGCCCGGACGACCGCGCGCATGACCTCGATGCCCTGACCGGGCGTCGTGCATCCGTAGAGGCCGACCTTGATGTACGTGGCGCCGGAGACGACCGCGCCGAGCGCGGCCTGGGCCACCGTGCCGGGCTTGTACGGGACGTCTCCCACGGTGGCGGACACCGGTTTGTCCGTCGGCACCGCGTCGCGGATCTCCCTGATGACCCAGGGGAAGTTGGCGCCGAGCGAGCCCTCGTCGGGCTTCTTGACGTCGACGATGTCGAGGTGCTCCGCCGCCTTGGCACAGTCGAGGGCTTCCTCGACACCGTCCGGGGAGATGAGAAGCAACACCGTGAACTCCTTCCGCCGCCGGTCCGCCCGGCCGAGGCGCAGGGGATCGCGGATGACGTGGCTCGTGTGCGGTGGGCTCATCATTTCCGCCGCCCCCGGGCGCTGGTAGGGCGTGCGGAGTTGGCCCGTGGCGCTCGTGCCCTCGCGCAGTGGGCCGCGCGCACCGGCGTGGACCGGCACGCGATCGTCCGGCTCGTGCGCCTCCGGCCGGTGGACGTCGGGGCCGTCCACGCGTCCGTGGGGACGGCCCCGGTCCGGTGGGTCGGCCGGTGACCTCGCTGTTGTGCTCCCCACCCGCGATGAGGCCCCTTCGAGACAGCCGGGGGCATGCCCACGGGTTGCCGGCGCGAGGTGATCGCGACGCGGAGCGGCCTCATCATCGACGTCCGAGGCGACCCCGCCCCCCCCTGCGGGCGCACCCGCGCCAACGGCCTCGCGACGCCCACAGGCCGTCCGGAACGATCCGTCCCCACCGTCCACTCCCCAGGGCCATGGCACCACTGCCGACCGGCCGGGTGGAACACAGCCTTCAGGGGCGGGGCTCCAGCACCTCCAGAGCGCCGCTCCGGGTGTCGTAACTGCGCAGGGTGGTGAGCCGGGCCGACAGCGGCGGCTCCGGCAGCAGCTCAGAGACCCGCCGGTCGGTGAAGGCACCGGCCCGCCGGGTCCGGCCAAGGGTGATGTGCGGGCTCCAGCGCCCGGGCTCATGGAGCGGGTTGAGGGTCTCGGGCGGACTGTCCGAGGCCACCGCCTCCCACACCCTGCGCTGCAAGCAGGCCAGCGCGGAGTCGAGGTCCAGCGCCCAGGCCAGCACCGAGGTGGGCCGTTCGAAGCGGACCAGGCCGGTGAACCGCACCGGCAGCGGCAGGGAGGCGGCCACCTCGGCAAGCTCCCAGCGGATCGGGGCGGTCAGCTCCGGACAGGTGGCCAGGGTGAGGTGCGGGCTGTTGGTCGGTGAGCGGTGGCGCGCCTGACTGGGCAGTCCCGCGTCCGCGAGCCGCCGCCAGGCCTCCCGGACCGCCAGCTCTGCCGCCTCGTCCAACAGGATCTCGACCGTGCGCACCGTCGCAGCCTAACGGCGATCGCCCGCGGAGCGAGGTCTGCGACCCCATACGGAGCCACCGAGGAGGGCGGCGACGCGATGGGGGTCCCCCCACGCGAGCGGAGCCGAGCGTGGGGGAGTCGGCAACCGACGACGACGCGGCAGATGCGCGTGCCACGCTCCGCGACGCCGGCATGATCCAAGCGACAGGCCCTAGTGCTGCGGGGGCTGCCAGTGCGGGTTCTGCTGGGGGTGGGGCGGTTGGGCGGGCTGCCCGTACGGGGGCTGCTGGGGCTGCTGCGGGGTGTAGGGGCCGGGAGCCTGGGCCGGGGGCTGGGGCGGGGCGCCGTACGGGGTGGGCACGGGCGGGGTGCCGTAGGCGGCCGGGGCCTGGGGGGCGTACGGCCCCGGGGCCTGCTGGGGGTACGGCATCGAGGGCTGGTGGGGCTGAGGCGGCTGATGGCCGTAACCGGGGACCGTGCCGGGGGCGCCGTACGGGCCGCCGGCGAAGGGATTGCCGTGGCCCGGCATCTGGCCGCCCGGGGGCAGGTAGCGGACCCGGCCGGTCTCGTCCGTCACCGGGGCGAATCCGGCCGCCTGCAACCGGGCCGCGAACTTGGCGTTGCGCTTGCGGGTGACGACGAAGCCGATGCCGAGGATCGCCATGACGACCAGCCACACCACGGCCGCGACGACGAAGTCGTCGGACGAGCCGCCCGCCTGGTAGGCGAAGAGCACAGAGCCGATGGAGACACCGAGGGCCCCGTACCCCATCCGCTTCTCGGCGCTCTTGCCGGTGAGGTCGAAGTTGATGCGGGCCTTGAGCAGTTCGAAGGCGTCCGGCACGAGGGGCGGCAGGGAGATCCCGTCACCGGCGTTCGGGTACTGCGCCCAGTTCTGCGCGGCCCGGGCGCGGGCCTGCGGACTGTGATCGGGCACGATCAGCATCTTCAGCTGGCTGTTGTTCCCGCCGCCCTGCCGCACGTCCGCGTACTCGTACCCGAACTGCTGGGCCGTGAAGGCGAGTCTGGCGAGCTTCTTCACGGATGCCATCGCGCTGGTGAGCTCGACCGGCTCCCCGCTCGCCATCAACCGCAGCATCTTCTGCGTCTGCCGCTTGCTCATCCGTACACGCCCCCCTGGCCGCTCTGTTCACTTACGCAACAGGGGGCAGTGTGGCATGCCGGTCCCCTGTGAACCACAGCGGCGTTTCCCCGTGGGCGCTGGGCCACTGACCGGCCGGGGCCGCGTGAACAGGCGCCCGTCAGCCGCCGCGCGCCGCGCCGGACCGGCCCCGCCCGCCGGTGGTGCGCTTCGCGCCGCCGTTCGGCCACAGGCGTGGCGTGCGCTTCGCCGCGAGGTCCTCGACCCAGCCGACCGCGAGGATCATCAGGCCGATGAGCGGCCAGACCAGGGCGAAGGTCCAGATCGTGTACGTACTGTCGAGAGCGGCCGCCGCCCGTTCGCTCTCCATGAACGGGAGCCGGTACAGCAGGTCGATGATCGGGAACGTCGCCATGATCATCATGTTGTGCCACAGGTAGATGGTGACCGCCCGGTTGTTGGACAGGGTCACCAGCCCGTCCCAGTTCGCCAGGCGTCCCGGGAGTTCCCGCCACGACGGGGCGTACTGGAGCAGGATCACCACGAAACCGAACGACCAGGCGGCATCGGCCAGTGGGATCTCATTGAGGTCCCAGCCCGCGGGACCGAGGTGACCCGAGGCCCACCACAGGCCGAAGGCCATCACCAGGGACGCGCAGGAGACGGAGACGTACCGCGGGATCTGCTGGAGCAGGCCGTCGTGGTGGGCGAAACCCAGCACCCAGCAACTGCCGTAGACCGCGAAGTCGGTGACCGCGTTGCCCAGTTCGCCGGGGATGGTCACCAGGCCCGTGCCGACGATCGCCGTCAGGCCCAGCGGGGCCAGCAGGGTCGGCCAGGGGGCCCGGCGGAACAGCCGGAGCAGCAACGGCGACGCGATGACGAACCACAGGTAGGCGCGCAGGTACCACAGCGGCCCCACCGTCTCGTCCGCCCAGGTGGACTCCAGCGGCCCCAGGACTCCGGCATCCACCGGGTAGGGCGGGGCGCCTATCGGGACGAGGTAGTTGAGCAGGTTGACCAGGCCCCAGACCCCGTCCTGGTCCGGGTCCTTCGAGGGGCTCCAGCCGCTCACGAACAACAGCGCCAGCACGACCACCGCGAACACCCACAGGGGCGGCAGCAGCCGGCGGACCCGCCCGCGGATCACGCTCCACGCCGGGCGCTTCAGGGACCGCGCCATCAGCGAGCCCGCCAGCGCGAACATCACGCCCATCGACGGGAACAGCACGGTCAGCCAGGCCCAGCCGAACAGGTGGTACACCACGACGCGCACCAGGGCGACGGAGCGCAGCAGGTCCAGGTACCGGTCACGGCCCGGTCTCGCGGGTGCCGGGGTGGGCGCGGCACCGTCCGTGCGCTGCTGGGGGACCGTGTACGGCGTCGGCGCCGGGGCCGCGCCCGTGTCTCCCGCGTACGGCGTTCCGTACGGGCCGGGCGGCTCCGGGCTCGTGCCCGTGCCGGTCGTGTGTCCGTGGGTCATGCCACGGGCCTCCGATCATCGTTGCGTCGGCCCTGGCTCGGCACCGCCCCGCCGACCGGCGCCCCGACCACGCCGGTGCGCCGCAGTTTCTGCCAGCGCAGGCGGCCGCCGGTGAGGGCGGTGATCCAGGACTGGAGCAGTACGACGTACATGAGCTGGCGGTAGAGGATCTGCTGGAGCGGGAGCGAGATGAGGTGGGTCATGCGTTCGCGGTCGAGGTGGAAGGCGTAGGCCGCGCAGACCGCCTGGATGGCCAGGACGCCCAGCCACGCCGTGATGGTCTTCTCGGTCGGGCCGAAGACGAGGCCGTAGAGGAGGAAGACGTCGATCAGCGGCGCGAGCAGCGGGGCCACGATCATGAACAGGGAGACGAAGGGCAGGCCGATGCGGCCGAAGCGGCCCGAGGGGCCCTTCTCGACCACCGCGCGGCGGTGCTTCCAGATGGCCTGCATGGTGCCGTACGACCAGCGGTAGCGCTGGGACCACAGCTGCTGGACGGTCTCCGGGGCCTCGGTCCAGGCGCGGGCGTTCTCGGCGTAGACCACGCGCCAGCCGGCCCGCTGCAGGGCCATGGTGACGTCGGTGTCCTCGGCGAGGGTGTCGTCGCTCATGCCGCCGATGGGTTCCAGGGCGGAGCGGCGGAAGGCGCCGACCGCGCCGGGGATGGTCGGCATGCAGCCGAGGATGTCGTACATGCGGCGGTCGAGGTTGAAGCCCATCACGTACTCGATGTGCTGCCAGGCGCCGATGAGGCTGTCCTTGTTGCCGACCTTGGCGTTGCCCGCCACGGCGCCGACCCGGGGGTCGCCGAAGGGCTGGACGAGTTCGCGGACGGTGGACGGTTCGAAGACGGTGTCGCCGTCCATCATCACGACGATGTCGTGACGGGCGTTGGCCAGGCCCCGGTTGAGGGCGGCCGGTTTGCCGGCGTTGAGCTGGCGGATCACCCGCACGTTGGGCAGGCCCATCGCCTCGACGATGCGGGCGGTGCCGTCGGTGGAACCGTCGTCGATGACGAGCACCTCGATCGGGTGGTCGCTCGCCATCAGGGAACGGACGGTGTTCTCGATGCACTTGGCCTCGTTGTACGCCGGGACCAGCACCGTCACGGGTTCGGTCACCGGCGGGCCCCAGCGGAAGCCCTTGCGGCGGACCCGGCGGGCGTGGGCGCCGGACAGGAGGAGCATCAGGACGAAGCGGCCGATGACCAGGGTGCCGATGATGGCCAGGCCCACCACCAGGACGTCGGTGATGTGCTCGGAGGCCTGGACCAGGAAGATCCACGCCCTGCCCTTCCACAGGTCGGCGCCGGTGACCGGACTGTGCGCGCTGGGCGCGTCCAGGGCCTCCGTCAGGTTGTCGAACGCGTAGCCCTTCTCCTTCAGGTCGGGCAGGAACCGGTCGAGCGCCGCGACGGTCTGGCTGCGGTCGCCGCCGGAGTCGTGCATCAGGACGATGGCGCCCTTGCCGCCCTCGGGGGTGGCACGGCGGATGATCTCGTCGGCGCCGGGCCGCTTCCAGTCCTCGCTGTCGGTGTTGTTGACGACGGTGAGGTAGCCGCGGCTGCCGATGTACTGGGTGACCGGCCAGGTCCTGTTGTCCATCGCCTCGGCGAAGGAGGAGTACGGCGGGCGGAAGAGGGAGGTGCGGATGCCGGCCGCGCCGGTGATCGCCAGCTGGTTCTGCGACAGCTCCCAGTCGATGCGCTTCTTCGACTGGAGGGAGAGGTCGGGGTGGTTGAAGGTGTGCAGGCCGATCTCGTGGCCCTCGTCGACCATGCGCTGGACGAGGTCCGGGTAGCGGGAGGCCATGGTGCCGGTGACGAAGAAGACGGCGTGCGCGTCGTGCTCCTTCAGCACGTCAAGCACCTTGGGCGTCCAGATCGGGTCCGGGCCGTCGTCGAAGGTGAGGACGAGGCGGTGGTCGGGCACGCTCAGAGTGGTGGCCCGCCCGGCGCGGGCGTCGATGACCGGGCCGCCCCCGAGGATGTCCTCGGGCACCTGGGTGGTGGGGGCGGGCTTGCCGACGCGGTGGTCGGCGAGGATCTCGCTGTGCACGTAGCCGCGCAGCATGAGCATCGCGGCGAGGGCGACGAGGACGAGCAGCGGGAGCAGCAGGCGCAGGGGCACGCGGCGGCGCGGGGAGCCGTCACGGGCGGGGCGGGCGGCCCGGTGACGGTGGGTGCGGGGTGCCATCAGATGACGTTCTCCGAGGATGGTGCGGTGGGGGCGGTGGACGGCTCCTGCTGCCCGGCGGAGCCGTCGGCGGCGACCCGCGGGCCGGCGGGAGCACCGGCGACGTCGTCGGTGCCGGCGGCACTGCCGTCACCCGTGGGGGCGGTGGTCCCGGGGGCCGGGCTCTCCGACGCCGGCGCGTCGGGGGGCGTCGTGACCGGGGTCTCGTCCGGGGTGGTGGGGGTGGCGTCGTCGCCGGTGGCCGGGCGCGTGGTGTCCTGGCCGCCGGCCGACGTCGGGGCCGGGTCGGCGGCGTCCGGCTGGTTCGCGGTGCCGGCCTCGTCCGTCGCGGGGAGGGTGGCGCCGGGCGTGGGGAGCGCGGGGGCGCCGGTGGTCGGCGTGCCGTCCGGGGGGAGGCTGCCGCCGGTACTGGGGACGGCGTCGGTCTCCGCGGGCTGCGGGGTGGTCTCGACCTTCCCCGCCGGGTTCTGCTCCTGGCCGGGGACGGGCATCCAGGGGGCGTCGGAGTTGCCGGAGAGCAGGGTGGCGACCATGACGACGGCGTAGCCCGCGCAGGCCAGGCCGACGGCCATGCCGATACGGCGGTAGAGGCGGCTGCGGCGGCCGGACTCGTCGACGAACACGGGCCCGGCGGGGGCGTCCTGCGCCGGGCCCGGCCCGCCCGGCGACCGGCGCAGCACGCCGCCGTCCCCTATCTGTACGGCGTCGAGCTGAACCGTCACTTCGTGCGGGTCGTGGGTGGCGCCGACGGGCTCGCCGGGCTCCTGCCAGGGGTCACGGGCGGGGGTACGGGGGGCGGCCGGTCCGGGGCCGGGGAAACGGTCCCTTTCGTGCGGGGAGCCGACCCGTGCGGGGCCGGGAAAGCGGGCCGTGGCCTGCGGGGAGCCGGCCGCTGCGGGGCCGGGGAAACGGGCCGTGTCCTGCGGGGAGCCGGCCCGTGCGGGGTTTCCCGGGGGGCGTGTCGCGCGGGCGGCGGGGGTGCCGGTCTGGGGCCGGGGGATGCGCAGGGCCGTGGTGCGCTCGGCGTCCCAGGGGCCGTCCGGGCGGTCCTCGGACCGGTCCGGCCCGTCCGGTGTCACGGCGGCGCGGGCGTCGCCGCCGGGCCGCCCGCCGGTCTCCGGACGCCGCGGAACGGCGCCGGACTCCGGGCGCGGAGCAGCGCCGGACTGCGGGCGCGGAACGGCGCCGGACTCCGGGCCCGAAGCGGCGCCGGACTCCGGGCGGGGGATGCGCAGGGCCGTGGTGCGCTCGGCGTCCCAGGGGCCGTCCGGGCGGGCCTCGGACCGTTCCGGCCCGTCCGGTGTCGCGGCGGCGCGGCTGTCGTCACCGGGCCGCCCGGCGGGACGCGTGCGGGGCGCGGTGCCGGGCAGGACCTCGGTCCTGTCGGTCGTACGGGAGTGGACGCCGAGGCGGGCCCAGCGTTCCTCGAGGGAGTCGGCATCGGGCTCGCGCCGGTCCACGGCGTTTCCGGCGGGCTTCTCGCTCAGGGGCATGACCCGTGTGTCGGGCAGGTCCCGGTCGCCGTTCCCCGTGAACTCCTCCTCCGCGTTTGCGGCTTCGGGTCGTTCCGGTTGGGCGTCTTCTCGCCACTTTTCCACGCGCACGCACTTCCCCCCACGGGACACTTCCGGCGCGCAGACGACCCGAGCACTCGTCGGCGGACCGGGCCCCCACCCGATCCGAGCGCCCCGTTTATCACACCGTGCTCGGGCGATGAATGTAGCGCACGCGGAGGTTCTGTGTTTCCCGCCTACGCATTCGTGTCAGGAGTGAGACCTCACGAGGCCGCCATCACGGCGGCATCCGGGGCCGGGAGCCACCCCCGCGCGGGTCGCCGCAGCCAGCCCTCCTCGGCGGCCACGGCGGCCGCCGATCCGCGCAACTCGTCCAGAGCGGGATGGATCAACCCCTTCCGCCACACCAGGGACACCGGGGACAACGGGACCGGCTCCACGAGGGGCCGCAGCACCGTCGAGGGCATTGGCGGAAAATCGACGACGGCGAGGATCGGGCAGCGTGTTCGGGCCATCACGCGCTGGAACTCCTCCTCCCCGACCGCCAGCGGCGCGGGCGGCGCGAGGGCGATCCCCCGCCCGTCGAACAGCAGCCGCGCCAGGTCCGTCCACTCCGGCGTACGCGGGTTCCCGGCCCCGGCGTACACCGTCTCGCCGGCCAGCGCGGCCAGCGGCACCTCCTCCAGCGCGGCCAGCGGGTGGTCCTCGGGCAGCACGACCGCCATCGGCTCGTAGCGCACGGGCTGCTGGTCGAGCCCGGCGCGCAGCGCGGGGGCGAGGCCCGCGAACCGTCCGAACGACGCGTCGAGCCGCCCCGCGAGCAACTCCCCCGCCGCGCCGGTCAGTCCACTCTCGTAGCGGGCCATCAGCTCGTGACCGGGGGCGAGTTCGCGAGCCCGGTGCAGGACCCGGCGCGGGGTCTCCAGGCCCGGGGAGTTGAGGTCCACCAGCAAGGGCCGCGCCTGTCCGGCGGCGGCGAGCAGGTCGTCCTGCGCCTGGAGCACGGCGCGGGCGTACGGCAGCAGGCGTTCGCCGTCGGCGGTGAGCGTCACCTGGCGGGTGGTGCGGACGAACAGTTCGCTGCCCAGTTCCCGTTCCAGCCGCCGTACGTCCCGGCTGAGCGCCTGCTGGGCGACGTAGAGGCGGGTGGCGGCACGGGTGAAGTGCAGTTCCTCGGCGACGGTCACGAAGGCGCGCAGCAGGCGGGGTTCGAGGTGGGCGGGGGCGGGCATCCCGTGAACTTACAACAGGGGTGCGTGAATCGGTACCGAGAAGGTGTTGGACCGGAGGCGGGGCCGCGGACGACGGTGGCTCCATGCCCCAGCCGACCTCCCGTTCCCGGGACACTCCCCTGCTCACGCTCACCGCCGACACCCTGGTCGCCGTCGACTTCAGCCCGCGTACGCGTGGCGGCACCCGCGCGAAGGGCCCGTACCGCCGCCTCTTCGATCTGCCCGGCGCCCGCGCGTTCACCGCCGGGAACCTCATCGCCCGCCTGCCGATGGGCATGTTCAGCGTGAGCGCGGTGGTGATGATCGCCGGGACCCGGGGGTCGTACGCCCTCGCCGGTGCCGTCACCGCGACGGGGCTGGCGGCGACGGCGGTGGTCGCGCCGTGGACCGCGCGCCTGGTCGACCGGTACGGGCAGGCCCGCGTCGCCCTGCCGGCCACGGTGTTCGCCGTCCTCGGCTCCCTCGCCCTGCTGCTCTGCGTCCACCACGGGGCCCCGGACTGGACCCTGTTCGCCTCCTACGCCGCCACCGCCACGACCCCCAACACCGGCGGGATGTCGCGGGCCCGCTGGGCGCACCTGCTGAAGGGGGACGCCGAGGCCCTGCACACCGCGAACTCCTTCGAGCAGGCGGCGGACGAGCTGTGCTTCATGCTCGGCCCGGTGCTCGCGGCCTTCCTGTGCGGGACGTTCTTCCCGGAGGCGGGCACCCTCGTCGGGGCCGTGCTGCTGCTGGCGGGCGTGGCGCTGTTCACCGCCCAGCGGTCGACCGAGCCGCCGGCCGCGCGGCGTTCCTCCGGGCGGGCCCCGTTCCGGGCGCCCGGGATGCGGCCGCTGCTCGCCGTCTGCCTGGCGACGGGTGCGGTGTTCGGGTCGATGGAGGTGGTGACCATCGCGTTCGCGGACGCGCGGGGGCACCGTTCGGCGGCCGGGGCGGTGCTCGCGCTCCAGGCGGCCGGTTCCTGTGCGGCGGGGCTGGTGTACGGGGCGCTGCGCCCGGCCGGGGCGTCCGCGCGGTCCCGGCTGCCGTGGTGCCTGGCCGCGATGACGGCGCTGATGGTGCTGCCGCTGCTCGCCGCCGGCCTGACCGGCTCGCTGCTGCTCCTGGCGGGGGCGCTCCTGGTCGCCGGGATGGCGACGGCCCCGACCATGGTGACCACGATGACGCTGGTCCAGCGGTACACCCCCGGGGACCGGCTGAACGAGGGCATGACGCTCGCGGTGACCGGTCTGCTCGGCGGGATCGCCTGCGGCAGCGCGGCCGGCGGCTGGACGGTGGAGCGGGTTTCGGCGGCGGCCGGGTACGGCGTCCCGGTGGCGGCGGCCGCGGCGGCCCTCCTCGTCTCCCTCGTGGTGCTCGCCCCGCCCGGGTCCCGCAACCGCTTTCCGTTCGGGCCGTCGAACCGCTCCACCGAATCCCGCGCACCCCATTGACGGCCACAAGTCCCGCACATACCTTCACCCGTCGAAGCGCTTCGACGATGTGCGGCGACTTCGGCGATCGTTTCGGTATCCCGCGGACAGTGCCAGGTGAGGACCCCCGATGGTGAAGATCACGGATGTGGCCCGGCGCGCCGGGGTCTCCCCCAGCACGGTCTCGTACGCGCTCAGCGGCAAG
Organism: Streptomyces capillispiralis; assembly: GCF_007829875.1. Classification (NCBI taxonomy): domain Bacteria; kingdom Bacillati; phylum Actinomycetota; class Actinomycetes; order Kitasatosporales; family Streptomycetaceae; genus Streptomyces; species Streptomyces capillispiralis. The sequence continues at coordinate 4,816,814 of NZ_VIWV01000001.1, read as the reverse complement.
CGTCCGATCTCCGACGCGACCCGGCGCCGCGTCCAGGCGGCGGTGCGCGAGCTGGGCTACCGCACGGACGGCGCCGGCCGTGCCGCGCCCGGCCGCAGGTCGAGGGTGCTGGCCCTGGCGGTGCCGATGCGGTCCGGCATCCATGTGCCGGTGGTGACGCAGTTCGCGGTGTCGGTGGTCACCGCCGCCCGCGCCCACGACCACGATGTGCTGCTGCTCACCGAGGGCGAGGGCGAGGAGGGGCTGGGGCGGGTCGCCGCGGCGGGGCTGGCCGACGCGGTGATCGTGACGGACGTGCAGCTCCAGGATCCCCGGCTGCCGATGCTGCGGTCGGGGCCCTTACCGTCCGTGCTGATCGGCATGCCCGCCGAGCCGGACGGGCTGACCTGCGTCGATCTGGACTTCCGGGCGGCGGGTGAGCTGTGCGTGGACCATCTGGCCCGGCTGGGGCACCGGGTGGTGGCGCTGGTCGGCTCCCCGCCGGAGGTGTACGTGCGGCGGACCGCGTTCGCGCGGCGGCTGGTGGAGGGTTTCACCTCCGCCGCGGACCGGCACCGGCTCACCTCCGCCGTGCACCCGTGCGGGACCGGCCCGGACGCCGCCCGCGCGATCGCCGAACGGCTGGTGCGCGAGCTGCCCGCGCTGACCGGGGTGGTCGTGCACAACGAACCGCTCCTCGATCCGCTGATCGAGGCCTTCGGGCAGCTGGGGCTGCGCGTCCCCGGCGATCTGTCCCTGACCGCCGTCTGCCCGGCGCCCGTCGCCGCGTCGGCCCGCGTACCGGTCACCGCGGTGACCGTGCCGTCCACGGAACTGGGCACCCGCGCGGTGCACCTGCTGGTGCGGAAGCTGTCGGGAGCCGCCGTACCGCAGACCACCCTGCTGCCGCCCCGTCTGACGGAACGGGCGAGCACGGCACCGCGCGGGGCGTGAGGGACCGTTCCGGTCAGCCCAGTCCCCAGCCCTTGCCCAGCCGGTACGCGGCACACAGGTCCACGTCGAGGAAGTACGCCCCGGCCGTCCCGCACCGCCCGTCCCCGGTGCCGGGGTCGACGGGCTGGCCGTGCCCCATGCCGGTGAGGGCGTACGTCTCGACGACCGCATCACCGCCCGGGCCGCGGAACACCTGGTGCGGATGTCCGGCGACGGTGTCGCTGACGTCGGCGGTCCGGTCGGCGCCGTGCACGTCGGTCCACTGCTCCACCAGGTCCGTCATGTTGGCGGGCCGCACCGTGTGGTCGGCCGTGCCGTGCAGCACGGTGAGGGCGGGCCAGGGGCCGGTGTACCCGGGGCGCGCGGCCCGCACCCGGTCGCCCCACTGCGCCGGGGTCTGGGTGGCACCGACGTACATGCACACGTACGGAGATCCGGCGGCCTGCGCGCATCCGTACGGCAGTCCGGCGACGACGCCGCCCCCGGCGAACTTCTCCGGGTAGGCCGCCATCATCACGGCGGTCATCCCGCCGCCGGCGGACAGGCCGGTGACGTACACGCGCGAGACGTCGCCGGAGACGTCGGCGAGCTGCCGGTCGACCATCTGGGCGAGGGAGGCGGCCTCGCCCTGGCCGCGCCGGATGTCGGCGGTCTGGAACCAGTTGAAGCACTGGCCGGCGTTGTTGCCGCTCTGCTGCTGGGGCAGGACGACGGAGAAGCCCCAGCGGTCGGCGAGCGTGGTCCAGCCGGTGCCGGTGGCGTAGCCGGCGGCGTTCTGGGTGCAGCCGTGCAGGGCGACGACGACGGGCCGGCCGGCGGGCAGCCCGTCGGGGACGTACCGGTACATCCGCAGGGCGCCGGGGTTGCTGCCGAAGCCGGTGACCTCCTGGAGGGAGGCCGCGGCGGCGGGGGCCGGGGCGAGCAGCACGGAGAGCAGTGCTGCGAGGACGGTGAGCAGGGTCGCGGCTCTGGTCTGTGTCATGGGGAGGGAACGTAGAAGCGTGAACCACCCCCCGATATGGGTGCGGGCACCACATCGCAGCGCCGGGACCATGTGGGCGGGCATGACACAGGCCCCGCCGCTCGAAAGCGACGGGGCCTGTGCCCACAGAGGGGGTGCGGGTGGCGGAGCCCCCGCTCGCGCGGCGCGGCCGCGCGGTAACGACGAAGGTGACGTGGCCCGCGTCGTCCGCGGGCACACGTCACCAGTCGCCTTCGTGGAGATGGCGGGAATCGAACCCGCGTCCAACGGTGCGGAATCAGGGCTTCTCCGTGTGCAGTCGGCTGTGCTTTTCTCGGCCCCGGAGATCACGCCGACAAGTCTCCGACGGGCCCAGTCACTGTGTGTTTTCCCTCTTCACCCCGTGACCAGGATCAAGGTTTAGTCCCCTAGATGATGCCAGGATCCGGGTCGGGAACACCCCCGGGCTGACACTCCCTTAAGTAGGGGAGCCGCTGCTCGCTACCTGAAGATCAGGCAGCGAGGGCGAGCTCGCCCTGGGAGATGGATCGCTTGGAATTGGCGATTATTTTTTCGGCCTGTGGTTTACGAGATCATGGCCGCTTCCTCGACACGCTTCCCCTGCTTCGACAGCCGCTGTCGAAACCGATCATCCCCATGTTGATTTTTCAACCCCCCGGAGGGGGCACGCACCCTCTGTGAGGTGCAGGTGCCATCGTACGTGACCGGTACCCGACGATGCCACCGTATTAACACCGGTCATCCCGCCGTGGTACCCCGTACAACGCGGACGGGCCCCCGGCTGTTCCCGCTCAGGCCCGCTGCTTCCTGCGCACCGCGGAGATCGCCCGCTCCGTCTCGCGCCGGTCCTGCTTCTCCCGCAGCGTCTGCCGCTTGTCGTACTCCTTCTTGCCCTTGGCCAGCGCGATCTCGACCTTCGCGCGGCCGTCCTTGAAGTACAGGGCGAGCGGCACGATGGTGTGCCCGGTCTCCTGGGACTTGGACTCCAGCTTGTCGATCTCCGCGCGGTGCAGCAGCAGCTTGCGCTTGCGCCGCGCGCTGTGGTTGGTCCAGGTGCCCTGGCTGTACTCGGGGACGTGCACGTTGTGCAGCCACGCCTCGTGCCCGTCCAGCTGGACGAAGCCGTCCACCAGCGACGCCCGGCCCTGGCGCAGGGACTTCACCTCGGTGCCGGTGAGGACCAGGCCCGCCTCGTAGGTGTCGATGATGAGGTAGTCGTGCCGCGCCTTCTTGTTCTGCGCGATCAGCTTGCGCCCTTTTTCCTTAGCCATAGTGGAGCCATTTTCGCACTAGGGAGGGGGTCGACGGGAAGCCGATTACCGACGGGCCGGACGCGGGGGCCCTACCGGCCCAGGCCGCCGAGGACCGTCTCGGCCCGCTGGAGCGCCTGTTCGCCGGCCTCCAGGTCGGGGGTGAGGCCGCGGCCGTCGACCTCCCGGCCGGAGGGGGTCCGGTAGTGGCCGACGGTCAGCTCGGCGACGGAGCCGTCGGGCAGCGGGGTGGGCATCTGCACCGACCCCTTGCCGAAGGTGCGGGAACCCACGACGACCGCCCGGCCGCGGTCCTTGAGGGCGCCGGTGAGCAGTTCGGCCGCGCTCATCGTGCCGCCGTCGACGAGCGCGACCAGGGGTCTGGCGGTGTCGCCGCCCGGCTCGGCATGCAGGGCGCGCTGCTCGCCCTCGACGTCGTACGTGGCGACCAGCCCGCCGTCGAGGAAGGCGGAGGCCGCGGTGACCGCCTCGGCGACCAGGCCGCCGGGGTTGCCCCGCAGGTCGAGCACGATCCCGGAGCCGGCCGGGGCCCGGCGCACGGCGGTGCGGACCTGCTCGCCCGAGCCCTTGGTGAAGGCGCCGACCTTGATGACGGTGGCGCGGGAGGCCAGCTCGCGGACGGTGACCGTGTCCCGGGACAGGCGGGCGCGGCGCAGGGTCTCGTGCCACGCGCGCGTGCCGCGCTCCAGGCCGAGGCGGACGGTGGTGCCGGCGGGTTCGCCGGTGGTGTCGCCGCGCAGCAGGGAGACGACCTCGGTGACGGGCCGTCCGTCGACCGGCTTCCCGTCGACGCTGCGCAGCCGGTCGCCCGCGCGGATCCCGGCACCGGCCGCGGGGGTGCCGCCGCCCACCTTGGTCACCTCGATCCGGCCGTCGCGCTCGCGGGCCCACAGGCCGACGCCGGTGTACCGGCCGTCCAGGGCGTCCTCGAACTCCTCGTACTCGGCGGGCGAGTAGACGGCCGCCCAGCGGTCCCCGCTGCGGCTGACGGCCCGTCGGGCGGCCTCCAGGGGGGACGCGCCCTCGGCGGCGGCCTCCTCGGCGGCCCGGGCGACGTCGGCGTGGTGGCCGACGGGTTCGGCCGGACGGGCCCCGTCCGCCGTGGGCTCGCGGTCGGTCCCGGGCAGGTTGCCCGTGGCGGCACCGGCGACCAGCACGCCGGCGAACACCAAGGTCAGGGCGGCCCCGCGGCGGATCCGGCGGGGCTGACAGAACGGGTCACGACCTGACATGCCGGTGAGTCTAGGACAACGCGAAGGGGCGTACGGCCGGTTGGCCGCACGCCCCTTTTGGCAAGAGTCACACCTTCAGATACTTGCGCAACGCGAAGAAAGCGGCCAACGCGGGCATCAGCAGACTGGTCGCGAGGATGAGCGGCAGCTTCGTCAGTACGGCGTCCCAGCCGATGAAGTTGATCAGGTTCAGTTTCTCGGACAGGGCCAGTCCGTGGTCGATGATGAAGTACCGCGCGACGAGCAGGAATCCGCACGCGAGCGTGCCGCCGATGAGCCCGGCGACCGCGGCCTCCATGATGAACGGCGCCTGGATGTAGAAGCCGGAGGCACCGACCAGCCGCATGATGCCGGTCTCGCGCCGGCGGCTGAACGCGGAGACGCGCACCGTGTTCACGATCAGCATCAGGGCCACCACCAGCATCAGGGCCATCACCGCGCGGGCGGCCCAGTTCATGCCGTTCAGCAGCTCGAAGAGGTTGTCCAGGATGCCCTTCTGGTCCTGCACCGACTGCACGCCGTCCCGCCCGTCGAAGGCGGTCGCGATGACCTGGTACTTCTCCGGGTCCTTCAGCTTGATGCGGTACGACTCCTGCATCTGGTCCGGCGTGAGGGAGCTGGCCAGCGGCGAGTCGCCGAACTGCTCCTTGTAGTGCTTGTACGCCTCGTCCTGCGACTCGTACGTCACCGTGTCGACGACCGACATCTTCTCCAGGTCGGCCTTGATCTGGCCCTTCTGGTCGTCGGTCACCGCGCCCTTGGCGCAGTGGGGGTCGGACTCGGCGTCACTCTTGTTGCACAGGAAGATGGAGACGTTGACCTTGTCGTACCAGTAGCCCTTCATGCTGTTGACCTGGTCGCTCATCAGGAGCGACCCGCCGAACAGGGCGAGCGACAGGGCGACGGAGACGACGACCGCGAAGGTCATCGTCAGGTTGCGGCGGAGACCGACGCCGATCTCCGACAGGACGAACTGGGCGCGCATGGCGTCTGATCAAGCCTTTCCGTGGAGCGTCAGTGCTGGTAGCCGTAGACGCCGCGTGCCTGGTCGCGGACGAGACGGCCCTTCTCCAGCTCGATGACGCGCTTGCGCATCTGGTCCACGATGTTCTGGTCGTGCGTCGCCATCACCACGGTGGTGCCCGTCCGGTTGATGCGGTCGAGCAGCTTCATGATGCCGACGGAGGTCTGCGGGTCGAGGTTGCCGGTGGGCTCGTCGCAGATGAGCAGCTTGGGCCGGTTGACGAAGGCCCGCGCGATGGCCACGCGCTGCTGCTCACCGCCGGAGAGCTCGCCCGGCATGCGGTCCTCCTTGCCGCCGAGCCCGACGAGGTCGAGCACCTGCGGCACGGACTTGCGGATCTCGCCGCGCGACTTGCCGATGACCTCCTGCGCGAAGGCGACGTTCTCGGCGACCGTCTTGTTCGGCAGCAGGCGGAAGTCCTGGAACACCGTCCCCAGCTGGCGCCGGATCTGCGGCACCTTCCAGTTGGAGACGCGGGCGAGGTCCTTGCCCAGGACGTGCACCTGTCCGTGGCTGGCCCGCTCCTCGCGGAGGATCAGCCGCAGGAAGGTGGACTTTCCGGAGCCGGAGGACCCCACGAGGAACACGAACTCGCCCTTCTCCACTTCCAGGGAGACATCCCTGAGTGCAGGACGGTTCTGCTTGGGGTAGGCCTTGGACACGTTGTCGAATCGGATCACGGATGCACCACGGGTAGCCGGGGGTAGATGAGCGTGACCATACGCGAAGCGGAAGGACGACCGCAGTCACCGTCCGGGGTTGCGCGACACTTGCGCCCTATGTGACGGATGTGCGGGGCCCCTGATGTGGCCGGTACGGCCCGGGGGGCGCGGTGCGGGGCGCAGGGGCCCGCGCCGATCGCCGCGGAACCTGGCACAGTGGAGGGGAACGTTCACGGGGCCGTGGGCGTTGTGTCCATGGAACCGGTGCGAGGAGGGCGAGCGCATGACGTACGACCGGCTGGTGTGCGCGAACTGCGCCGCGCCCGTGAGCGAGGGCCGGTGCCCGGTGTGCCGTGCGAACCGCGAGCGGCTGCAGCAGGGGAACTTCTTCGCGGGGCTGAACCCGATGGCGCTGATCGCCCTGCTGGCCGTACTGGTCGCGGCGGTGGCGCTGCTCGCCCACCAGACCGCCTGACGGCGGCCCCAGGGACACGACGAAGGGCCCGGAGCGCGGTGGCGCTCCGGGCCCTTCGGCCTACGTCATGCGTACGGTGCGTACGCGCGCGGCCACCGTCAGGCGGCGGCGCCGCCGCGGCCGGTCATCAGGCGCGGCAGCACCCGGAAGCCGATACCGCCGGCGATCATCGTGGCGGCGCCGATCACCAGGAAGGTGGTCTCGGCGGCACCGGTCTCGGCGAGCTCCTCACCGCTGCCCTGGGCCGACGTGGCGGGGGCTTCCTCGCCGGTGTCGGTGAGGGCCGAGGAGCCCTGCTCCTGGGTCGAGGCGCCACCGTCGGGGTCGGCGGCGTTGCCGCCACCGTTGCCTCCGCCGTTGCCGTTCCCGTTGCCGTTGCCGTTCCCGTTGCCCGGGTTCTCGGAGGGCTCCTCGATGGGCTCTTCCGGCTCGGTGGGCTCGGTGGGCTCCTCCGGCTCGGTCGGGTCCGTCGGGTCGGTGGGAACCTCGGGGTCCGTCGGGTCCGTCGGGATCTCCGGGTCCGTGGGGATCCCGGGGTCCGTCGGGTCGGTCGGGTCCGTCGGGTCGTCGGGGATCTCGGTCGGCGGGTCCGTGGGCTCCTCGGGGTCGTCGAGGTCGGCCTCGAGGCCGAGGCCGAGCCCGTTCTCGTTCGCCTCGGCGCTCACGCCGATGTCGAGTGCGGAGGCCGCGCCGGCCGCCGTCAGCGAGGCACCGGCCGCGATCACGGCGCCCGCCGCGATCCGAGCGACACGGATCCGCGTCTTCTTGGTCATGTGGTTGCTACCCCCAGTAGCTCATCGTCAATGAGGCGGCGCCCGGGGCCGTGATCAACGGGGGTTGCTGCGATGGAAAAACGCCCCCCGGTTCACATGCGCCCCAGAGATACGCATGCCACGCTTCACCCTTCCCATTTTTCAAAAGGACGTCAAGGCCGTTGCGTACGCGATGTCCAACAACGCACGCTTTGCGGGCCGGTGGAGGTGTGAGTGTGATGTAAAACCCAGACATCCCCGACAGGAAAAGGCAACCGCCGCCCCAAGGGCGGCAGTTGCCTTGTCGACAAAGCGGTGACGGGGCGCGGAGTTACTTCTCCTGCTGCTTGCGCCAGCGAATTCCGGCCTCCAGGAAACCGTCGATCTCGCCGTTGAACACGGACTCCGGGTTGCCGACCTCGTGCTCCGTGCGCAGGTCCTTGACCATCTGGTACGGGTGCAGCACGTACGAACGCATCTGGTTGCCCCAGGAGTTGCCGCCGTCGCCCTTGAGGGCGTCCATCTTGGCCTGCTCCTCCTGGCGGCGCCGCTCCAGGAGCTTGGCCTGGAGGACGTTCATCGCGGTGGCCTTGTTCTGGATCTGGGAGCGCTCGTTCTGGCAGGAGACCACGATGCCGGTGGGGAGGTGGGTGAGCCGCACCGCGGAGTCGGTGGTGTTCACGCCCTGACCGCCGGGACCGGACGACCGGTACACGTCCACCCGCAGCTCGGACTCGTCGATCTCGATGTGGTCGGTCTGCTCGACCACGGGGAGGATCTCGACGCCCGCGAAGGAGGTCTGGCGGCGGCCCTGGTTGTCGAAGGGCGAGATGCGCACGAGGCGGTGCGTGCCCTGCTCCACGGAGAGGGTGCCGTAGGCGTAGGGCGCCTGGACGGAGAAGGTGGTCGACTTGATGCCGGCCTCCTCCGCGTACGACGTCTCGATCAGCTCGGTCTTGTAGCCCTTCTGCTCCGCCCAGCGCAGGTACATCCGCTGCAGCTTCTCGGCGAAGTCGGCCGCGTCGACGCCGCCGGCCTCGGCGCGGATGTTGACCAGCGCCTCGCGGGAGTCGTACTCGCCGCTGAGCAGCGTGCGGACCTCCATCTCGTCCAGCGCCTTCTTGACGAGGACGAGCTCCGACTCGGCCTCCGCGCGGGTGTCCGGGTCGTCCTCCTCCTCGGCCATCTCGAAGAGCACGGCGAGATCGTCGATCCGTCCGCGCAGCGCCTCGGTCTTGCGCACCTCGGCCTGGAGGTGGGACAGCTTGCTGGTGATCTTCTGCGCCTCGTCCGGGTTGTCCCACAGGGACGGCGCGGCCGCCTGCTCCTCGAGCACGGCGATGTCTGCCCTCAGCTTGTCGAGGTCCAGAACGGCCTCGATCGACTCCATGGTCGAGGAGAGGGACTTGAGCTCTTCGGATACATCGACGACTGCCACGCCTCCAGCGTAACGGCTCCGCCGACCGGCCCACGCCGGGCACGGGCCGGTGCCACACGGCGCGGCACGGGACGGCGGCCCGCCGCGGGGCGGGCGGGGCGGGCGCCCGGGAGGGGCCGGGGGGGGTGGGCCCGGGTGTCAGGGGGTGGCCGGGGCCGAGTTCCCGGAGTCCTGCGGGGGCGCGGTGTCGTCGTCCGCGGCGGCCAGCCAGGTGCCCACGCCCGCCGCCGCCAGGACCACCGCCGCCACGGCGAGGGCCAGCCGGCGCCGGCGGGTGACCGCGCGGTTGCGGGCCGAGCCGGGGCGCGGGGAGCCCGCCGCGCGGGGTGCGCGGGCGGTGCCGCGGGCGCCGCCGGCCAGCTCGTCGGGGGCGGGCACCCGCATCGACGTATGGGTGTCGCGGTTGGAGTCGGCCGGCCTGGCGCCCGGCACCAGCGGGACCGCGCCACGGCGGCGCACCGGCTTCCCGGCGGCCGGGGGCGGGGCGGACTGCGGGGTGTCGTCCGCCGCCTCCTCCGCCGGTTCCGTCTCCGGCTCGTCCACGTCGAGCGGCGGCATCCCCTCCAGCATCGGCAGCAGCTCCCGCAGCCGCGCGCCCAGCTCCGAGGCGCGCAGCCGCGACGCGGGGGCCTTCGCCAGGCACTGCACCAGCAGCTGCCACAGCTCGTCCGGGATGCCCGGGAGCGGGACGACCGTCTCGGTGACGTGGCGGCGCAGGACGGCGCCCGGGTGGCCGCCGCCGAACGGCGTGAAGCCCGCGAGCAGCTCGTAGAGGACCGTGGCCAGCGCGTAGATGTCCACCGACGCGCGCGGCGGCAGGCCCTCCACGATCTCCGGGGCCAGGTAGTCCGGCGTCCCGATGATCTTCGTGGCGCGGGTGCGGCGCGGGGTGTCGATGAGTTTCGCCACGCCGAAGTCGGTGAGCAGGGCGCGGTGCGAGCCTCCGGGACCGAGCGGGCCCTGCATGTCCAGCAGCACGTTCTCCGGCTTCACGTCCCGGTGCACGACGCCCGCCGCGTGGGCCGCCGCCAGCCCGTCGGCGACGTCGGCGGCGATCGCCACCGCGGCCTCCGGGGCGAGCCTGCGGTCCCGGTCGAGGCGGGTGCGCAGGTCCGTGCCCCGGACGAGGTCCATGACCAGCGCGAGGTCGTTGCCGTCGACCACCAGGTCGCGCACCGAGACGACGTGCGGGTGCTCCAGACCGAGCAGCGCCGTCCGCTCCTGCACGAAGCGGCCGACGAGCTCCTGGTCCGAGGAGAGATCCTCACGCAGCAGCTTGATGGCGACGGGCCCGTCGGGGCCCTCGCCCAGCCACACCGTCCCGGCGCTGCCCCGCCCGAGGATCTGGTGGGCGGTGTACCGGCTGCCGATTCTCCGTGCCAAGACTGCTCCTACCGACGCGTGTTGTCGCCCAAGCTACGCGTCCGGGGAGCCGGCCTTCACCGCGGATCCGGAAATCGGCCCCCGAATGTCGACAAATCAGCAAACAGGCTCAGTTCGTCCCGGAGGTTCCCGAGGGCTCCGAGGGGCCGCCCAGCTCGTCGATCCAGCCGGTCACCGTGCCGAACCAGTCGGAGAGCTGCTCCCAGTAGCCCTTGCCGGTGCCGATCCAGTCCTGGAGCGGGCTCAGCTCCCAGATCAGCCATCCCGCGACGAACAGGATGACGATCGTGAACAGGCAGCCCTTGAGGCAGCCGAGGCCGGGGATCCGCATCGGGTTGGCGCCGCGCTGCCGCGGCGCACGGGCCGGGGCCTGCGGCTCCGGCGCCGGCGCGTACCGCTGGGGCTGCGGCTGCCGGGGCCGCTGGGGCTGCGGTGGCGGCTGGGGCGGGGCGTACTGCTGCGGCTGGTGCTGCTGCTGGTGCTGCTGCGGGTGGCCGTAGCCGGGGCCGGGCTGCGGCTGGGGGCGTCCCTGCGGCGGCTGCTGCTGGGGCCGGGCGACCTGCCGCTGGGGGCGGCGGCGCAGCGGGTCCTGGTTCGGGTCGAGGTACTGGACCTGGGTCTGCTCGTTGCGGTCGCGGGCCGCGCGCAGCTGGTTCTGCCAGGGGTGCGGGTCCTCGGGGCCGGGCCCGCCGGACTGCCCCGGCTGCCCGGGCGGCACCGGCGGCAGCACGGCGGTGGGGTCGGCGGCGCCGGCCGGTCCGCCGGTCTGGGGCAGGACGCTGGTGGCGCCGTTGGGGTCGTAGGCGCCCGCGCCGTGCGGCAGCACCTGCGTCGGGTCGGCGTCGCCGCCGGGCACGCCCGGCACCGGCGCGGGGGCCGGGTCGGGGGCGAGGAGCACACCGACGTTCTCGGCGGCGGCGATCTGCCCCGAGTTCGCGTGCACGCCGATGCCGTCGGCGACGACGCGCAGGCCGCGGGCGAGGTTCTCGGCGCTGGGCCGCTCGTCGGGGTTCTTGCGCAGGCAGCGCTCGATGACCGTCCACAGCGGGTCGGGGACCGTGGAGGGGCGGCGCGGTTCGGCGCTCAGGTGCTGGTGCAGCACCTCCAGCGCGGAGCCGCCGGAGAACGGCGGACGGCCGGTGACCAGCTCGTACAGCAGGATGCCGGCGCCGTAGATGTCCACGGCGGAGGTCTGCGGGCGGCCCTCGGCGGACTCGGGGGCGATGTAGGCGGGCGTGCCGACGAACTCGTGGGTGCGGGTCAGGCCCGGGGAGTCGGCGAGGCGGGCGATGCCGAAGTCGGTCAGCATCGGGTGCATCTCGCCGCCCTGCTGCCTGAGCAGGACGTTGGCGGGCTTCAGGTCGCGGTGGACCACGCCGTCGGCGTGGCTGGCGCCGAGCGCGTCGGCGATCTGCGCGGTCAGCAACGCGGCGGCCACGGGGGTGAACGGGCCGTTCTCGCGCAGGTGGCGGTGCAGGTCGGGACCGTCGATGAGGTCCATGACCAAGGCCAGCAGATCGCCCTCGACCACCAGGTCGCGGACCCGGACGATGTTGGGGTGGGTGAGCCGCAGCAGCACGGACCGCTCGCGCAGGAACCGCATCACGACGTCGGCGTCGTTGGCGAGCTCCTCCTTGAGGACCTTGATCGCGACGGTCTCGCCGGGCTGTCCGGGCACGGCCGCCTCGGCACCCGCGGTCTCGCGCTGGCGGGCTCGCCAGACGGTGCCCGTGGCGCCGCGTCCGAGCGGCTCCTCGAGCAGGTACTTGCTGCCGACTGGCCGCACGTCACGCACTCCCTGCTGATTGCTTGGCGCACACCGTGGTCCACCGTGCTACGGAATGTTCCGCCCCACTGTAGTGCCGCCGCGCGGGATACCGGCCGGTCGACTTCGACCTCGTCCGCGCGGGGGCCTCGTTCACCGGTTCCCGTCCCTGTTCGGAGGTTCGAAGGAAAGACGCTGAACCCGGTCCGTCGGTTGCCGCACACCGGAAGTGGCCGATCTCGAATGGGCTTGAAACGATCACCTGCCCGTCACCTGTCAGGCATTTTTGAGGGCAGAGCCGACCAATCAAGATCATTCGATGCCGGAGGGCGGGCGCGTTGTCGGTGGCAGGTGCGAGGATGCCTCCCAGTTACTGGCCGTACGTGCGCGTGTGGTGGTGGGGGTAGTCCGCGGCGGGGGACCGCGGGGCGGCTTCGTTCCCCCGTTGTCGCGGGCGCTCGCGCAGAAGGGACCGCTGACGGCGATGCAGATCCGGCTGACCGTCGTAGACCCGCTCGGCCCCTCCTCCCCCGCGCGGGAGCGGGCCGCGAGCTGCGACGTACTGGTCACGGCGCCCGCGGGCACGGCCCTGGCCGCCGTCGCCTCCGCCCTGGCCTCCGCGGTCGCCGGCGGGGACGGCACCTCCGGCTCCTCGGGCACTCCGGTGCTGTACGCCGGTGACCAGCGGCTGGACGCCCAGCGGTGCACGCTCGGCGAGCCGCCGCTGATCGACGGCGCGGTGCTGGCCGTGGGCGCCCCGGGCGAGCCCGAGCCGCATCCCGAGCTGGACGACACCCCGACCCGGCTGCATGTCGTCGCCGGTCCCGACGCGGGCGGTGTGCACCTGCTGCACGGCGGGGAGATCCGCATAGGCCGGTCCGCCGACGCCGATGTGCCGCTCGACGACCCCGACGTCTCCCGGCTGCACTGCGCGGTGACGGTCGGCTCCGACGGCCGCGTCTCGGTCGCCGACCTCGGCTCCACCAACGGCACCACGCTGGACGGGCGGCGGGTGGGTCCGCGCCCGGTCCGGCTGGCCCCGGGAGCGCTCCTGCGCATCGGTGAGTCGGCCCTGCGCCTGACCCCGGCCGCGGGCCCCCGGGCGCGGGCGGCCACCACGCCGGACGGGGAGGGGCACGTCCGGGTGCTGGGCCCGCGGCGCGGCCCGGACACCGGCGCGCCCGTCCACGGGCCCGGGGCGGCACCGATGGCGCCCACCCATCACTCGTACGGCTCCGGCGGTTCCTGGGCCGCCCCCGCGCGGGGCGCGGAACGGGACCCGGGGGGCGCGCAGGACGCCCGCGACTCCCTCGGCTCCCGTGCGACCGGGGACGGTCGGGGCGACGGCTCGGCGCGGGGGCCGCAGGTGCCGGGGCAGGGCGGCGCGCCCGGGATCGAGCACCGCGGGACCGGCGCCGGAGGGCGCGTGGTGCACACGGTCGCCCGGGGTGACGTACCCCGCTTCCCCGACGGGCGCCGCGTCCCGCAGCCGCCGTCGTCCGCCGACCGGGAGACGCACGCCGGACGCTCCGGAGTGGGCCCGCACCCTGCGGAGCCGGGCGGCGCCACCGGACATCATCCCGCCGGTCCCGCCTTCGACGGGGGCGATCCGGCCTCCGGGGCCACTGCGGGCCGCCCGGGCGCCGGCCGCGCTCCGGGCCGTGACGCCGGCGGTCCGGCCGTCCCGCCGACCGATCGGACCCCCGCCGCCCCGCCGGACCACCGCACCGCGCCCTCCGCCTCACCGTCACCCGCCCCGGACCATCGCACCGCGCCCGTCCCCTCACCCGACCCGCGCACCGCACCCTCCCCCGCCCCCGACCGTCTCACCGGACCCACCACGGGCCCCGCCACCGGTCACATGCCCGCCGCCCCGTACGGCGGGGAACACTCCGCCGCCCCCTACGGCGGGGACCACTCCGTCCCCCACGGCGAGGACCGCTCCACCGCCCCCCGCCCCGGCACCCGCAAGGGCACCCCCGTCCGCGGTACCGACCTCCCCCGGCCGCCCGCCGGACGCAAGCGCGGCGGGCTCACCGCCTGGGCGCGGCGGCTGGCCGGCGGACGGCAGGAACCGGAGGCCGCGGCGGCCGCGCACGGCGCGGCGGACCCCGGTGCCGTGCCCGAAACCGCCCCGGCCGCCCCCGCCGCGCCCGAGACCTGGCCCGACCCCGCCACGCTGCTGCTGACCGCGCTGGGCCCCGGACCCCGGCTGTGGGAGCGCGGCCCTGGCCACCCGGAGGCACTGGCGGTGCGGCTCGGCACGGCGGACCGGCCCGCGCCGGACGGCTCCGGTCTGCTGCCCGCCGTACCCGTCACCACGGGGCTGCGCGAGGTCGGCGCGCTGGGGCTGGCCGGCCCGCGCGAGCGGCTCGCCGGACTGGCCCGCGCGGTGCTGGCCCAGCTCGCCGCGCTGCACTCCCCCGACTCCCTGGAGATCGTGCTGATCGCCGCGGACCCCTCCCGGCCCCTGGCGGAGCGCACCGCCGAGTGGTCCTGGCTGGGCTGGCTGCCGCACGTGCGCCCCGGCCACGGCCAGGACTGCCGCCTGCTGCTCGCCCACGACCCCGAGCAGGCCACGGCCCGCGCGGAGGAACTGCTGCGCCGGCTGGCGGACCACGACCACGCGGCCGCGGCCGGCCCGGCCGCCCCCCTCATACCGGTGGCCCGGGACGGGGGGCCGTACACCGTGGTCGTCGTGGACGGCGATCCGGGCGCCCCCGATGTGCGCGAGGCCGTGGCACGGCTGGCGCTGGAGGGGCCGCGGGCCGGGATCCACCTGCTGTGCCTCGCCGAGACCGCCGCCGCCTCCCCGGCGTCCCCGGTGACGGAGACGTACGAGGCGGCCTGCGCGGTGGCGCCGGCGTTCCGGTCGTGCGGGGCGGTCGCCCTGCTCAGCGGGGACGTGGCGACCGCGCTGCGGCTGCTGCGAGTGGCCGCGACCGGCGCGGGGACGGTGCCCGGCCCCGTCGGGCACGGCACCCTCGCCACCGTCGACGCGGTCTCCCCCGCCTGGGCCGAGCGGTTCGCGCGGGCGCTGGCCCCGCTGCGCACGGACGGCACCGGCGCCGAGCGGCACGCGCGTGTGTCGGCGCCGTTGCCGCAGTCGGCGCGGCTGCTGGACGAGCTGGGCCTGGCCCGGGCCACCCCCGCCTCGCTGATGGCCCGTTGGGCGGACGCGGCGGACGACACGGAGGCGCTCGGCGGACGCGTCACCGCCATACTGGGCGCCGGACCGCGCGGCCCCGTCACCGCCGACCTCGCCGCCGACGGACCGCACCTGCTGGTCGAGGGGCCGCCCGGCAGCGGCCGTACGGAACTGCTGCGGGCCCTCGTCGCCTCGCTGGCCGCCGCCGAGCGTCCCGACCGGCTGGGCATCGTGCTGGTCGACGGCCGGGGCACCCCGGCGGCGGGCGCCCCGCACGGTGAGGGCCTGCGGGTCTGCACGGACGTACCGCACGTCACCACGCACCTCTCCGCCAACGACCCGGTGCGGATGCGGGAATTCGCGCAGTCCCTGAGCGCCGAGCTGAAGCGGCGGGCGGAGCTGCTGGGCCGGTCGGACTTCGCGGAGTGGCACACCGGCCGCACCCTGTCGGACCGCATGGTCGCCCAGCGCACGGCCGCCTCCCGCACGGCGGGGGCCGGTGAGCAGAACGGCGACCTCGACACCCCGCCCAGTTCGACGCTGCGGCTGCGGCCGGGAGCGGACCGGCGCAAGACGCAGGCCGCGCCGCCGCTGCCCCGGCTGGTGGTGGTCGTGGACGACCTGGACGCGCTGGTCTCCCCGGCGCTCGGCTCCCCGGGGCGGCCCGCGGCCGGTTCGGTGCTGCGGGCCCTGGAGGCGGTGGCGCGCGACGGCGAGCGGCTGGGCGTGCACCTGGTGTCGGCCACCGGCCCCTGCGCCCGGACGGCGCGGACCGAGCCGGCCCGGCAGGCGTCGCTGCGGGTCACGCTGGACGCGCCGGTGACCGGGGGCGGCCCGGAGGACCCGGCGCCCGGGCGGGGGCGGCTGGCCCACCCGGACGGGCGGGAGACGGCGTTCCAGGGCGGCCGGGTCACCGGCCGCATCCCCCGGACGGCGACCCTGCGGCCGACGGTCGTCCCTCTGGAGTGGCACCGCATGGGCGACCCCCCGGCCCGCCGCCAGGTCCGCGAACTCGGCAACGGGCCCACCGATCTGGCCCTGCTCGCCAGCGCGTTGGAGCGGGCGGCCCGCCAGGTGTCGGCGGCGGAGGTCCCGTCGCTGCTCTGACCCGGCACGCCTGCCACCCGCCCCCGCTCCCTCCGCGGTGACGCCCGGTCACGACGTGGTCACGATCGCGGAGTTGACGCGGGACGCGGTCTTGCCACCCCCACCCCCCGGGCGTAGACCAGAGCGCAGGGGACAGCGCTGGACGTTCGACGAAGTACGACGACGTACGAAGAACGGGGCAGTGATGCGCAGGACGAGCCAGATCATCCGGATACGCGGGGGCGCCAGGGCCGCCGCGGCCCTCGCCGCCGGAGTGCTCGCGGTCTCGCTGACCGCGTGCGGCGGTGGCGACGACGACAACGGCGGCGACAAGGACAAGGGCGGCGGCGGGGCCGGGAACACCGTCACCCTGCCCGAGCTGGACGGCGCGAGCCTGGAGGTCGCCGCCGTGTGGACCGGCGCGGAACAGGCCAACTTCAAGAAGGTCCTCGCGGAGTTCGAGAAGCGCACCGGCGCCAAGGTGACCTTCGTCCCCGCCCAGGACCCGATCATCAACTTCCTCGGCTCGAAGATCGCGGGCGGCGCCCCGCCGGACGTGGCGCTGCTGCCGCAGCCGGGCGCCATCAAGCAGGCCGTGGAGCGGAACTGGGCCAAGCCGCTCGGCGCCAAGGCGCGGGCGGAGCTCGCCGAGAACTACTCGCGGGGCTGGCAGGACATCGGCACGGTCGACGGCAAGCAGTACGGCGTCTACTACAAGGCCGCCAACAAGTCGCTGATCTGGTACAACGCCCAGGTCTTCGAGAACGCCGGCGCGGCCGAGCCGAAGACGTGGGACGAACTGCTCACCGCCGCGCGGACGGTGTACGACTCCGGGGTCACCCCGTTCTCGGTCGGCGGCGCCGACGGCTGGACGCTGACCGACTGGTTCGAGAACGTCTACCTGTCCCAGGCGGGGCCGGAGAAGTACGACCGGCTGGCCCGGCACGAGATCAAGTGGACGGACCCGTCGGTCAAGGAGGCGCTGACCACGCTCGCCGAGATCTGGGGCAGGAAGGACTACGTCGCGGGCGGCGCGTCCGGCGCGCTGCAGACCGATTTCCCGGCGTCCGTGACCCAGACCTTCACCGGCGGCGACCAGCCCAAGGCCGGCATGGTCTACGAGGGCGACTTCGTGCAGGTCAACATCGGTGAGACCGAGGCGGAGGTGGGGACGGACGCCAAGGTGTTCCCGTTCCCGGCGGTCGGTGACGCGCCGCCCGTGGTGTCCGGCGGCGACGCGGCGGTGATCCTGGAGGACTCCGAGGCGGCGCAGGCACTGGCGACCTTCCTGGCCTCCCCGGACGCGGCGCGCATCCACGCCGGGCTGGGCGGCTACCTCTCGCCGAACAGGAACGTGCCGGACTCGGCGTACCCCAACGAGATACAGCGGAAGATGGCCAAGGCGCTGATCGACGCCGGTGACGACTTCCGCTTCGACATGTCCGACCAGGCCCCGCAGGCCTTCGGCGGCACCCCCGGCAAGGGCGAGTGGAAGGCGCTGCAGGACTTCCTGAAGAACCCCCGGGACGTCGCGGGGGCGCAGGCGCAGCTGGAGGCCGACGCGGCCGCGGCGTACGGGAACTGATCCGGCGATGGCGTCGGACACGGCGGCGGGGCCCGGCAGGGCCCCCGCCCCTCCCAGGTCGCGCGGGAGCGTCACCGGCACCCGCACCACCGTGGCGGCGCTGTTCCTGCTGCCCGCGCTGGTGCTGCTCGGTGCGCTCGTGGTCTACCCGATCGGGTACTCGGTCGTCCGCAGCTTCTACGACCAGTCCGGTGACGGCTTCGCCGGACTCGACAACTACCGGACCCTGTTCACCGACGACGGCATCCGCACCGCCCTGAGGAACAACGTCGTCTGGGTGGTGTTCGCGCCGACGGTCGCCACCGCACTCGGGCTGGTCTTCGCGGTGCTGACCGAACGGGTGCGCTGGGGCACGGCGTTCAAGCTGGTCGTCTTCATGCCGATGGCGATCTCGATGCTGGCGGCCGGCATCATCTTCCGCCTCGTCTACGACCAGGACCCGGACAAGGGCGTGGCGAACGCGGTGTGGGTGGGGGTGCACGACACCTTCGCCCAGTCCTCGGCGTTCCCCAAGGCGCACCCGGGCCGCGAGTCGCCGCTGGAGCCGGCCGGCGGGGGCGCGTTCGTCACCAAGGGGACGGTGAGCGCCGGTGACACGGTCGCGCTGCCGCTGGTCGGTGTCGCCCCGGACCTGATGCCGGACGACGCGCGGCGGGCCGCGGCGCCGAAGCCGCGGGACGGCCGGATCACCGGCACCGCCTGGCAGGACTTCACCCGCGGCAAGGGCGTCGGCACGCTGAACGGCGTCGACGCCGCCGAACTGGGCTATGCCGGGATGAAGATCGAGGCCGTCAGGGACGGCAGGGTGGTGGAGACGGCCACGGCGGGCGCCGACGGCACCTTCTCCCTGTCGTCCCAGGCCGACGGCGCGAAACTGCGCCTGCCGGCGGACAACTTCAAGGCGCCGTACAACGGCCTCGACTGGCTCGGCCCGTCGCTCGTCACCCCCGCGATCATCGGCTCGTACATCTGGATGTGGGCGGGCTTCGCGATGGTGCTGATCGCGGCCGGGCTCGCGGGCATGCCCCGGGAGCTGCTGGAGGCCGCCCGCGTCGACGGCGCGAACGAGTGGCAGGTGTTCCGCAGGGTCACGGTGCCCCTGCTGGCGCCCGTCCTCGCGGTCGTCACCGTGACCCTGATGATCAACGTGCTGAAGGTGTTCGACCTGGTCTTCATCATCGCCCCGGGCTCCACCCAGGACGACGCCAACGTCCTCGCGCTGGAGCTGTACCGCAAGGGCTTCTCCGAGGACCAGCCCGGCGTCGCCAGCGCGATCGCGGTGTTCCTGCTGCTGCTGGTGATCCCGGTGATGTGGTTCAACATCCGCAGGCTGCGGCGGGAGGTGCGGCGATGAGCGCGGACACCGGCGCGGCGGGCGCACCGCCCGTCGTCGCGGTCACGGCGGAGCGGTCGCTCGGCGCCCGGCTCAGCGGCTGGGTGAGCCGCGGCGCGGTGCGCGTCTTCCTGGTCGTCGTGGGCCTGTTCTGGCTGGTCCCGACGGTCGGCCTGCTGCTGGCCAGCCTGCGCACCCCGCGGGACATGGCCGCCGACGGCTGGTGGAAGGTGTTCACCGAGCCCTCGCAGCTCACCTTCGGCGCGTACGAGACGCTGCTCGAGAACGAGGACATCACCGGCTCGCTGCTGAACACGGTGTACATCACCGTGCCGGCGACCGTGCTGGTGGTGGTGATCGGCTCACTGGCCGGTTACGCCTTCGCCTGGATGGAGTTCCCGGGCCGGGACTGGTGGTTCCTGGCCGTGGTGGGGCTGCTGGTGGTGCCGGTGCAGGTGGCGCTGATCCCGATCGCCGAACTCTTCGGCACGCTGGGCCTGTTCGGGTCGGTGGCCGGTGTGGTCCTCTTCCACGTCGGTTTCGGGCTGCCGTTCGCGGTGTTCCTGCTGCGGAACTTCTTCGCGGAGATCCCGAGGGAGCTGCTGGAGGCGGCCCGGCTGGACGGCGCGGGCGAACTGCGCCTGTTCGTCCGGGTGGTGATGCCGCTGGCCGGGCCGGCGATCGCCGCGCTCGGCATCTTCCAGTTCCTGTGGGTGTGGAACGACATGCTGGTCGCGCTGATCTTCACCGACTCCGGGAGCCAGCCGGTCACGGTCGCCCTGCAGACCCAGGTACGGCAGTTCGGCAACAACGTCGACGTCCTGGCGCCCGGCGCGTTCATCTCGATGGTGATCCCGCTGGTGGTGTTCTTCGCGTTCCAGCGGCAGTTCGTGTCCGGGGTGATGGCGGGTGCCGTGAAGTAGCCCGTGGGCGGGTCGCGTTGAGGGGCGGGCCGGTCCAGGTCCGCCCCTTCGTGTGACGGGGGTCCCCCGTATGCCGCAGGCGGCGTAACCAAGTCGGGGCGGCGGCCGTTGCCGGGCCGAACGCCCGCACCGACCGTTGGATGCCTCTTGCCCAGGTTCAGTGTCATTGTCCCCGCGTACCAGGTTCAGGCGTATCTGCACGCATGCCTGGAATCGGTGCTGTCCCAGTCGTACCCCGATCTCGAACTGATCGCCGTCGACGACTGCTCGCCGGACGCCTGTGGTGCGGTGATCGACGAGTTCGCGGCCCGCGACCCGCGCGTACGGGCCGTGCACCTGCCGGAGAACGCCGGTCTCGGCCCGGCCCGCAACGCCGGGATGGAGCGGGCGACCGGCGACTACCTGGTGTTCCTGGACGGCGACGACACCCTCACCCCCGACGCGCTCCTCTCCCTCGCCGACCGGCTGAAGGAGACGGGCGAGCCGGACGTCCTGGTGTACGACTACGCGCGCACGTACTGGTCGGGCGAGGCCGTGCGCAACCGGGTCTTCGCCGAGCTCACCGAGGACGGGCCCGCGCCGTTCCGCCTGGAGGACCGGCCGGGCCTCCTCAACCTGCTGATGGTGGCCTGGAACAAGGCCTACCGGCGGGAGTTCGTCCAGCGCGCGGGCTTCACCTTCCCGCCCGGCTACTACGAGGACACCCCGTGGACGTACCCGGTCCTGATGACGGCGGAGTCGATCGCCACCCTGGACCGGGTGTGCGTGCACTACCGGCAGCGCCGGGCCGGCGGCATCCTGCGCACCACCAGCGCACGGCACTTCGAGATCTTCGACCAGTACGACCGGGTCTTCGCGTTCCTCGACGAGCGGCCCGAACTGGGGCGCTGGCGGCCGGTGCTGTTCCGCCGCATGGTCGACCACCTGGTGACGGTGTACGCGCGGCGGGACCGGCTGCCGCGCGGGTCGCGCGCCGCCTTCCTGCGCCGGGCCCGCGCCCACTACCGGCGCCACCGGACGCCCGGCGCCCCCGTCCCCGCGCGCGCCCGGGTCCACCACACGCTGGTCCGCTTCGGGCTGCACCGCACCTACCTGGCGCTCCGGCTGGCGGCCGTGCTGCGCCGCAGGGCGGCCCGGCTCGCGGGGAGGCTGCGGCGGGCGCTGCGCCACGGCGCCCTGCGGGCGCACTACCGCCTCCAGCGGCTGCTCCCGCTGCGCACCGACCGCGCCGTCTTCACGGCCCACGGCGGACGCGGTCACGGCGGCGACCCGGGCGCCCTGGAGGCCGCGACCCGCGCGCTCGCCCCGCACATCCGCACCGCATGGGTGGCCCGCCCCGAGCACCACCACACCGTCCCGGCCGGCACCCGCCGCCTCGTGCCCGGCACGGCCGCCCACTGGACCGCGCTCGCCCGGAGCGCGTACCTGGTGACCGACACCGACGTCGATCCCGGTCTGGTCAAGCGCAAGGGCCAGGTCGTCGTCCAGACGCGGCGCGGCACCCCCCTCGGACACACGGGCCTGGACCTGCTGGAGCGCCCGGCGGCGTCCGGGGGCACCGACTTCGCCCGGCTGCTGCGCAACGTCGACCAGTGGGACTACGTCGTCTCCCCCAACCGGCACGCCACGCTGACCTGGGAGCGGGTGTTCCCCGGCCGCTACACCACCCTGGAGTACGGCCGGCCCCGCACCGACCGGTTCCACACGGCGACCGCCGACGAGGTGGCGGCGCTGCGGGAGTCGCTGGGCGTCCCCGAGGGCTCGGTGGCGATCCTGTACGCGCCGGCCCACCGCGACTACCGGCGCACCCAGCGCCGGCTGCTCGACCTGGAGCGCGTGGTGCGCCGTCTCGGCCCGCGGTTCGTCGTGCTGGCGCGCGCCCACCACCCGCGGGGCGGACCGCTGGAGGCCGCCTCCGACCGGGTCGTGGACGTCACCGGCCACCCGGACGTCACGGACCTGTGCCTGGCCTCGGACGCCCTGGTCACCGACTACGCGTCGCTGATGTTCGACTACGCGGGCCTGGACCGGCCGATCGTCCTGCACGCCGAGGACTGGGAGGCGTACGAGGCGGCCCGCGGGCTCTACTTCGATCCGCGGACCTCCCCGCCGGGCGCCGTCGCGGGCAGCGACGACGAACTGATCGACATCTTCGCCACCGGCCACTGGTGCGGCGCCCGTTCCACCCGGCTGCGGGCGGAGTTCCGCGAGCGGTTCTGCCCGTACGACGACGGCCGGGCCGCCGAGCGGGTCGTCCGCCGGGTGCTGCTCGGGGAGAGCGTTCCGCCCCCGGCCGTGCCGCCCGCCGAGCGCCGCCCGGTGCCGTCGGCCGCCGCCGGGTCCGCCGCGCCGTCACTCGCGACGGTGCCGCCGCAGCAGCCCGCCGGGCTGCTGACCGTCACCGATCGCGGCTGACCGCCGTTTCCCCCTCGGGAGTTCCCATGCCCCCCGGACCGTCGCGGCCCACCCCGCCCCGGCCGCCGACCCGGCGGCCGGCGGGGCGGCCCGGCCGGCGCCCCGCCCGCTGAGGCGGCCGGCGCCACGCCACCCCCTACGGAAAGAGCAGAATGCCCCGCTTCAGCATCATCGTCCCGTCCCACGGGGTCGCAGGCCGGCTGGGCCAGGCGCTGGACTCGGTCCGCGCCCAGTCCTTCGGTGACTTCGAGCTGATCCCGGTCTGCGACGCCCCCGGCTCCCCCGCGGCCGATGTCGCCGCCCGGCACGCCGAGCGGGACTCCCGGGTGGCGCCGGTGCACGCGCCGCCGTCGGCCGGGCTGGCCGGGGCGCGCAACGCGGGCATGCGGGCGGCGACCGGGACGTACCTGCTGTTCCTCGACGGCGACGACGTCCTGGTCCCGGGCGCGCTGGCGGCCCTGGACGCGCGCCTGACGGAGACCGGCCAGGTGGACGTGCTGCACTTCGCACACGAGCGCGCCCCCTGGTGGGAGGGCGAGCCGACCAACCCGGCGGCCCCCGTGCTGGCGCACACCCCGGACGACGCCTTCGCCCCCGAACAGGTGCCGCACCTGACCGGCGTACGGCTCCCGGCGTGGAGCGCGGCCTGGCGCCGCGCCTTCGTCACCGAGCAGGGGCTGGCCTTTCCCGACGGGCATTTCACGGACGTCGGCTGGGGCGGGCTGGCGATGCTGGCGGCGCGGCGGGTGGCGGTGCTGCGGTCGGTGGTCGTACGGCATCTGGTGCGCCGGCAGGGCAGCCGCCTGAACCTGCCCGGGGAGCACCACGCGGAACTGCTCGACCAGGCCGAGCTGGTGCTGGAGCGGGCCGCCGAACTGGGGCTGTCCGCCGACCGGTCGGGGCCGCTGTTCGACCAGCTCTTCGCCGCCGTGCTGAAGACGGCCGCCCACCCCCGGCGGCTGCCGTCGGGCCACCGGGCCTTCTTCCGCCGGGCGAGCGTCCTGTACCGCCGGCACCGCCCGGCCGGCCGGCGCCCGCCGGGCGGCAGCCTCGGTGTGCAGCACCGGCTGCTGGCGGCCGGCTCGTACGCGGCCTTCGCCGCCCTGCGCGGCGCGCACCGGGCGGCGGGCCGGGCGGCGGCCGCGGTGCCGCGTCCCCGGGGCCTGCGCACCCGGCTGCTGTACCGGATGCACCTGCTCCGCCCGCTGGATCCGAACCTGGCCGTGTACTGCGCGTACTGGGGCCGCGGCTACGCCTGCAACCCGGCCGCGATCCACGCCCGGGCCCGTGAACTCGCCCCGCACCTGCGCTCGGTGTTCCTGGTGGAGGCCGGGCAGGAGCACACCGTGCCGGACGGCGTCGAGTACGCGGTCATCGGCAGCCACCTCGCCTGGCGGCTGCTGGCCCGCGCGACGTACCTGGTCAACAACGCCAACTTCGCGGAGGGCGTGGTCAAGCGCCGCGGCAGCGTCCACCTCCAGACGCAGCACGGCACCCCGCTGAAGACCATGGGCGTCGACCAGTCGACGTACTCGGTGGTGGCCGCCGCGACCGGCAGCTTCACCCGGCTGCTCGGCCGGGTGGACCGCTGGGACTACAACCTGTCCTCCAACCCGCACTCCACCCGCGTGTGGGAGCGCGCCTTCCCGGGCTCCTACGAGCAGCTGGAGTACGGCTATCCGCGCAACGACGCGTACCTGACGGCCACCGCCGACGACGTCGCCCGGATCCGCGCGGAGCTGGGCGTGCCGGAGGGCAGCACGGCCGTGCTGTACGCGCCCACCCACCGCGACCACCGCACCGGCTTCGAGCCCGGCCTCGACCTGGAGGCGTTCTGCGAGGCGGCCGGCGAGGACGTCGTGGTGCTGCTGCGCGCCCACTACTTCTACGACCGGGGCGGCCGGCGCGCGGGCGGCCGGGTCATCGACGTCACCGCGCACCGCTCCTCGGAGGAGGTGTGCCTGGCCGCCGACGCGCTGGTCACCGACTACTCGTCGATCATGTTCGACTACGCCAACCTGGACCGCCCGATCGTGGTGTACGCCGACGACTGGGACGTCTACCGGGAGATCCGGGGCGTCACCTTCGACCTGATGGCCGAGCCGCCCGGACCGGTGACCCGCACCCCCGACGAGCTGGCCCGCGTGTTCCGCGACGGCTCCTGGGCCGGGGCGGAGTCGGCCGCGCTGCGGGCCCGTTTCCGGGAGCGGTTCTGCACGTTCGACGACGGCCGGGCCGCCGAACGGGTCGTGCGCCGGGTGCTGCTCGGCGAGCCCCCCGCGGCGCTGCCGCCCGTGATCCCGCTCGCGGAGCGCGTCCCCGCCCCCGCGGCCGCCACCCTGGTGAGGAGCTGACGAAGCAGTGCCCCGCTTCAGCATCATCGTCCCCGTCCACAAGGTGCAGGGCTATCTGCACGCCTGTCTCGACTCGGTGCTCGGACAGTCGTACCGCGACATCGAGGTGATCGCCGTCGACGACCGGTCACCCGACGGCTGCGGAGCGATCCTCGACGACTACGCGGCCCGCGACGAGCGGGTCCGGGTGCTGCACCTGCCGGAGAACGTGGGGCTCGGACCGGCCCGCAACGCCGGGATGCCGCACGCGACGGGCGACTACCTGTTCTTCCTCGACAGCGACGACACCCTCACCCCGGGCGCCCTGCGCGCGCTGGCCGACCGCCTGGAGGAGACCGGCGACCCGGACGTGCTGGTCTTCGACTACGCCCGCACCCACTGGTGGGGCGGCACCCGCCGCAACGTGCTGGCCCACCTGCTGGCCACCGAGGACGTCTTCACGGCCGCCGAGCGGCCGCAGATCCTCGACCTGCTGATGGTGGTGTGGAACAAGCTGTACCGCCGGGACTTCGTCGAACGGGAGGGCTTCGCCTTCCCGCCCGGCTACTACGAGGACACGCCCTGGACCTTCCCGGTGCTGCTCAGCGCGGAGCGCATCGCCACCCTGGACCGGATCTGCCTGTACTACCGGCAGCGCCGCCAGGGCAGCATCCTGTCCACCACCAGCCGCAAGCACTTCGACGTGCACGAGCAGTACGCGCGGGTGTTCCGGTTCGTCGACGACCGCCCGGCGCTGGCGCACTGGCGGCCGTTCCTGCACGCCAAGATGGGCGAGCACTGTCTGGACATCCTCGCCAAGCCCGACCGTCTGCCGCCGTCCGACCGGGCCGAGTTCTTCCGCCGGACGGCCGAGCTGTTCCGGGCGCACCGGCCCGAGGGCGTCCGGGTGCCGGCCGGGCTGCGGGTTCTGGAGGGCGGTTACTCCCGCTACCTGCTGCGGCGGCAGGCCGGGCGGGCGGGCCGGGAGCTGGGGCGGCGGGCCCGGCAGGCGCGCACCGCGACGGCGGAGCGGGTGGCCCGGGGCCGGTCGGCGCTGAACCTGCACCGCCCGCTGGACCCGGAGCTCGCCGTGTACTCGGCGTTCTCGCACCGGGGCGTGCTCGGCGACCCGGCGGCGATCCACCGCGCGGCGCGCGAACTCGCCCCGCACATCAGGGGCGTGTGGGTGCTGGCCGGTGAGGAGCAGGCCGCCGGGCTGCCGCCGGACACGGAGTACGTGCTCCTGGACTCGCCCGGCTACCGCAGGGTGACCGAGCGGGCCACGTACTTCGTCAACAACGTCAACTGGCCCGGGGCGCTGGTCAAACGCCCCGGCAGCGTGCACGTCCACACCCATCAGGGCACCCCGCTGAAGTACATGGGCGCCGATCTGCTGGACAAGCCCGGCGCCCGGCACGGGGTCGACGTCCCGCGGATGCTGCGCAGGGCCGACCGCTGGGACTACAGCCTGGTCGCCAACCGGCACTCCGAGCTGGTGTGGGAGCGGGCCTTCCCCTGCCACTTCACCTCCCTGCGCACCGGCAGCCCCCGCAACGACGTCCTGGTCGGCGCGGGGGCGGACGGCGGACGCGAGGTCCGCGCGCGGCTCGGCGTCCCGGACGGCCACACGGTGGTGCTGTACGCGCCGACCCGCCGGGACTACCGCAGGGGCGGGCTGGTGGAGCGGATCGACCTGGCCCGGTTCGCCGCCGACCTGGGCGAGGGCCGCACCCTGGTCGTGCGGCTGCACCCCTCCCTCGCCGGGGGGCCCGCGCGCGGTCTCGGCCTGTCGGAGCTGCACCGGCGGGGCGTGCTCGTCGACGCCACGGACGAACCGGAGGTGCAGGACGTGCTGCTCGCCGCCGACGTCCTGGTCACCGACTACTCGGCCCTGATGTTCGACTACGCCCTCCTGGACCGGCCGATCGTGATCCACGCCGACGACTGGGACGCCTTCCGGGCGAGCCGGGGCGCCTATGCCGACATCACGGCCGAGGCGCCGGGCCACGTGTCCCGCTCCTACCGCGAACTCGCCTGGCTGTTCGACTCCGGGACGTGGCAGGACGAGGAGGCGGCACGGCTGCGGTCCGCCTTCCGGGAGCGGTACTGCGAGTTCGACGACGGCCGGGCCGCCGAGCGGGTGGTGCGCACGCTGATGCTGGGCGAGCCGCCCGCCGGGCCGCCGGCCGGCCCGGCCCGGGTGCCGTCCCAGGCCACCGCCCCCGACCTGTTGATCCCGTCGTGAGGCCGCGCACCTGGGTCCTGCTCCTGGCCGCGGTCTTCGCGGTGCTGCAACTCGCCAACGTCACCGGCCGCGACACCCCCGACAGCAAGAACTACCTGTCGTACGCCCTGAGTCTGGGCGGCGTGGACAAGCGGGCGGCGGCGGCCGCCACCATCGACCACTTCTGCGCGGGCCGGGCGGCGATCGCGCACCGCGCGCAGAACGTGGACGTGGTGCGCTTCCACGCCCCGGACCCCGCCCCGCGGGTCCTCGCGGAGTGCCGGGAGCAGGAGTGGCGGCAGGTGGAGGCGCGGCTGGCGGCCGGGCAGACCGGCGGGCACACGGTGCCGTTCATGCCGGAGCGGTTCATGCGGATCTTCGAGGTGCGGCCCGGTTATCCGGTGGTCCTGGCCCCGTTCGTGAGCCTGTTCGGGGTGACGTGGGGGGTGTGGTCGGCGGGGGTGGTGATCACCTGTGCGGGCGGGGTGCTCGCCTTCCTGGTGCTGCGCGCCCTGTCGGTGCCCGTGCCGCTCGCGCTCACCGGGCAGGCGCTGTTCCTGGTCCTGCCGTGCGGGACGACCGCGATGCGCCCGATGACGGAGGGGCTGCTGCTGGTCCTCACCCTGGCCGCGCTGTGGGGCTGTGCGCTGGCGCTGGAGGGGGGCGGGACGCGGAAGGGGGTGGCGGTGGTGGCCGCCGCGCTGTGCGCGCTGTTCGCCGTCAAGCACTCGCAGGCGCTGTTCCTCGGGCTGTGCCTGGCGGGCGCGGGCGCGGTGACCGCCGTACGGCGCCGGTGTCGGGGCCTGCCGCCGGTGGCGGTGGCGGGGGCGGTGGCGCTGGCCGGGGCGGGGTGCGCGGGTGCGCTGGGCGCGGTGCTGCTGGCCCGGCTGCTGCACTTCCCGTCGGTGTCGGAGAGCGTGCAGGACCTGCTGACCGATCACTTCGCCCGCCCCGACCGGGAGCGGCCGTGGCAGGAGTTCTTCCAGCTGCAGGGGAACTTCTGGACGGAGTGGCTGCGGCGGCAGCTGTGGGAGCCGCTGTTCCTGGCGGCGCTGGCGGCCGGGGCGCTGGGGGCGCGGCGGCGGCCGGTGTTCGGCGCCTTCCTGGTCGCCGCCGCCTGCACGGGCCTGCTCAACCAGGCCGGGCACCCGGACATCAACATCTGGGGCGACCGGCTGGTGACCGTGGCCTGGCTGCTGCCGGTCCTGGGCGTGCCGCTGCTGCTGGAGCCGTGGGTGCGGCGGGTGGTGGTGCCGGCGCAGGGGGCTCCGCTGGGGCTGGCGCACTGAGGGCGTTCGGGGGCGCGGGACACGGGCGCCGTTGACGAGTGGCGGACCAAGCGGCGAGCAACCGCCCGTGGCGACGGTGCCGTCAGCGGCCGGCGAGCAGGCCGGCCACCAGGGCCCGGAGCCCGTCCAGGTAGGTGTCCTCGCCGGTCAGCGATGTCCAGCGGTCCGCGACCTGCGCCAACCGGGGCAGCTCGCCCGGGTCGAGATTGCCGAAGACCTGCTCCCGATAGGTCGCACGGCCACCGTCCGCGCTCCGTCGGGCGGCCGTCGTTCGGACCACGATCTCTCCGGCTGTGTAGTACCAGATCGCGCGGTACCCGTGCACGGCCTGCTCGGGGGAGAGTCCGCACTCGACCAGGCCGTCGACCATCTGCTCGACGAACCACAGCGCGGACGCCGACATCAGATCGTCGGCGGTCAGCACGTCCACGGTCCAGGGGCACGCGGCGAGCGCCTCGTGGATCGCGGCGGCGGCGACGACGACACGCTCGCGGGGGTGGGCGGGCGGCTCGGGCCGGCGCAGCGCCCGCGCGGCATAGTCGTCCAGCAGCAGGACGAGCAGTTCTTCCTTGTTGCGGACGTGGTGGTACAGCGCCATCGGCGTGCTGCCGATCTCCGTCGCCAGCCGCCGCATGGTCAGCCGGTCCACGCCTTCCTCGGTGACGATCCGGCGGGCCGTCCCGATGACCTCCTCACGGGAGATGCGGGGAGGTCGGCCAGGGGATCTGCGCGGTGCGGACGGCTGCGGCATGGCCTCATCATTCCCCAGGCATCGACAGCAGCGATCCCCTGGGGTTAATTTATTTACATGTATAAAAACTTACCCGGGCGCCCCGGGGTGGTGCTGGCGGCCGCTGCCGTCGCCCAGTTCGTCTTCGCCCTCGACATGTCGGTGGTCAACGTCGCCCTGCCGGCGATCCGCACCGCACTGGGATTCGCGCCGCTCGATCTGTCGTGGATCGTGCACATCTACGCGCTCGCCTTCGGCGGACTCCTCCTCCTGGGGGGCCGCGCCTGCGACCTGTACGGTCACCGCCGGCTGTTCGTCGGGGGCCTGACCTTCTTCGGGCTGTGCTCGCTGGCGGGCGGGCTGGCCCAGGAGCCCTGGCAACTGATCGCCGCCCGCGCCGGACAGGGCGTGGGCGCCGCCGCGGCGGCCCCGGCCGCGTTGGGGATGCTCACGACCACCTTCGCCGAGGGCCCCCGCCGTGTCCGGGCGCTCGGGGTGTGGAGCGCGGTGAACGCCGCAGGGGGAGCACTGGGACTACTGGCGGGTGGCCTGCTGACCGAGTACGCGGGCTGGCGCTGGGTGATGCTGGTCAATGTGCCCGTCGTGGCGGCGGCTCTCGCGCTGGTTCCGGCAGGCGTGCCGGCCGGACGGCCCGACCGGCGCGAGCGGCTGGACGTGCTCGGCGCGGTCCTGGCGACCGGCGGAATCGGGCTGCTGGTGTTCGGCGTCGTCCGCACCGAGACCCGAGGATGGGGATCCCCGGCCACCGTGGCGACCCTCGCCACGGCCGCCGCGCTCCTGGCCGCCTTCCTCCTCGCCGAGTCCAAGGCCCCCGCGCCGCTGCTCCGCCTCGGCCTGCTGCGCAGTCGCTGGGTGGCCGGCGCCAACATGCTGGTGTTCCTGGCCGCGGCCGGGCAGTTCACGGCGTTCTACTTCCTGTCCCTGTACATGCAGCAGGTCCTGGGCATGGGTGCCGCGGCGACCGGCACCGCGTTCCTGCCGTTCTCCGTGAGCCTGGTCGCGGGCACCGTCCTGGCGACCCGCGTCACCGCGGCCCGTACCCCCCGAGCGGCCCTGGTGCCCGGCGCTTCGCTGGCCGCCGCGGGCCTGGCCTGGTGCTCCTTCATCAGCCCCGGCGGCGGCTTCGTCACCGACGTGCTCGGCCCCAGCGTCGTCATCGGCGTCGGCGTCGGACTGGTCCTGGCCCCCGTCGCCGCCGCCGCGACCACCGGCGTCACCTCCCGCGAGGCCGGCATGGCCTCCGGCCTTTTCAACAGTTCCCGCCAGCTCGGCGGCTGCGTCGGCCTGGCCGCCCTGGCCACCGTCGCCGCACTCCGCACCGGCCCGGCCACCGACCCCACCGCGCTCAACGACGGCTATGCCCTGGGCCTCGCCGTCACCGCCGGCCTCTTCGTCCTCGCGGCAGTGGTGGCGATCGGGGTGTTGCCCCACCGCCGGACCGGTACACCCGACCCGCAACCCGCCGCCCCCGCGGAGAACCGGCTGGAAGAAACGCCGTCATAAGGAACGCCGTCGTAGTGAGACCCGCATCCGGGTAGGACCGAACGCCGTCGGGGGCCGCGGCACCCCGACACCGGCCGACCACCCGCGTCACTCGATGAGGTGATGCGAGGTCAAGCCCTTGACCTCGGCGGGAACATACGGCAAATGCCTCAGACGCTTCCCTTCCGCACCACCCGATGAGCGCCGGCGTCCTCGTCCGGCGGACCGTGGGCGGCGCCACGGCGCTCCGCGGCGGCGGGGCCTGGCGCCCCACCCCGTACCAGTTCTTCGGCTTCCTGTTCTGGCTCGTGATGTCACTGGCGTACTGGAGGGTGCCGCTGTGCTGCGACGCCGGGCAGCACGCGGCGGTCGTCGAACGCCTGAAGGACGATCTGCTGCGTCCCCGGCATCCGACGGCCGACCTGCCGGGCGCGGGCAGCCCCTACTACTCGCCGTTCGCGGTGACGCAGGCTGTGGCCGCCCGGCTGACCGGGCTGGGCGGCTGGGAGGTCCTCCGGCTCACCGGGCCGCTGAACCTGCTGGTGCTGCTGACCGGGCTGGGCCGCTTCGTGCGCGTGCTGACCCCGCGCCCGTGGGCGCCGGTCCTGGCGCTCGCCGCGATGACGCTGCTGTGGGGCGTGGAGCGGGCCTGGTGGAGCGGCTACGCCAACCTGATGGCGCTGACCGGCAATCTCGCCTACCCCTCGGCGTGCGCGATCGGGCTCGCCTTCTGGGCGTGGGCGCTGACGGGGGCGCGGGCCCGGCACGCGGAGGGCGTGCGGTACGTGGGGCCGGGCGGGCTGCGCCCGCTGTCCGGGTACGCGGCGCTGGGCGCGCTGTACGGGCTGATCCTGCTGGTGCACCCGATCACGGCCGTCGCGGCGGCGCTCGGGGCGGTGGCGCTGATCGCGGGCGGGCAGCGACGCTGGGGGCCGGCGGTCGCCGGGCGGTGGGCGCTGACCGGGGCGGTGGCGCTGACGGTGGCCGGGTGCTGGCCGTACTTCGACGTGTTCGCGCTGGCCGGGGACACCGGTGTGGACGCGATGCACCGGCGGCTGTACGCGGACCTCGCCGGGCACTTCGGGCTGGCGCTGCTGGGGCTGCCGGCGCTGTGGCTGCGGGCGCGGCGCACCTCGTGGCGCGATCCACTGGTGCTGATGTTCGTCCTGGACTGCCTGGTGGTGGCGTACGGCTGGGTCAGCGGCCACTACACGTACGGCAGGATCCTCGGGCTCACGCTGGTGCCGTTGCAGTGCGCGCTCGCGGTGGAGCTGGCGGCGCCCCGGCCGTGGCCGGTGTGGCGGCGGCTGCTGGGCGGGGCCGCGGCGGCGGGGGCCTGCGCGGGGTTCCTCACCGTGCACGCGGGGGCGGTGGTGCCGCCCGCGCTGGACCCGGTCGGATTCGCCCGGCCGCCGGACTGGCCCGCGTACGACTGGGCCGCGCGGTACATCGGCCGGGGCGAGGTGGTGATCACCGACGGCTACTACGCCGTCCACGCGATCGCCGGGCACGGGCCGAACCTCGCGGCGCCCGCCTGGCCGGACGCCTCGCTGGACGAACGGGAGCGGCTGCGGCGCGTGGCCGACGTGCGCGCGTACCTCGATCCCGGTGCGACCCGCGCCGAGCGGTCCGTGATCGTCCGCCGGTACCACGCGCGCTGGCTGCTGCTGACGCCCCGGCAGCGGGTGCCCGAGGAGGCGGTGGTGGTGGCGTGGAGCCGGCGGACGGGGGAGGTGCTGGCGCGGGTCGGGGGGTGAGGGCGGCGGACGGCGGGCCGCCGTGCGGGATTACTCGATGACGAGGTCGACCGGGATGTTGCCGCGGGTGGCGTTGGAGTAGGGGCAGACCTGGTGGGCCTGCTCGACCAGCTTGCGGCCGGTCGCCTCGTCCAGGCCGTCGGGCAGCTCGACGCGCAGCGTGACGGCGAGCGCGAAGCCCTCGCCCTGCTTGCCGAGGACGACCTCGGCGGTCACCGCGGCGTCGCTGACGTCGACCTTCGCCGCCCGGCCGACCACGCCGAGGGCGCTGCCGAAGCAGGCCGCGTAGCCGGCGGCGAAGAGCTGCTCCGGGTTGGTGCCCTCGCCGTTGCCGCCCAGCTCCGCCGGGGCGCTCAGGCCGAGGTCCAGCTTGCCGTCGGAGGTGACGGCGCGGCCCTCGCGGCCGTGGGTGGCGGTGGCGACAGCGGTGTAGAGCGCGTCCATGGGAAGACCTTCCCTCTCGATTCGTGTCATGGCTCGGCCGGGCCCGGTGGGCCCGGCGCCGTGCGACCACAAGTAGAGCACACAATTCAATTGCGCACAACTGAATGGGCCGCCGGAGCTACCCTGGACGCATGACAGCGACCCCGACGCCACCGCCCGCGCCCCCCGCGGCACCCCCGCAGGGGGACCCCGCGGACAACTGGCTCCGCCTCGACCAACAGATCTGCCTCAGCCTGAACGCCGCGGTCCGCGCCTTCAACGGCGTCTACCGGGTGATCCTCAAGGACCTGGGGCTCACCTATCCGCAGTACCTCGTCATGCTGGCGCTGTGGGAGCACGGGACCCTGCCCGTGAAGAGGCTCGGCGAGCTGCTGCGACTGGACTCCGGCACGCTGTCGCCGCTGCTCAAGCGGCTGGAGACGGCCGGTCTGGTGCGCCGGGAGCGCAGCGCGCGCGACGAGCGGTCGGTGGAGGTCCGACCCACCGAGGAGGGCGCCGAGATGCGGCAGCGGGCCCTGGCCGTCCCGCGCCGGATCGCCGCCGCCACCGGCTTCGAGCTCGACGAGGTCCGCGACCTGAGCGACCGCCTCCACCGGCTGACCACCGCACTGGACAGGGCGGCCGCGAACGGCGCGTGACGGCGGCGCCGGGCATGGAGATACGTGTACGGAACGTCCCCAAGCGGGCAAAGGGTAGGAACAGCCCATACCATGCCCCAAGGACGCCATGCACCCCCATCGCCCCCAAGTGGCCGTCGTCGTCATCGGCCACGACGACGCCGCCCATGTGACCGACGCCGTGCGCTCGGCGCTCGGGCAGGGACCCGCCGTGCGCGAGGTCGTCGCCGTCGACGACTGCTCGACGGACGACAGCGCCGGCCTGCTGGAGCGGCTGGCCGCCGGGGAACCGCGGCTGCGGGTGATCCGGCACCCCGTCAACAGCGGCGGCTGCGGCACCCCGCGCAACACCGGCATCGACGCGGTGACCTCGCCGTACGTGATGTTCCTGGACAGCGACGACGTGCTGCCGCCCGGTGCGGTGGACGCGCTGCTCAGCGCCGCGGCCGGGGCGGACGCGCAGGTCGCGGGCGGGCTGTGCGTGCGCCGCGAACTGCCGTCGGGGCGCGAGGTGCCGTGGGAGCCGGCCCTGTACGCCGGGCCCGCCGTGATCGCCCGCCCGGAGCACCGCCCGCGCCTGGTCCACGACACCCTCTGCGTCAACAAGCTGTACGCCACGGCCTTCCTCCGCGAGCACGGCATCCGCTTCCCCGACGGCCGCTTCCCCTACGAGGACCTGGTCTTCACCGCGCGGGTGTGGGCCGCCGCCCCGCGCGTCGCCCTCGTCCCAGACCGGGTGTACGTCTGGCACGTGCGCCGGTCCGCGCGACGGCTGTCGATCTCGCTGGACCGCGCGGGCATCGACAACTGGCGCGCCCGCACCCACGCGTGCCGCACCGCCCACGACATCCTGCTCGGCGCCGGCCGGAAACGGCTGGCGCGCCGGGCCCGGGCCAAGTTCCTCGACCACGACCTGCGCATGTACGCGCGCGAACTGCCCCTGCGCGACGAGGACTACCGGCGCCGCTGGTGGACGCACACCCGGGAGTTCCTCGCGGACTACGACGCCGCCGACTGGGCCCGCGACCCCCTCGCACCAGGCCGCCTGATCGGACGGGTCGTACGGGCCTGCCCCGAGCCGCGCGACCTGCCCCGCCTGCGGGAGCTGGCGGCCCGGCCGGCCCGGCTGTGTCCCCCGTACGCCCGCGCGGGGGACGGCACGCCGTGCTGGTCGGCCGATCTGCCCGAGGTCTCCCTGGAGCCGCTGCTCACCCGCCCGGTGCCCTTCCTGCCGCTCGCCGTGGACGCCGAACTGCGGCCCCGCGCGGGCGGCATGCGGCTGCGGCTGCGCCTGCACGAGCTGTACGGCCGGGTGGCACAGGCGGGCCCGGAGACGGTGGAGGTGGAGTGGCGGCACCGGGACCGGGACGGCACGGCCGTCCGCTGCACGGTGCCGCTGCGGGCGTCCGGCGCGGGCACCTGGGTCGCGGAGACCGGGGTGCGGCCGGACCGGCTGGCCACGCTCGGCACCGGCGCCTGGGACCTGCGGCTGCGGGTGCGCTTCCGGGACGGCGCCGGCCGCCGCGTCACCGCCCACGCGCTCGCCGGACCGGGCCTGCTGCGCCGCCGCGCGGTACCGAGCCCCCGGCACGGCGTGGTGCTGGTGCGGCCGTACGCCACGCACTCCGGCTCGCTGGCCCTGCGCGTGGCGACCGGGGTGCGCGGAGTCGTGCCGGTGCTGCGCGGAAGGATCTGGCGCCTGCTTCACTGAGAGCGCGGAGACACGGCCAACGACGAGGGGACGGCCATCCATGACCTGGTTGATCACGGGCGGCGCCGGCTACATCGGGGCGCACGTCGTACGGGCGATGACCGAGGCGGGCGAACGGACGGTGGTGTACGACGACCTGTCCACCGGCCTCGCCGACCGGGTGCCGGACGGCGTGCCGCTGGTCGTCGGCTCGACCCTGGACGGCGAGCGGGTGGCCCGCGCCCTCGTCGGCCACGGGATCACCGGCGTCGTCCACCTGGCGGCGAAGAAGCAGGTGGGCGAGTCGGTCGAACGGCCCCTGCACTACTACCGGGAGAACGTGGAGGGCCTGCGCGTCCTGCTGGACGCGGTGACGGCGGCCGGGGTGCGCTCCTTCGTGTTCTCGTCGTCGGCGGCGGTGTACGGCATGCCGGACGTGGACCTCGTGACGGAGGAGACCCCCTGCGCGCCCATGTCGCCGTACGGCGAGACCAAGCTGGCCGGCGAGTGGCTGGTCCGCGCGGCCGGCCGGGCGGCCGGACTGTCCACGGCGTGCCTGCGCTACTTCAACGTGGCCGGTGCCGCGCGCCCCGACCTCGCCGACACCGGGGTCTTCAACCTCATCCCGATGATCTTCGAGAAGCTGACCGAGGACGCGCCCCCGCGCGTCTTCGGCGACGACTACCCGACCCCCGACGGCACCTGCGTCCGCGACTACATCCACGTCGTCGACCTGGCCGAGGCCCATGTGGCGGCGGCCCGCGCCCTGCGCTCCGCCCCCGGCCGGGACCTCACCGTCAACATCGGCCGGGGCGAGGGCGTCTCCGTCCGGGAGATGATCGACCGCGTCAACGCCCTCACCGGCCACGACCGCCCGCCCGTGGTCACGCCCCGCCGCCCCGGCGACCCCGCCCGCGTCGTCGCCTCCGCCGACCGGGCGGCCACGGAACTGGCCTGGAAGGCCCGCCACACCGTCGACGACATGATCACCTCCGCCTGGCAGGGCTGGACCCGCCTGCACCCGGAGGCGGGTCGCCACTAGGTCCGGCTGTCCCGACCGCCGCGAGCCGTACCGAACGCGCGGTGGGCGCCGTGGGCGCATCGCGTCCGGCTTGGGTCGCCTTCGCCCGCCCGCGGCGATCGGCCCGGGCGGGGACACGGGCGGGGGGCGCCGGCGGGAGCGGTCCCCGGCATCAGAGCCGTACCCGCACGCCGGGCCGAGGCGCTGCGCGTGCCGCCGCCCGGGTTCGGAAACCGGCCGCGGCGGCAGTGCGGGGGCCGCGGCCCCCGCGTCACAGCGCCCTGAGCGCCGCGGTCGTGGCGCGCGCCAGCGCGGCCAGGTAGCCCTTGGGAAGCTTCGGGTTGCGAATGACCACCGAGCGCCAGTACAGGGGTCCCGAGATCAGGTCCAGGGCCAGGGCGGGATCGGCGCCCGGGCGCACCTCGCCCCGGGTCTGCGCGGCCGTGACGATGCCCTTGGCGACTCCGTCCTGGCCCTCGCGCAGCGCCTTCTGCACGGCCTCGGCCATGTCGGGGTTGCGGGCGGCCTCGGCCTGGAGGTCGGGGAGGATCTGCGAGGCGACGGGGTGGCGCAGGGCGCGGGAGGTGACCTCGTACAGCAGACGCAGGTCGCCCTCGAGCGAGCCGGTGTCGGGGGCGGGCAGGCCCTGCACGGCGATCGCGGACACCAGGTCGAGGACCAGGTGCAGTTTGGAGCGCCAGCGGCGGTACACCGCGGTCTTGCCGACGCCCGCGCGGCGCGCGATCCCCTCGATCGACATCCGCGCGTAGCCGACGGCGGCGAGTTCCTCGAAGACGGCCGCCCGGATGGCCTCCGTCACGTCCTCCCGCAGGACGGCGGCCCCGGCGGGGGCCCGGCGGCGCGGACGCGGCTGGGGCTCGTCGGCGTTCGTCGTCATGCGGACAGCATAGGCAGCCGCCGGCGTCACGACGAAACGGTTGCGTTCCGACGTCCGTTCGGCCTACGCTCCCGTTGCGACGATACGGTCCCGTCCCGACGTACGAAACCCGTTGCCACCCCCCTCCTCCTAGAAAGCAGCGGATGTGAGTCAGGTCCTCCACACACCGCCCCCCGCACCGGCCGCCGCCTCCGGCGAGGACGATCTCGCGGCCCTCGCCGCCCGCCACGGCCTCACGGTCAGCGGCGCCCGGCCGTCCCTCTTCGAGTACGTCCGTCAGCTCTGGGGGCGGCGGCACTTCATCCTCGCCTTCTCCCAGGCGAAGCTGACCGCCCAGTACAGCCAGGCCAAGCTCGGCCAGCTGTGGCAGGTGGCGACCCCGCTGCTCAACGCGGCGGTGTACTTCTTCATCTTCGGCCTGCTACTCGGCGCCCGCCGGGGCATCCCGCACGACGTCTACGTGCCGTTCCTGGTGACGGGCGTGTTCGTGTTCACCTTCACGCAGAGCTCGGTGCTCGCCGGTGTGCGCGCCATCTCCGGCAACCTGGGGCTGGTGCGGGCGCTGCACTTCCCGCGGGCCTCGCTGCCGGTGTCGTTCGCGCTCCAGCAGTTGCAGCAGCTGCTGTTCTCGATGCTGGTGCTGGTCGTGGTCGTGATGGCGTTCGGGAGCTTCCCGGCGCTGTCGTGGCTGCTGGTGGTGCCGGCGCTGCTGCTGCAGTTCGTGTTCAACACCGGTCTGGCGCTGATCTTCGCGCGGATGGGCAGCAAGACGCCCGACCTGGCCCAGCTGATGCCGTTCGTGCTGCGGACCTGGATGTACGCGTCCGGCGTGATGTTCAGCATCCCGGCGATGCTCGCCGAC
This sequence comes from Streptomyces capillispiralis, assembly GCF_007829875.1. Taxonomy (NCBI): domain Bacteria; kingdom Bacillati; phylum Actinomycetota; class Actinomycetes; order Kitasatosporales; family Streptomycetaceae; genus Streptomyces; species Streptomyces capillispiralis. The sequence goes on along the minus strand of NZ_VIWV01000001.1, from coordinate 4,779,039 downwards.
AAGGACGTCCCCGGCTGGCTCGCCGACGTGCTGCAGTGGAACCCGGCCGCGGTCTACATGGACCTGGTCCGCTTCGCGCTGATCGACGACTACGGCTCCTCGTACCTGCCGCCGCACGTGTGGGCGGTCGCCCTCGGCTGGGCGCTGCTGGCCGGCGCCGCCGGCTTCATCTACTTCTGGAAGGCTGAGGAGACGTACGGCCGTGGCTGACGACACCACCGACAAGCGCACCGGGGAGAAGATCCCGACCGTCATCGCCGACGGCGTGGACATCGTCTACCGGGTCAACGGCACCGGCGGCGGACGCGGCTCCGCCACCGCCGCCCTCAACCGCATCCTGCGCCGCAAGCAGACCGAGAAGGCGTCCGGTGTGCGCCGGGTGCACGCCGTGCGGAACGTGTCCTTCGTGGCGTACCGGGGCGAGGCGATCGGGCTCATCGGCACCAACGGCTCGGGCAAGTCGACCCTGCTCAAGGCCGTGGCCGGCCTGCTCCCGGTGGAGAACGGCCGCATCTACACCGACGGCCAGCCCTCCCTGCTCGGCGTCAACGCGGCCCTGATGCGCGACCTGACCGGTGAGCGCAACGTCCACCTCGGCGGGCTCGCCATGGGCATGTCCCGCGAGGAGATCCGGGAGCGCTACGAGGACATCGTCGACTTCTCCGGCATCAACGAGAAGGGCGACTTCATCACCCTGCCGATGCGCACCTACTCCTCCGGCATGGCGGCCCGGCTGCGCTTCTCCATCGCCGCCGCCAAGGACCACGACGTCCTCCTCGTCGACGAGGCGCTGGCCACCGGCGACCGCTCCTTCCAGAAGCGTTCCGAGGCCCGCATCCGCGAGCTGCGCAAGCGGGCCGGGACGGTGTTCCTGGTCAGCCACAACAACAAGTCGATCCGCGACACCTGCGACCGCGTGCTCTGGCTGGAGCGCGGCGAACTGCGCATGGACGGGCCCACCGACGAGGTGCTCAAGGAGTACGAGGCGTTCACCGGCGGCACGGACAAGGCCGACAAGGCCCGCACACCGGCACCGAAGCCGAAGCCCCGGGCCGAGCAGGGCGAGGCGAAGGTTCCGCTTCCGTAGGCAAAGGTTCCGCCGTAGGCGAAGCTTCCGCTCCCGTCGTGAGGCGGGCGGCGCGGCGCCCGGCAGCTCACTCCACGCGCGTGGTGCGCCTCCCGCGTGAAGCAAGGACGGCGTGCGCCCCTCTCATGCGGCGCACGCCCGCGCGTCCCCGCAGCCGCTTCGTCGTATTGGTGCCAATATGACCGAAGAGGATTGTCCGGAGCGACGAGCAGCCGAAGGAGCCCCGCGATGCCCGAGCTCAGCGTCATCGTCCACGGGCCGAACACCCAGGACCATCTGACCGGCCTCCTCGACTCCCTCGTCGCCCACCCCCTGCCGGACACCGAGATCGTCGTCGCCGCCGTCGGCGACTGGGCCCGCCGGACGGCCCAGCGGCACACCCCCCACCTCCAGGTGCTCCCGCTGCCCGACGGCACGTCCGACGCGGCGGCCCGGACCGCGGGGGCCGCGCGGGCCACCGGCCGCTGGCTGCACTTCGTCCGCGCCAAGGACGGTGTGCCCCCCGGCAGTCCGCGCGCGGTCGCCGAACGGGCCGCCGAACTCCCCGACACCGTCGACGTCCTGCTCGTCGACCACCTCCGCAGCACCTGGCGCAGCTCCGGCCTGCCCTCGGCGGACGGCCCCCTGCTCGCCCGCGCGGGCCGCACCGACCTCGCCCTCGACGACAGCGCCCACCTGCTGCGTCTGGCCCCGCTGCTCGGCACCCGCGTCCTGCGCGCCGGCTTCTGGCGGGCGCACGAGGAGGCGCTCACCACCGACGACGAACCGCGCGCCGCCCTCGCCGCCCTCCTGCTCGCCGGCCGTGTCGCCTGCCTGCCGCAGATCGCCCACGAGGACCGCCGGCTGCGGTCCGCCAGCCTCCCGCCGCTCACGGCCGAACAGCGCTACGCCCTCGTCGACCGCTACGAGAGCCTCCTCGACCTGGTCCGCGAGCGCCCCGCCGTCCACACCGTGCTCTACGAGATCATGGTCCGCGACTGCCTGCGCGCCTTCGCCCGCGGTGACATGCCCGAGGCGGTGGCCCGGGAGTTCTTCCACCGCGCCTCGGTGGCCGCACTGCGCCGCCGCCCCGAGGGCCACCCGCGCCCCGCCGGCGTCGAGGGCATCCGCCGCTCGCTCCTGGAGGAGGGCGCCTACACCAAGTACCGCGCCTTCCAGCGGGCCAACCGCGCCCGCCGCACCGTGCGTTCCACGGTGCGCACCGGACGGCACCGGCTCGCCGACCGGGTCCGCGACCTCCAGTACCGCAAGGCCCTGCACCGGCCGGTCGACCCGCGTCTGGCGGTGTTCGCCGCCTACTGGAACCGCGGGGTCGCCTGCAATCCGGCCGCGATCGCCGCCAAGCTCGCCGAACTCGCCCCGCACATCCACCCCGTGTGGGTGGTCACCCACCGGAACGTGGCGCTCCTCCCGCCCGGCACCGACCACGTCGTCCCCGGCACCCGCCGCTACTGGGAGGTGCTCGCCACCGCGAAGTACCTCGTCAACAACGTCAACTTCCCGAACGCGGTGGTCAAACGCCCCGACGCGGTCCACCTCCAGACCCACCACGGCACCCCCCTCAAACGCATGGGCCTGGACCAGATGCCGTACCCGGCCGCCGCCCGGGGCCTGGACTTCGCCGCCCTGCTGGAGCGCGTCGACAAGTGGGACTTCAGCGTCTCCGCCAACAGCCACACCACCCGCATGTGGGAGCGCGCCTACCCGTCCCGGTACGTCTCGCTGGACTACGGCTATCCGCGCAACGACGTCTACTACACGGCCGGCGCCGACGACATCCGCGCGATCCGCGCCCGCCTCGGCATCCCGCCCGGCCGCCGGGCCGTGCTCTACGCGCCCACGCACCGCGACTACGAGGCCGCCTGGACCCCGCGCCTGGACCTCGCCGCGCTCGCCGACCGCCTCGGCGAGGACACCGTCCTGCTGGTGCGCGGCCACTACTTCTACGAGGGCGCCGCCTCCCCGCTGACCGGTCTGCGCCGCTCCGGGCGCGTCGTGGACGTCTCCTCCTACGACCCCGTCGAGGTGCTGTGCCTGGCCGCCGACGCCCTGGTCACGGACTACTCGTCGATCATGTTCGACTACGCCAACCTCGACCGCCCGATCGTCGTCCACGCCGACGACTGGGAGACGTACCGCACCACGCGCGGCGTCTACTTCGACCTGATGGCCGAGGCACCCGGCCCGGTGGCCCGCACCCAGGAGGAGCTCACCGGGATCCTCACCACCGACGCCTGGCGCGACGAGGGCGCGGCGAAGGCACGGGCCGCCTTCCGGCGCCGGTTCTGCGAGTACGACGACGGCCGCGCCGCCGAACGCGTGGTGCGCCGGGTCTTCCTCGGCCAGGACGAGGCGTCGCTGCCCCCGGTGCTGCCCGTCGAGCAGCGCACCCCGGCGCCGAGCCCCGAGGAGGCGTGCCCGTCATGACCACCGCCGGCACCCCCGACGTCACCGTCACGGTGATCGTGCACAACGACGCCGGACGGCTCCCCCGCGCGGTGGAGTCCGTCCGCCGCCAGACCCACCGCGACCTCGAGATCGTCATCAGCGACGACCACTCGACGGACGACACGCCCCGGGTGGCGCGGGCACTGGCGGCCCGGGACCCGCGGATCCGGTACCTGCGCCTGCCGGAGAACAGCGGAGGGTGCAGCGCGCCGCGCAACCGCGCCCTGGAGATCGCGCGGGCGCCGCACCTGATGTTCCTCGACAGCGACGACGAACTCCCCGCGGAGTCGGTCGCCTCCCTGCTCGCCGCCCACCGCGAACGCGACATCGACTTCGCGATGGGCGCGGTGCGGCGGATCCGGGTGGACACCGGCCGCCACTCCACCTGGATGCCGCACCTCGTCGCGGAGCGCCGCACCCTGGACGGGATCGAGGCCGACCCCCGGCTGTTCTTCGAGCACCTGGCGACCAGCAAGATGTACGCCCGCGCCTTCCTCGACCGCCACGACCTGCGCTTCCCCGAGGGCATCCACTACGAGGACCAGCTGTTCTCGGCGCAGGCGTACTGCCTGGCCAAGAGGTTCACCGTGATCCCCGAGCCGGTCTACCTCTGGTACGTCGCCCCGTACGCGGGCTCGGAGGCGGCGTCCATCTCCAACCAGCGCCATCTGCTCACCAACGTCCGCGACCGGATCCACGTGCAGCGGCTGATCGACGCCTTCCTGGTGGAGAGCGGGCACGAGGCGCTGCGCGAGGACAAGGACCACAAGTTCCTGAAGCACGACTTCCGGATGTACGCGGGCGATCTGCCCTACCGGGACGAGGAGTGGCTGGACACCTTCGCCGACCTGGTGAACCCGTACCTGGCGACCCTGTCGCCGGGCGCGTACGCCCGGCTTCCGCGCGCCGAGCGGGTGGTGCTCCAGCTGGTCCGCGACCGGCGGACGGCCGAGGCGCGGCTGGCCGCCCGGGGCCTGGGGCACGCCGTCGCCCCCCGGCGGCTGACCACGGACGCGGACGGCCGCCCCTACTGGGGCGAGCACGTCCCCGAGTCCGCCGACGCCCGCCGCGAGCTGGACCTGACCGACCTGGGGCTGGACACCCGCCCGTTCCCCGCCGCCCAGTTCCGGCACGAGATCACGCGGCTCACCCGCGGCCCGGGCGCCTGCGTCGACCTGACCGTGCGGACCTACGACCCGGCGCTGCGGCTCCCGGTCGGCCCGCAGCGCGCGAGCCTGCTCCTCTCGCCCGGCCGGCGCCGCCTCGCCTTCCCCTTCCGGCTCTCCCCCGTCCGCCCCGGCGTCTTCGAGGGCCGGGTCCGCCTCGACCCGGCGGCCGCGCGCCTCCCGGTGAGCGGCTTCGCGGGGGTGCGTCACCCGATGGTCCGCCTCACCTGCCGGGGGCAGGGCAACCGGGGCATCCTGCTGGCGCCGCTCGCCTTCCCGCCGCTGACGACCCGGATCCCCTACCGCTCCGGTGCCTCCCCGCACCTCCTCACCGTCGAACCGGAGGGCCACGACCCGGGGCGGCTCCAGCTCCGCTGGGAACCGGTGGGCGTCGCCGCGGCCGTCCTGTGCCCGGTGGCCGGCCGGCTGGCCCGCTCCCGGGTGCGCGGCCCGGCCCGCCTGGTGGCGAGCGCGCTGCGGTGACCACCGGCGCGCCCGCTCAGGGCACCGCGTAGAGCACCTGCCCCCCGGGGCCCCGCGCCACCGCCCGCAGCCGGGTCCCGTCCAGGGCGCCGGTCCCGTCCACCACCCACCGCACCCCGTACTCCCGCTCTATCCCCCGCCGCACGGACTCCGGGGTCCGCTCGGCGAAGTAGGTCCCCGTGGCGGCCGTGCGGCGGGCCTCGTCCGGGAGGAAGAAGTCGGGGTAGCCGGGGGCGACCGTGTAGGGGCCGTACGCCGGGATCTGGCGGGCCGGGCGCCCCTCGGCCATGACCACGTCGCCGTACCGCACCCACGGCGTGATCCAGCGGTACCCCGTCCACGGCGGCCGGTACCTGTCCTCCACCGCCTGCGGCAGCGCACCGCGCGGCACCACGTACCCGAGCGTCCCCGACTGCGCCCACCCGCCGAGCGCCAGCGCCCCGGCGAGCAGGACCGCCCAGCCGGCGCGCGGCCACCGGCGCCCCGCCCCGACCGCCTCCAGCGCCACCGCGAGCTGCGCCGGGACGATGGCGGCGGGCAGGGCCCGCCCCCACGAGTAGTGGCCGCTCAGCCACCCCGCCGCGACGACCAGCGCGCCCAGCGCGCAGAAGACCACCAGCGGATCCCGGTGGTCGCGCCGCCACCGCGGGACCAGCGCGGCCACACCGAGCAGCACCAGCCCGTACCGTGCGCCCGGGTGCCCGTACAGCACCCGGTGCACCGGCTCCAGCCCGTCCCCGGCACCGGACAGGGCGAAGAAGTCGTAGTACGGCCAGGCCCACAGCACCACCGCCCCCGCCGCCGCTCCGGCGGCCCACCGGATCCGCACCGCCCGCCCGGGCCGGGCGGCGACCACCGTGGCGAGCGCCCCCACCGTGGCGACCACGCCCGCGAACTGGTGGCAGAGCAGGATCACCGCCCACAGCACCCCCAGCCCGAGCCACACCGCCCACCCGGCCGCGCCGCGCACCGCCCGGGTCAGCCACGCCCAGAAGTGGAAGGCGAGGCCGAGGGTGAAGGTGCTCGGGTACGACACCGTCAGCGCGAGCGAGTTCAGCCCCAGGAAGCCGCTCCACAGGAACGGCGTCGTGCCCCACAGGAGCAGCAGGCTCAGCAGGGCCAGCGCGGGCGCGGCCCGGTGCGCGCTCAGCGTCCGCACGTACCGCCACACGCCCGTCACCAGCAGCGCCAGTCCGGCCGCGGCGGCCAGCCGCAGGACCGCGAACACGGGCAGGCCCGTCACCCGGGCGACGGTGCCGAGCAGCAGCATCCACGGCGAGTAGTACGGGCTCGGGGTGTCCGCGTCGACCAGCGGGTTGCCCGGGTCGAGCGGACTGTGCCGCAGGCGCTGCACGGTCGCCGCGTGCATGCCCAGGTCACCGACCCAGGGGAGCCGCACGACCACCAGGGCGAGCAGGGCGAGGACGAGCCCGGCGGCGACCGGGGCCACGGTCCGGACGGCGGACGGCGGACGGCCGGCGGCGTGCCGTGCGCCGGCCGTCCCGGACCGGGGGGACGACGAGAATCGGACAGTCACACTTAAGGCTTGACCGGGAACGGCGCTCCCGCACCGCGTGGCGGCCGATGCCCACCTAAGGCACCACAACGGCGCGAGGGGCGCCCCGGACCCGACAGGCCCGGAACACCCCTCGCCGCGTGCCGCGCGACCCGCGTGTCCTACGAGTGCGACCGCAGCAGCGTGCGCATCGTCCGCATCGCCACCGACAGGTTGGCCAGGTCGAACGTGTCGGAGCCGTGGATCTCCTCCAGCGTGGTGCGCGCCCGGCCCAGCAGCGCCGCGTTCTTCTGCTCCCACAGCGCGAAGCGCTGCTGCGGCGTCGACGTGCCGTTGCCCGCGGCCAGGACGTCCGCGGTCACCGCCGCGTGCGCCGCGTACAGGTCCTCGCGGATCGCCGCGCGGGCCATGGACTGCCACCGGTCGGCGCGCGGCAGCTCGATGATGCGGTCCATCAGCTGGGTGATGCGCAGCCGGTCGGCGAGGTCGTAGTACACCTCGGCGACGTCCAGCGGCTCCTTGCCCATCCGGTCGGCCACCGACACGATGTCGACCGTCGGGAAGGCGGAGGAGAACCCGGCCACGCGGGTGGCCAGCTCGTCCGGGACACCGGAGCCGGCCAGCTCGTCGTAGATCTTCTGGTACCAGTCCAGGTCCGCGCCGCGCAGCAGCTTCGGCAGCTGCGACCAGACCTGCTCGACGCGGTCGGCGAAGAACTCCACCGTCTCCTGGAGCTCCAGCGGCTGCGGCCGGTTGTTGAGCAGCCAGCGCGTGCCGCGCTCCACCAGCCGGCGCGAGTGCAGCCGGATCCGGGTCTGGATGTCGGCGTCGACCTTGTTGTCGAGCGCCTCCACCCCGTCCCACACCACCGAGGAGCGGAAGATCGCGCGGGCCGCGGTCTGCGCCCGGACGATCTCCTCCAGCGACGCGCCGGTCTCCTCGCGCAGCCGGTGCAGGTACGTCGTACCGCCCGTGTTGACCGTGTCGTTGACCAGGACGGTCGTGGTGATCTCGCGGCGCAGCGGGTGGCTGTCGATGTGGTCGACGAACTGCTCGCGCAGCGCCGACGGGAAGTAGGCGTGCAGCAGCACCTTCAGGTACGGGTCGTCGGGCAGCGAGGTGTGCAGCAGCTCCTCGGCGACCGTGATCTTCGTGTACGCCAGCAGCACGGCCGTCTCGGGGCCGGTCAGGCCCTGCCCGGAGCCGAGCCGTTCCCGGATCTGGCGGTCGGTGGGCAGGAACTCCAGGGCCCGGTCGAGGTGGCCCTCGCGCACCAGGTGCTTCAGGAAGCGCTGCTGGGCGTGGAGCATGTCCTTGGACTGGGCCAGCGCGTTGGCGATGGCGGTGTTCTGCGCGTAGTTGTTGCGCAGCACCAGCCGGCCGACCTCGTCGGTCATCTCGGCGAGCAGCTTGTTGCGCTGCTTGACCGTCATGTCACCGTCCGTGACCAGGCCGTTCAGCAGGATCTTGATGTTCACCTCGTGGTCGGAGGTGTCCACGCCCGCGCTGTTGTCGATGGCGTCGGTGTTGATCCGGCCGCCGTGCAGGGCGAACTCGATCCGGCCGAGCTGGGTCAGGCCCAGGTTGCCGCCCTCGCCGACCACCTTGACGCGCAGGTCCCTGCCGTCGACGCGGATGGCGTCGTTGGCCTTGTCGCCGACGTCGGCGTTGGACTCGCCGGACGCCTTGACGTACGTACCGATGCCGCCGTTCCACAGCAGGTCCACCGGCGCCTTGAGGATCGCCTTCATCAGGTCGGCCGGGGTCATCTTGGTGACGCCGGGCTCGATGCCGAGGGCCTCGCGGATCTGCGAGTTGACCGTGATGGCCTTGGCGCTGCGCGGGAAGATCCCGCCGCCCGCCGAGAGCAGCTCGGTGTTGTAGTCGGCCCAGGAGCTGCGCGGCAGCTCGAACAGGCGGCGGCGCTCGGCGTAGGAGACGGCCGCGTCCGGGTTGGGGTCGATGACGATGTGCCGGTGGTCGAAGGCGGCGACCAGGCGGATGTGCTCGCTGAGCAGCATGCCGTTGCCGAACACGTCACCGGACATGTCGCCGATGCCGACGACCGTGAAGTCCTGGGTCTGGGTGTCCACGCCCAGCTCCCGGAAGTGCCGCTTGACGGACTCCCAGGCGCCGCGGGCGGTGATGCCCATGCCCTTGTGGTCGTAGCCCGCGCTGCCGCCGGAGGCGAAGGCGTCGCCGAGCCAGAAGTCGTAGCTCTCGGCGACCTCGTTGGCGATGTCGGAGAAGGTGGCGGTGCCCTTGTCGGCGGCGACGACGAGGTAGGTGTCGTCCTCGTCGTGCCGGACGACGTCCGCCGGGGGCACGACCTCGCCGGCCACCATGTTGTCGGTGATGTCGAGCAGCGCCGAGATGAACGTCTTGTAGGAGGCGATGCCCTCCGCCATCCACGCGTCGCGGTCCACGGACGGGTCCGGGAGCTGCTTGGCGACGAAGCCGCCCTTGGCGCCGACCGGCACGATGACGGTGTTCTTCACCATCTGCGCCTTGACCAGGCCGAGGATCTCGGTGCGGAAGTCCTCACGGCGGTCCGACCAGCGCAGACCACCGCGCGCGACCTTGCCGAACCGCAGGTGCACGCCCTCCACGCGCGGCGAGTACACCCAGATCTCGAACGCCGGGCGGGGCGCCGGGAGGTCGGGGATGGCCTGCGGGTCGAACTTCATGGAGACGTAGTCGTGCGGCGTACCGTCGCTCGCCTCCTGGAAGAAGTTGGTGCGCAGGGTCGCCTTGATGACGGTGAGGAAGGAGCGCAGGATGCGGTCCTCGTCCAGCGAGGCCACCTGGTCCAGGGCCGCGTCGACCTCCTCCAGCAGCGCGTCCACCAGTTCGTAGCCGGCGCGCTGCCGGTCCGGCGACATCCGCGCCTCGAACAGGGAGACCAGCAGCCGGGTGGTGTGGACGTTGGTGCGGAGGGTGTCCTCCATGTAGTCCTGGCTGAAGGTGGAACCGGCCTGGCGCAGGTACTTGGCGTACGCCCGCAGCACCATGGCCTGGCGCCAGGTCAGCCCGGCGCCCAGCACCAGGGCGTTGAAGCCGTCGTTCTCCGCCTTGCCGGTCCAGGTCGCCGCGAAGGCGTCCTGGAACCGCTCGCGCGCGTCGTCACCGAGGTAGTCGACGCTCCCGCCGGCCGCCCTGGGCATGCGCAGACCGAAGTCGTAGATCCAGGCCACGCTGCGGTCGGAGCACCGCAGCTCGTACGGCCGCTCGTCGACGACCTCGACGCCGAGCCGCTGGAGCACGGGCAGCACCGCGGAGAGGGAGACGGCCTCCCCCTTGCGGTAGATCTTGAAGCGGCGCTCCTCGGGGGCCGCGCCGACCGGCTCGTACAGGCTGAGCTCGAAGTTGCGCTCGTCGTCGAGCTGTTCGACACGGGCCAGGTCGGCGACCGCGCCGCGCGGGGAGTGGTCGGCCTTGTAGCCCTCGGGGAAGGCGCCCGCGTAGCGGCGCAGCAGCTCGGCGGCGCGCTCCTCGCCGAACTCGGCGTTCAGCGCCTCGGCGAAGCCGTCGGCCCAGGAGCGGGCGGCCTCGACGAGCCGCGCCTCGATGCGCTCCTTGTCGGCGTCGGACAGCTCCGGCAGTTCGGTGCCCTGCGGGACGCGGACCACGAAGTGCAGCCGGGAGAGGACCGACTCGGTGTTCCAGGCGGTGAAGTCGACGCTGATGCCGCCGAGTTCCTCCTTGAGGATGTCGATGATCCTCAGGCGCACCCCGGTGGTGTAGCGGTCGCGCGGCAGGTAGACGAGGGCGGAGTAGTAGCGCCCGTACTCGTCCTGGCGCAGGTAGAGCCGCAGGCGGCGGCGCTCCTGGAGGTAGAGCACCGAGGTGACGATGGGCTGGAGCTCGCCGACGGGGGTCTGGAACAGCTCGTCGCGCGGGTAGGTCTCCAGGATCTGGAGCAGGTCGCGCCCGTCGTGGCTGTGCGGCGAGAAGCCGGCGCGCTCCAGGACCTCCTCGACCTTGCGCCGGATCACCGGCACCCGGCGCACGGACTCGGTGTAGGCGGCGGACGAGAACAGTCCGAGGAAGCGCCGCTCACCGACGACGTTGCCGTCCGCGTCGAACTTCTTGACGCCGATGTAGTCCAGGTACGACGGCCGGTGCACGGTGGCCCGGCTGTTGGCCTTGGTCAGCACCAGCAGCTTGTGCTCGCGCGCCTTGGCCCGGGCGTCGGCGGGCAGCCGCTCGAAGGACGGGCTGACCGGGTGGCTCTCGTCGGTGGCGTGGTGCGGGTCGGCGCGCAGGATGCCGAGGCCGGTGCCGGGGACGGCGCCGAGCGAGTCGTCGTCGCGCAGTTCGTACTCGCGGTAGCCGAGGAAGGTGAAGTGGTCGTCGGCGAGCCAGCGCAGCAGCTCGCGGGCCTCCTCGACCTGCGGCGCGGGCAGGTCGGCGGGGACCGGCTCACCGGGCAGCGCCTCGGCCAGCCGGGTCGCGGCCTGGCGCATCTTGCCCCAGTCCTCGACGGCCTCGCGGACGTCGGACAGGATCCGCAGCAGGTCGGCGGTGATCTGCTTGAGGTCGCCGCGGTCGGTCTCGCGGTCGATCTCCACGTGGATCCAGGACTCGACGTGCGCGTCGTGCGGCAGGTCGCGCGCGTCGTGCGGGAGGTCGCCGCCGGCCGGGGTGGGCAGCACCTCGATCAGCTTGCCGGTGACGTCCCGGCGCACGACGAACTGCGGGTGGATGACGACGTGGATGCCGCGGCCCTGGCGGGTCAGCTCGTTGGTGACGGAGTCGACCAGGAAGGGCATGTCGTCGGTGACCACCTCGACGACGGAGTGGCTGCACGTCCAGCCGTTCTCCTCGACGGTCGGGGTGTGGACCCGGACGTTGGCCGTGCCCTGGGGGCGGCTCTCGGCGAGCCGGTAGTGCGAGACAGCGGCCCCGAAGATGTCGACCGGGTCGCGGTCGGCGAGGTCCTCCGGTGCGGTGTGCAGGTAGTAGCGCTGGAGGAACGCGAGCACGGAGTCCCGGTCGGGCGCGCCCTCGTCCGTCGTCCCAGTCGGTAGTTTCCCCCCGGCCGGGCTGTTCTCAGCTACCCGGGCCGCCCTGTCGAGCAGCTCGGCCTTGGCTTCGTCCAGCTTGGTCTGCATGGTCCTCTGGCTCCTGTCGCGCGCCATTGCGTGACGTAGAAGGAAGTACGGTCTCTGACCTCGTGGTGCGGTGATACGACGCGGGGTGTCCGGTCTGTGCCGACGCTATGCCGCGAGGTGAGATGGGCGGGGGCTTCTCGGCCGAATTCGACGTGCCCGACGGGTGTGACGCTGCTCTCCACGACGCCTGCCCCTTGGGGGTGCGCCGTGTCCCGTGCCGCCCGCGAGGATCAGCGACCGCCACCCGGTCACGGATGTCGTCCGTGCTCGCCGGGCGCACAGCAGGGACACCGAGGTCCCCGCGAGCTATCGCGCTGATCACGCCACCAAGGCTATCGCTCCTTGCGGGGGCCCCGTCATGAGCCGTATGTGTACAAAACCGGGGCGGTAACTTTGACGTTCTGCACAGTGCGCCGCGTACCCCGGCTGTCCTCCGGTATCCCCCGGTGTCCCCGGGGGACGCCGGTCAGGCCGCCGCCGCCAGGCGTTCCGCCTCCGTCACCGCGTCCCTCAGGGTGTCCACCACCGGGACCCCCACCGCCTCCAGGCTCGCCCGGCCGTGCGAGCCGCCCGTGTACAGCACGGCCCGCGCCCCCACGTGGCGGGCGGCCAGCGCGTCGTCGGCCGCGTCACCGATCACCACTGTGCGCGCCGGGTCGACGCCGGTGAGCGCGCCGAGGTGGCGCACCATGTGCTCCGCCTTGCTGCCCCCGGACGGTCCGGTCCGCCCGTCGACCCGTAGGAAGTGCGCCTCGATCCCGAAGCCCCTCACCAGCGGGAGCAGGTCCTCGTGCCCGTACATGCTGAGGATCGACTGGCTGCGGCCCGCCGACGCCCATCCCGCCAGCAGGTCCTCCACGCCGTCCGCGAGGCCGCAGCGCACCCGGTGCTCCGTGTAGTAGCGGTGGAAGGTGGCGTCCATCAGCTCCCACTCGGCCCCGGTGGGCAGCCGCCCCATCAGCCGCTCGTAGAACTTCGGCACCGGCACGCAGTACAGCTCCCGGTACCGCTCCAGTGTGATGGGCTCCAGGCCCAGCTCGGCGAAGGCCGCGTTCGTCGCCCCGATGACCGCGTCGACGTCGTGGAACAACGTGCCGTTCCAGTCCCAGACGATGTGCGCGTCCCTGTGCGTCCCCATGCCGGAAAACGTACCGGCACCCGCTGACATCCGGGAGGGCGCGGTTCAGCCCACCAGGTTGGGGATCTCCTGCGTGGCGTACCACAGCAGCTCGTGGTCCTCCGCCCCGTCCACCACGAACTGGGCGTCGTCGTCCCCGCCGTCCGCCGCGGGCAGCGCGTCCGCGGCGGCCGTCACGTCCGCCTCCGCGTCCGCCGCGTCCACGTGCACCGCGGCCGCCTCGGCCAGCCGTACGGTCCCGGCGACCCGCACCTCGCCGAGCGCGGCCGGGTCCAGACCGCGGTCCGGGTCGACCGAGGCGGCGCCGTCGGGTACGTCCACGGCGACCACGACCCGGCGCCGGGGCGCGGCGGGGTCCGCGGCGAGCAGCCGCAGGGAGGCCAGCGCGGCGCGGCTCAGCGCGGCGTACTCCAGTTCCTCGATGTCGTCGGAGAGGTACCACTCGCGCAGCGCGGGCGTCACGGCGTAGGCGAGGAAGGGTCCTTCCCCCAGCTCACCCGTCTGGTGCGCCGCGGCGAGCCCGGGGAGGGTCAGGGGGACGTAGACGCGCATGCCGCCCGCTTTCGTATCGGTCCGGAAGGGGCTCCAGGATACGTGGGGGCGTCCCCGATCGGGTTGCTGCCCGCACCCCCGACCGCGTCCACTTCCGTCCGGGACGTCACCCGGTCCGCCCGCTCCCCCGCGGGCCGGAGCAGTCGCCGGCCACTCTGATAGGTGAACTTTCCGGCCGCCCCCACCCGTCCCGGTCCGCCTTGCCACCGGCGCCCGCCGGCCCGTACAAGATCCCCAACCACGAAGTTACCGCCCGGTATCTCCCGGCTTCCCGGCCGGCCGGGCCCGTAGAACGGGGTCCCCATGCACAAGGTCATGACCAGGGCGCAGCACCGCCCCGGCACCCGTCCCCCCGCCCGCCGCGACCCACGCCGCCCGGGCACCCCCACCCCTCTCCGCACCCCCGCACCGTCTCCCCGGGGCGGGCGACCGACCCCGTCCCCCGACGGTGAGCACCTCGCCGCTTCCCACGACGGTGGCCACCCCGCCCCGTCCGACGACGACAGGCACCCCGCCCCACCCCACGCCGGTGGCCACCCCGCCCCGCCCACGCCCCGCACCCCCGCCGGTCGGAGCGTCCCCGCCGCTCCCCCCGGGACGGGCCACCTGCCCGCCAGGAGGCCCGCCACCGCCCTTCTCCCCGACGGCGGCCGCCCGGTGCCCGCCGCTGTCCGCACCGGCACCACGCCGCCCCGTGTCCCCACCGGCGGGCCGGCTCCCGCGCCCTCGGCCGGAGGGGGCCGCCCGGCGTCCTCCGGCCCCTCCACCCGGCCCGCCGACAACCGTCCGCCCTCCCCGGCGGCCCGGACCCGGCGGCCGGCCTCCCCGGCCGGTTCCTTCCCCGGCACCCGTGGGGCCGCCGTCCCCCGCTCCGGCCGGGCCCCGCTGCGGCCCGTCGTCCCCCAGCCACGCCCCACCGACCGCTTCGCCGACCTGCTCCTCGCCGTCCTCAGCGGGCAGCGCCCCGTCCACGCCATGCTGCGGCACACCGCCGGCCAGGCCTACGACGAACTGGTGCGCCTGGCCGAGCGCGGCCCCCTGCGCACCCGCGGCGCCCGCCCCGTCGTCCGCGACATCGGCTGGTTCGAACCCCGTGAGGGCGCCATCGAGGCGTTCGCCCGCATCGGCGCCGGGGACAGACTGCGCGCCATGGCGTTCCGGCTGGAGCTGGGCCGGGACCTGCGCTGGCGCTGCACGGCGGTGGAACTGGGCGGCCCGCGCCCGCCCCGCGCGGACACCGCCTGAGCACGGCCCGAGGGCCGGACACCCTCCGGTGTCCGGCCCTCGGCCCGCTCACGACCGCTCCCGCAGGAGCGCGGCTCACTTCTTGCGGCGACGCCCGCCCTTGGCCTGCTTGCGCCGCTCCGCGCGCGTGAGGCCGTCGGCCTCGGAGCGCACCGGCTCCTCGTCCGTGGCGAGTTCGCCCTCGATGGTGCCGCCCTCGCCGTCCACGGTCGGCGCGGAGAAGTGCAGGTTCCGGCGCTGCGGGGCGTCGAGGCCCTTGGCCCGGATCTCCGGACGGGGACCCGCCTGCGCGGGCACCGCGTCCTGCTTCTCCAGATCGGCGACCGGCTTGGCCTCCTCGACCGGGACCTCCTCGACCTGCTGCTCGACCTGGACCTCCAGGTTGAACAGATAGCCGACGGACTCCTCCTTGATGCCGTCCATCATGGCCTGGAACATGTCGAAGCCCTCGCGCTGGTACTCGACCAGCGGGTCCTTCTGCGCCATCGCGCGCAGGCCGATGCCCTCCTGGAGGTAGTCCATCTCGTAGAGGTGCTCGCGCCACTTGCGGTCCAGGACCGACAGCACGACCCGGCGCTCCAGCTCACGCATGATCTCGGAGCCGAGCTGCGACTCACGCGCCTCGTACTGGGCGCGGATGTCGTCCTTGATGGACTCGGAGATGTACTCGGCCGTCAGACCGGCGCGGTCGCCGGCCGCCTCCTCCAGCTCCTCCACGGTGACGCTCACCGGGTAGAGCTGCTTGAACGCGCCCCACAGCCGGTCCAGGTCCCAGTCCTCGGGGAAGCCCTCGGCGGTCTCCGCCTGGACGTAGGCGTCGATGGTGTCGTCCATGAAGTGGTGGATCTGCTCCTGCAGGTCCTCGCCCTCCAGGACGCGGCGCCGCTCGCCGTAGATGACCTCGCGCTGCCGGTTGAGGACCTCGTCGTACTTCAGGACGTTCTTGCGCGTCTCGAAGTTCTGCGTCTCCACCTGCGACTGGGCGGAGGCGATCGCGCGCGTGACCATCTTGTTCTCGATCGGCACGTCGTCCGGCACGTTCGCCATGGACATCACGCGCTCGACCATCTGGGCCTTGAACAGGCGCATCAGGTCGTCACCGAGCGAGAGGTAGAACCGGGACTCGCCCGGGTCGCCCTGACGGCCGGAACGACCGCGCAGCTGGTTGTCGATGCGCCGCGACTCGTGCCGCTCGGTGCCGAGGACGTAGAGGCCGCCGATCTTCTCGACCTCCTCCTTCTCGGCCTTGACGGCCTGCTCGGCCCGCTTGAGCGCGTCGGGCAGGGCGTGCGCCCACTCCTCGATGTGCTCCTCGGGGTCGAGGCCCCGCTGGCGCAGCTCCGCCTCGGCGAGGTCCTCCGGGTTGCCGCCGAGCTTGATGTCCGTACCGCGGCCGGCCATGTTGGTGGCCACGGTGACGCTGCCCTTGCGGCCGGCCTGGGCGACGATCTGCGCCTCACGGTCGTGCTGCTTGGCGTTCAGCACCTCGTGCTGGATGCCCCGCTTGCTGAGCTGCTGCGACAGGTACTCGGACTTCTCGACGGAGGTCGTGCCGACGAGGATCGGCTGGCCCTTGCGGTGCTTCTCCTCGATGTCGTCGACGACCGCCTCGAACTTGGCGACCTCGGTGCGGTAGATCAGGTCCGACTGGTCCTTGCGGACCATCGGCCGGTTGGTCGGGATCGGCACCACGCCGAGCTTGTAGATCTGGTGGAACTCGGCGGCCTCGGTCATCGCCGTACCGGTCATGCCGCACAGACCCGGCATCTCCTTGCCGTCGTGGTCGTGGCGCTTGTAGAGGCGGAAGAAGTTCTGCAGCGTGATCGTGGCGAGCGTCTGGTTCTCGTCCTTGATCGGCACCGCTTCCTTCGCCTCGATGGCCTGGTGCATGCCCTCGTTGTAACGGCGTCCGGCGAGGATACGGCCGGTGTGCTCGTCCACGATCATGACTTCGTCGTCGATGATGACGTAGTCCTTGTCGCGCTTGAAGAGCTCCTTGGCCTTGATGGCGTTGTTCAGGTAGCCCACGAGCGGGGTGTTCACCGACTCGTACAGGTTGTCGATGCCCAGCCAGTCCTCGACCTTGGCGACGCCGGACTCGTGGATCGCGACCGTGCGCTTCTTCTCGTCGACGTCGTAGTCGCCGGTCTCCTCGATGCCCTTGAGCGGGTTGCCGGCCTCGCCGCGCTTGAGGCGCTTGACCAGCTTGGCGAAGTCGCCGTACCACTTGGTGGCCTGGTCGGCCGGGCCGGAGATGATCAGCGGCGTACGGGCCTCGTCGATGAGGATGGAGTCGACCTCGTCGACGATGGCGAAGTTGTGGCCGCGCTGGACCAGCTCCTCCTTGGACCACGCCATGTTGTCGCGCAGGTAGTCGAAGCCGAACTCGTTGTTCGTGCCGTAGGTGATGTCGCAGGCGTACTGCTCGCGGCGCTGGGCCGGCGTCATGTTGGCGAGGATGCAGCCGACGTCCAGGCCGAGGAAGCGGTGGACGCGGCCCATCATCTCGGAGTCGCGCTCGGCCAGGTAGTCGTTGACCGTGATGATGTGGACGCCCTCGCCGGACAGCGCGTTCAGATACGCGGGCAGGGTGCCGACGAGCGTCTTGCCCTCACCGGTCTTCATCTCGGCCACGTAGCCCATGTGGAGGGCGGCGCCGCCCATGATCTGGACGTCGTAGTGCCGCTGGCCCAGGACCCGCTTGGCGGCCTCGCGGACGGTGGCGAACGCCTCGGGCAGCAGGTCGTCCAGGCTCTCACCGTCGGCGTACCGCTGCTTGTACTCATCGGTGAGGGCCCGCAGCTCGGCGTCGGAGAGGCCTTCGAAGTCCTCTTCGATGGAGTTGACCTGGTCCGCGATGCGGTGCAGCTTGCGCAGGATTTTGCCTTCGCCTGCACGCATGATCTTCGAGAGGACGGACACGGGGGTTGGTCTCCTTGCCGGTCGGGCCTGGGACGGTCGGTTTCCATTTCACTGACTGAGCAACGGCCATCGTATGCGAGGACCCCGCCACGCCGGGAGGCCTGCCGTGGGGGTGACCGTCGGCTGCTTCCTATCCGTTTCACGGCTGCTTCAAAAGGACAACGTCCGGGGCCCTCGGATGGTGCCGCGTCACCTCGGCGAATTGTGCGAAGGGTGATCGTCGCCTCACGCACGGCGAAAGGGATGGCGCCGCCCGCCGCCGCGTGAGCAGAATCGGCCGATGGAACCCGTCACGCTCACCACCGGCCGTCTCCTGCTGCGCACGGTCGGCCCGCAGGAGACCGACGCCGTGTACGCCATCTGCCAGGACCCGGAGATCCAGCGCTGGACCACGATCCCGTCGCCCTACCTGCCCGAGCACGCGCGGGGTTTCACCGAGCAGATGGTCCCCGACGGCTGGGCGCACGGTTCGATGTTCACCTTCGGCGTCTTCCTGCCCACCGGGGAACTCACCGGCATGCTCAGCATCACCATGCGCTCCCTGGGCACGGGCGAGATCGGTTTCTGGGGGGCCAAGGAGCACCGCGGCAACGGCTACATCACCGAGGCCGCGCTCGCCGCCTCCCGCTGGGCGTTCACCCGGATGTCCATCGACCGCGTGGAGTGGCGCGCGGAGGTGGGCAACACGGCCTCCCGCGCGGTGGCCGAACGCGCGGGCTTCACCGTCGAGGGCGTCCTGCGCTCCTCGCTCAACAACAAGGGAGTGCTGCGGGACTGCTGGGTGGGCTCGCTGCTCCCCTCCGACCTGGGGCTCCCCTCGACGGCTCCCTACGTGCCGGGGCGGGTGTGAGCGAGGGGCCCCGCCCCGTTGTCAGTGGCGCCCTCTATCGTGCGGACGTATGACGACCCTCCCGCGTCCGACCACGGAACTCTCGGCAGACGAGGCCCGCCGCATAGCCCTGCGGGCCCAGGGCTTCCTCGGTGCCCCCGACCGCCGCTCCGGCGTCCGGGGCGTCCTGCGTCATCTGGGCGCGGTGCAGCTGGACACCATCTCCGTCCTCGCCCGCTCCCACGAACTCGTCCCGTACGCCCGCCTCGGCGCCGTGGGCCGCCGGACCGTCGAGGACGCCTACTGGAAGAAGGACTCCGAGCCTCCGCACGCGTTCGAGTACTGGTCGCACGCCGCGTGCATCCTCCCCGTCGAGGAGTGGCCGCACTTCGCCTTCCGCCGCCGCGCCTACCGCGACCGCCCGCACTGGGGCCACGACCTGCCCGACGGGGTCTACGAGCAGGTGATCAAGCAGCTGCGCGCGGAAGGCCCCCTCACGGCCACCGAGTTGGGCGGCGCCAAGCGCACCAGCGAGTGGTGGGACTGGTCGGGCACCAAGGTCGCCGTCGAGCGCGCCCTGATGCACGGCGAGGTGGTGTGCGTCGAGCGCCGCGGCTGGAAGCGGGTCTACGACCTCGCCGAGCGCGCGATCCCACAAGCGCTGCTGCACGACGAGCTGGACGACACCGAGTGCCTGCGCCGCCTGGTCGGCCTGGCCGGCCGCGCCCTCGGCGTCGGCACCCGCGCGGACATCGCCGACTACCACCGCCTCAAGGCCGAGCAGGTCGACGCGGTGATCGCCGGCTCGGGCCTGGTCCCGGTCACGGTGGAGGGCTGGTCGAAACCGGCCTGGGCCGATCCGGCCGCCCTGGAGACCCCGCCGCGCGGCCGGCACCGTACGACGCTGCTGTCCCCGTTCGACTCGCTGGTCTGGGAGCGGGCGCGCACGGAGCGGATCTTCGGCTTCACCCACCGCCTCGAGGCCTACGTCCCCAAAGCCAAGCGGGTGCACGGCTACTTCGCGATGCCGGTGCTCGCGGGCGGCCGGCTCGTCGGCCGGGTCGACCCGGCGCGTGAGGGCCGCACCCTGGTGGCCAAGCAGGTCACGCTGGACGGCCACAAGGCGGTGCCCGCCGTGGCTCAGGCGCTGGTGGAGGCGGCGGGCTGGGTGGACTGCACCAACGTCCGCGTGGAGCGGGTGGACGCACCCGAGCTGCGCGAGGCCCTCACCCTGGAGCTGGCCCGGGCCCTCGCCTGAACCGGCCTCAGCGGATCTCGAGGATCTTCTCCCGCATCGCGTAGACCACCGCCTCCATCCTGGAGTGCAGCTGCAGCTTCTCCAGGATGTTGCGCACGTGGTTCTTCACGGTGTTCTCGGAGATGAACAGTTCCTTGGCGATGTCGCGGTTGTTCTTCCCCGTGGCGACGAGCTTGAGGACTTCCAGCTCACGGTCCGTCAGCCGGGGCGCGGGCACGAGCCGCCGCTCGTCGGTGCGCTGGATCATCGACTTGAACTCGGTGAGCAGTTTCGACGCCATGGACGGACTGATCTGCGACTGCCCGTCGGCCACCGCGCGGATGGCGGTGGCCACCTCGTCCGTGGAGATCTCCTTGAGGAGGTAGCCGGTCGCGCCCGCCTTGATGGCGTCGTAGAGATCGGCTTCCTCGTCGCTGATCGTCAGCATGATGATCTTCGCGCTGGGGGCGACCTCCTTGATGGAGGTGCACGCTTCGATCCCGCCCCGCTTGGGCATCCGCACGTCCATCAGCACGATGTCGGGCAGCAGGTCGGCCGCCTTCTCCACGGCCTCGGCGCCGTCCCCCGCCTCGCCGACGACCTGGATGTCCTCCTCGGCCGCGAGCACGATCTCCAGTCCGCGGCGGAACAGCGCGTGGTCGTCCACCACAAGGACCCTGATCGGCTCCTTGCGTGGAGTGTCCGCGTCCGGGCCCGTGCCGGCGACGCCGTCGTCCGCGTCCCCGTCATGCATCGGTCCGAAGCTGTCCGCCATCGTTCCTCCCCCTGAAGGCTGTGGCCTGTGGTCCTGAGCCATCGCCAACCCAAGGCAACGGCCCACCGGTTGGGCCGTTGCCGCCATGATTCCATGCCCCGGGGACACTCCGGTGCCGGTGGGCGCGCCCGGTGGGCGCACACCGGTGCCCCTGGGGGCGCACACGCGCACCAGGGGCACCGGATCGGCTCACGCCCGGCAGGGTCAGCCGCCCAGTGTTCCGCCCGCCTCGGGGGAGTTGGTCGCGGTGACCATGGTGTCGGTGCTGAGGTGGATCACGCCGTAGTCGTAGGCGTGCCGTCGGTAGACGACACTGGGTTCCTTCGTCTCGGAGTCGACGAACAGATAGAAGTCGTGCCCCACCAGTTCCATCTCGTAGAGGGCCTGGTTGAGGGTCATGGGCGCTGCCACGTGGGTCTTCTCGCGGACGACGAGGGGTCCGTCACCCTGTACTTCCAGCGAGCCGATCTTCTTGGTCGGGACGGCCTCCCGCTCCTCCTCGACGGAGGGCGCGCCGGTCCCGTTGAGCGTCGCCGCGCCCGGGACGTGGTCGGGGACCTCCGCTGCGGAGATCCTGCGCGCACCGCGCCGCGAGAAACGCTTGTCGTGCTGCTTGCGCAGCCGGGCGTCCAGCTTTTCCGCTGCCAGGTCGAGCGCCGCGTACGGATCGCTCGCCGCTGCCTCCGCCCGGATCACCGGACCGCGGGAGCGGAGCGTGATCTCCACTCGGTCACTGCGGTCGGCCTGTCGGGGGTTGGGCTCCTTGGACACCTCGACGTCGAGGCTGATCACCTTGCCATCGAGCTTCTGGATCTTCTCCAGGTTCAGCTTCTCGGCCACGTGCTTCCGGAACCGCTCGGGCACCTCGGTCTTGCGGCCCTTGACGACGATGTCCACGCAGAACTCCGTTCCCGGATCACTCCGCTTTCTGTGCGGAGCGTCTCCCTTTTGCACCAGGCTCCGGTGACGTCCGGAACCTCGGACTCGGTGACTTCCACCTCCTCCCCCACGAGCGAGATCTCCACTCCACCGGCGCGGGGGCGCTTTTGCCGGAACCCGCGGCACGGCAATCGGATTCAAGAGGTGTGGCCTGCGGCTTTCCCTCTCAACCGAACATATCTCGCCGGGACGGAAGTCGTCACCCTCTACCGCGCCCTACCTCCATTCAGGTGAATTAGTCCTCTCATTACCTGCAACGACGCACGCACTCAGTCAGTTCCGGTGTATTTCGAAGGCGTTCGGTGATGCCGCGACGACGGCCGCGCACATCACGTCGATGATCCCGTCGGCGCCACCCGCGCCCGCCGCACCCGGCGCCCGGGCGGAGCACCGACCCGCACTCTGTTCAGCTGATCCGTTCCGCTGTTCCCCTCTCCTTTCCCGTGTCCCACCCGGGTACACGAACGCGGCCCCCGAAATACTCGAACCGGCGCCTGTTTCCGGCCCCGGACCGGGTGTCCCGTCCGGTTCCGCTTCCGGTGCCGCGGTCCGTGACCGCGCCCGCTCGGCGCCTGCCGCCCGCACCGCACGCGCGGCCTCGGCCAGCGACGCCCCGGTCGTCATCAGGTCGTCGACCAGCACGACCCGGCCCCCGGTGAGGAGCCGGCCGCACCCCGGGGCCACCGTCAGCGCCCCCGCGAGATTCGCCAGCCGCTGCCGGGAGTTGAGCCCCGACTGATCGGCCACCGCCCGTCGCTGCCGCAGCGCGGGAAGTACTCGGGCGGGTACCCCCGCACGCCGCAGCTCACCCGCCGCCGCGTACGCGATCCGCCGCGCGGGGTCGTGCCCGCGCGCCCGCACGGCCCGCCGCGCGGACGGCACGGGGACGAGCAGCACCACGCCGGCACCGGTGCCGTACGCCCCTCGGACGCGGCCCCCGCCCGACGTCCGTGCCACCGCCGCTCCCGGCGCCCCCGAGACACCCGGGGCACCCGAGGCATCCGGGGCACCCGAGGCACCTGACGCACCGGAGGCACCAGACTCCCCCGACGAAGCCGCCCCCAGCCCCGCCCGCACCGCTCCCGCCAGGGCCTCGCCCAGCGGCCCGGAGAGGGCGAGGGCGCCCCGCTCCTTGTGGGCCAGCAACGCGGCGCGCACCTCGTCCGCGTACGGGGCCGCCGCATGGACCGGGGGCAGCCCGGCCGGCTCGGGCACCGGCCGCACCCGGCGCGGCGGGGCCCCGCTCAACGCCGTACGGCACGGTGTGCAGAGCACGGCGCGAGATCTGCCGCACCCGCCGCATTCGGCCGGAAGCACCAGGTCGGTGAGGTCCCGCCACCAGTCCCGCATGGGCCCACTGTGCCAACGCCCGCCGCCCCCGGCCACCCCTGTGGACAACCGGCGCGCGGCGGCGGGAGGGCCTGGCTCACCCCGGATAGACCGGCGCGGTCCCCTTCGTCACCTTCTGCCACTGCGCCCCCGAGGGCAGCCGGACGATCCCGTCCACGGAGTACGCCACCAGCGGCGCGCTCTCGTCCTCCGAGGCGGTGACCGCCTTGACGCCGGTCAGGGCGGCGGGCGGCGGCACGTCCGGCGTGGAGCCGTCGACCTCGACGTACTTCATCTGCTCCACACCCCCCTGCTCGCGCCCGACCACCACGAGCCGGCTGTCCCCGGCCCAGGACATGGCCGTGACCTGCTCCAGCTCGGGGGTCGCGGAGCGCAGGTCCCGCACGGTGACCGCGGGACGCTCGTCCGTCCCGCCGTCCGGCCTGCTCCGCTCGATCCGCCCGATCAGCAGGGAGTGCCGGTCGCCCTTCTCCACGACGAGCGCGATGCGCACCCCGTCGGCGGCCACCCGCACGGCCCGCACCCGGCCGTCGAGGCCCGGCGTCCGCACCTCCAGCGGCTCCTCGGCGCCGTCCTCCAGCAGGTACAGCCGCGGGGCCGCGGGGTCGCGGTCGGCCACCCAGAGCCCGCCCCGGGCGTCCCAGCTGGGCGTGGTGAGCCGGTCCTCCTCCGTCTTGCCCGCGCTGTGCAGCACGGGTTCGCCGAGGGAACCGCCCGGCTCCAGCGGGGCGACGAACAGCGACCTGCCGTCGAGCCCGACCCCGGCAGCGGTCTGCTCGTCGCGTGCGACCGCCACCGAACGCAGCGCCTTCTCGCCCTCACCCAGCGCACCGGGCACCGGGTCCGGCTCCGTGTCGCTGCTGCCCGCGGCGATCCGCACCACGCGGTGCTCGTCGTCGACGAAGTACAGGTTGTCGGGCGGGGGCGCGCCCGTGGTGGCCACCATCTCCGCGCCCTGCTGGGTGAGCAGGCACAAGGGCCCGCCACCGGCCCGCAGCTCGACCTCCTCCACCGCGGGACCGACCCCGCGCAGGGTGAACAGCAGCTGGGCCGCCATCTCCTCGCACCGGCCCGTGCCGACACCGGCCGCCCGGTCGTTGAGCGGCACGGTCAGCCTGCCCCGGTCGTCCGGCGTCAGCGGACCGGCGTCCTTCCGCAGCGCCGTCCCCGTGGGGAAGCCGGACCGCACGACGGGGTCCAGCCAGCTCGTCGGCCCGCCGACCAGGGAACGCACCATCTGGGTCGTCGGATCGACGTGACTGCGCACGTAGACGGGGTCGGCGACCGCCACCGGCGTGGTCCCGCCGGCGGTGCCCCCGTCGTTCGAGGCGAAGTAGTACTTGTTGACGGCCCTGTAGTTGCGCTGGAAGTCCGACTTCCCCATGACGACGCCCTGCGGCACCGCGTCGATGCGCCACTGGCCGTTCTCGGTGTCCTTGGTGAGGTGCACGAGCTTGGTGTAGGAGCCGGAGGCGGGCGCGTAGGACTGCTGCGCGTCCACGGTGGCGACCTTGGTCCCGGTCAGCGTGTAGGAGAGCGAGCCGATGTCCTGCCGGTCGGGACGGTCGGCCTGGGCGCCCGGCCCGTCCGACAGCACGGTGGTGGACAGCTCCGGCCGCCAGGTCTTCGCGGCCTCCCGCGTCAGATACTGGCGCGCGGTCTTGTAGTCCGGGTCGTCGCTGGTCAGCGCCTCCAGGAAGCCCTGCACGATCTGCGTGGGGGTGGCGTCCTCGCTCGGCGGCATGGCGAACACCCGTACCTGGGTGTCCTGCCGCGGCGTGGACTCGACGCCCCGCAGATCGCCGTCGTCGGGCATCGAGGCGCACCCGGCCAGCAGGACGACCCCGCCGGCGGCGTACGCCACCGTCCGCACCGATGCCCTCCGGCCGCGCCCACCGCGCTCACCGCCCACGCGATGCCTCCCCGTCCCGCTGCGCGTCTCGCGCCGCACTGTCGCCCCGTCCGCCGGCTTCGTCCCGGGTCCCGGTGCCGGAACCCGGTTCCGCGTCCCCGGCACCGCCCTCCGGCCGTCCCGCGCCCCCCGCGCCGCGGCCGCCGTCGGGCCGTCCGGCGTCACCGGCACGATCCGCCCGCGACGGCCGCCCGACGGCCCCGTCCGGGCCGGCCCCGTCACGTCCGGCACCGTCATCAGGTCCGTCACCGTGACGCCCGTCGTGGGAGCGCCCCGCGTCCCGCACCTCTCCGTGGCCGTCCCCGTCCCCGTCCCCGCCGTCCCCGACGGACGGCGAGCCGCCCGGACCACCCGGACCACCCGGCCCGCCCGCGCTCCGCGCCCCGGAGGCCGCTCCCGCGCCGCCGGGCCGGGACACCACGCGGGCGCCGTTGCCCGGCAGCGCCGTGGGGTCGGCCGTGGGGGTCACGGACGCCGGCCTCAGCGCCAACGGGTCCCGGACCGCCCGCGCGGACCCGTCGGCCCCCGGCTGCTGCGCCGGGACCGTGGCGCGCTTCTCGTCGTCCCCGCCGCCGCGCGGCAGCCCCGCGTCGTCCAGCCCCCGGTTGCGCCGCGAGTCCTTGGGCTCCAGGGGGATCGGGGAGCCCCGCAGCGGCTCGTCCGCGGTCCTGGGCAGCGTCAGCCGGAACTGCGAGCCGCCGCCCGGTTCGCCCCACGCCTGGAGCCAGCCGCCGTGCAGCCGCGCGTCCTCCAGGGCGATGGACAGCCCCAGCCCCGTACCGCCGGTGGTCCGCGCGCGTGCCGGGTCGGCCCGCCAGAAACGGCTGAACACCCGGGTCGCCTCCCCCGGCTTGAGCCCGACACCGTAGTCGCGCACCGCCACCGCCACCGCCCCGCCGGCCGCGGCCAGCTTCACGACGACGTCCTTGCCGTCGCCGTGCTCCACCGCGTTGACGACGAGGTTGCGCAGCACCCGCTCCACGCGGCGTGCGTCGGCCTCGGCGACGACGGGCTGCTGGTCACCGGTGATCCTGATCCGCGTGCCCTTGCGCTCGGCCAGCGGCTCCGCCCCGCTGACCACCCGCCGTACCACCTCGCGCAGGTCTATCGGCTCCGCCTCCAGCGCCGCCGCGCCGGCGTCGAACCGGCTGATCTCCAGCAGGTCCGCGAGCAGCGACTCGAACCGGTCCAGCTGGTCGGCGAGCAGTTCCGCCGACCGCGCGGTGACCGGGTCGAAGTCCTCGCGCGCCTCGTGGATGACGTCCGCGGCCATCCGCACCGTCGTCAGCGGCGTCCGCAGCTCGTGCGACACGTCCGACACGAACCGGCGCTGCATCCGCGACAGGTCCTCCAGCTGGTTGATCTTCAGCTGGAGGTTCTGCGCCATCTTGTTGAACGCCTCGCCCAGCCGCGCGATGTCGTCCTCGCCGGTGACCTTCATCCGTTCCTGCAGCCGCCCGGCGGACAGCCGCTCGGCGATCCCGGCCGCCATCCGCACCGGAGTGACGACCTGGCGCACCACGAGCCAGGCGATCGCCCCGAGGAGTACGACGACGAACAGCCCGGCGGTCGCCAGGGTGCCCTTGACCAGGCTGAGCGACCGCTCCTCCTGGGTGAGCGGGAACAGGTAGTACAGCTGGTACGGGTCGCCGTTGGGGTCGCTGACCTGCTTGCCGATCACCAGGCCGGGCTGGGAGTCCTTCTTGGTGTCGTAGACGATGCGCGTGTAGCTCTGCGCCGCCGAGGTGCTGGTGTCGATCCGCTCCCGCAGGGCCGCCGGCACGCTCGCCGTCGGGTTGACCTCACCGGAGGCGCGCGGACCGCGCCCGCTGCCGCTCTCGTCGCTCACGGGCAGGGTCACCACGTCGAAGGCTCCCTGACCACCGCTGGACAGCGATTCCACCAGGTCGCTCATCCACTGGATGACGCTCTGCGCGGGCCGGCCGTCCACCGCGGTGCCCTGGACGTCGGTGACGCTCACGGCCTCGTCGGCCTGCTGTTCGGCCACCGCGAACCCGCCGGTGGCCTGGCTCTGCGAGGCCTTCACCTTCGCGTCCAGCAGACCGTTGCGCACCTGCCCGATGACGACGAAGCCCAGCAGCAGGACCACGCCCAGCGACATCAGCAGCGTCGTGACGACGACCTTGAGCTGGATGTTGCGCCGCCACAGCCGCATGACGGGCAGCAGCGGCCGGCGCACCCAGCGCACGAACAGCCGGATGACCGGGCTGCCCTGGACCCCGCCCTGCAGCAGCCCGCCCTCGAGGAGGCGTCCCCAGCGCGAGCCCGCCGACTTCCGGCCGACAGGCCGCCCCGGACGGCCCCCGGACCGGCCGGGCGCCGAAGCGGCACTGTCACCGGACATGTCAGCTCGGTCCTGCCTTGTACCCGACACCACGGACGGTCACCACGATCTCCGGCTTCTCCGGGTCCTTCTCGACCTTGGAGCGCAGCCGCTGCACATGCACGTTGACCAGCCGGGTGTCCGCCGCGTGGCGGTACCCCCAGACCTGCTCCAACAGCACCTCGCGCGTGAACACCTGCCACGGCTTGCGGGCGAGCGCGACCAGCAGGTCGAACTCCAGCGGCGTCAGCGCGATCGACTGCCCCTCCCGCTTCACGGAGTGCCCGGCCACGTCGATCACCAGGTCACCGATGGCGAGCTGCTCCGGCGCCGGCTCCTCCGACCTGCGCAGCCGCGCCCGGATACGGGCCACCAGCTCCTTCGGCTTGAACGGCTTCACGATGTAGTCGTCGGCCCCGGACTCCAGGCCCACCACCACGTCGACGGTGTCGCTCTTCGCCGTGAGCATCACGATCGGCACCCCGGACTCCGCCCTGATCAGGCGGCACACCTCGATGCCGTCCCGTCCGGGCAGCATCAGGTCCAGCAGTACGAGATCGGGTTTGGCCTCACGGAAAGCGGCCAGCGCCTTGTCGCCGTCGGCTACGAAAGACGGCTCAAAACCTTCACCGCGCAACACGATGCCGAGCATCTCGGCCAGTGCGCTGTCGTCGTCGACGACAAGGACTCGTCCCTTCATAAACGACATCATCCCATTAGCTAATCGTTACCTGGCGTGACCTGGCACACAACGCGGCCAGAGCCTCGGTCGTCACGGGCGAAACTGCACCTTCTTCGGTGACGATCGCCGTCACCAGCTCCGGCGGCGTCACATCGAACGCCGGGTTGTACGCCTGCGTCCCCAGGGGTGCCACCGGAATCCCCCCTCCCGCCTCCGTTCCGGCCACCGGCACCTGCGGTGCCGTGACCTCGGTCACCTCGTGTCCGGGACGCTGTTCCACCTCGATCGACGCCCCGTCCGGCGTCCGGGGATCCACCGTCGTCACCGGTGCCACCACGATGAACGGCACATGGTGGTACCGCGCGAGCACCGCGAGCGGATAGCTCCCCACCTTGTTCGCCACCGATCCGTCGGCCGCGATGCGGTCCGCCCCGATGAGCACCGCGTCCACCTCGCCCGCCGCGAACAGCGATCCCGCCGCGTTGTCGGTGAGCAGGGTGTACGCCATGTCGCTGCGGGCCGCCTCGTACGCCGTCAGGCGAGCACCTTGCAGCAACGGACGCGTTTCGTCCACCCACAGGCGCCTGAGCCGCCCCGCCCGGTGCGCCGCCAGCGCCACCGCGAACGCCGTCCCCTCACCGCCCGACACCAGCGAACCGGTGTTGCAGTGCGTGAGGATACGGTGCCCGCCGCCGGGCAGCAGCTCGTCCAGCAGCGCCAGACCGTGCTCGGCCATCCGGGCACTGGCCTCGGCGTCCTCCCGGTGCAGTTGCCGCGCCGCGGCCAGCGCCGCCCCCGCCGCCTGCCGGGGGTCCCCGCCCCGCGCGAGCACGGCCCGGTGGGCGGAGTGCGCCCGGCGCACCCCCACGGCCAGGTTCACCGCGGTGGGCCGGGCGCTCTCCAGCGCCGCCGCCGCGTCGTCCACGTCGAAGCCCCGCACGGCGGCGAGCGCGACGCCGTAGGCGCCCGCGATGCCCAGCAGCGGGGCACCGCGCACGGCGAGCGAGCGGATCGCCTCCACCAGCGCGGACGCGTCCGTACAGACGAGTTCGACCTCCTCGGCCGGCAGCCTCGTCTGGTCCAGCAGAACCAGAACGGGCCCTTCGGGCGGCTCTTCCCAGCGCAGCGCCGGGATCTCGGTCGGCCGCTTGATGTCGCCGCTGTGCGCGTACTGATCAGCCATGCCGTCAGTCTGCCCCCTCCGGCGCGGACAATAGAAGGTACGCAGGCCCCACCTCGCCCGGACCGCCGATGACCACCCCATGGCACGATGGCAGCCAAGCTGCCGCCGCGACCGCGGACGGGCACCGTGAAGGAGCGACGATGAACGACACTCCGGGCTGGGCCTCGCCCGGATCCGCCCCGTCCGAAGGGCAGGAGCCGGCCGCGTCCGGACCTGCCGAGCCCGCCGGCCGCCAGGACCCCGAGCAGCCCGCGGACCAGCCCGAGCAGCCCGGCCGAGCCCCGCAGGAGCCGGGCGTCAAGTGGTCCAAGGAGCAGCCGCCGGCCGGCCAGTGGTCCGCGCCCACCGGCCCCACGGACCCGGCCGGTACTCCCCCGCCGCCACCGCCCGGACCGGGCTGGGGCACCCCGCCGCCCGGCGGCCACGGTGGCGGACCCGGTGGCGGACCCGGCGGCCACGGTGCCTGGGGAGGCGGCTGGGGCAACGGCTGGGGAGGCCCCCCGCCCGCGGCCAAGCCCGGCGTCATCCCGCTGCGCCCGCTCGGCGTCGGTGAGATCCTCGACGGCGCCGTCTCCACCATGCGCACCTACTGGCGCACGGTCCTCGGCATCTCGCTGACCGTCGCCGTCCTCACCGAGATCGTCGTCGTCCTCCTCCAGGGCCTCGTCCTGGACAGCTCCAGCACCGCGGCGCTCAACGACCCCAGCGCCACCCTCGGCGAGCTGACCGACGCCATGGGCGACGCCCTGCTCAACTCCGGCGTGGTCTTCCTGATCACCCTGGTCGGCACCGTCGCCGCCACCGCCCTGCTCACGACCGTCACCAGCCGCGCCGTACTCGGCAAGCCGGTCACCACCGGCGAGGCCTGGCGCGACGCGCGCCCCCAGGTCGTGAAGCTGTTCGGCCTGATCTGCCTGCTGCTGCTCATCACCGCCGGCATCATCACCGCCGGCGCGCTGCCCGGCTTCCTCGTGACCCTCGCGGCGGGCGGCGAAGTGGGCCTCGGACTCACCGTCCTGGGCGTGGTCGGCGCCGGTGTCCTCGCCCTGTGGCTGATGATCCGCTTTTCGCTGGCCTCGCCCACGCTGATGCTGGAGAAGCAGGGCATCGTGAAGGCGATGAGCCGCTCCGCCAAGCTGGTGCGCGGCTCCTGGTGGCGGGTCTTCGGCATCCAGCTGCTCGCCACGCTCATCGCCAACGTCGTCGCGTCGATCATCGTCATCCCGTTCACCTTCCTCGCCGCTGCCCTCGGCGGCGACGGCGTCTCCGGATTCCTCAACACCGCCGGCGGCGACATCGGCTGGACGTTCCTCATCGTGAGCGGCATCGGCTCGGTCATCGGCGCCATGATCACGTTCCCCATCACGGCCGGCGTCACCGTGCTCCTCTACATCGACCAGCGCATCCGCCGCGAAGCCCTCGACCTCGAACTGGCCCGCGCCGCGGGCGTCCCGGACCACGGCACCACCCCGGGGAGCTGATGCGGTGACCGCCACGGGGGGAGTTCTCACATCCGTACAGGCCCTGTCCGCGGCCGCGGACACGGCCGTGCGCCTGCTGCTGCGCGGCGACGACGAGCCGCCCGTCACCGTCCCGCGTGATCCCGCGCGGGAGGCGGCCCGGCGCGAGCTGTCCAAGCGCATGTACCGCGAGAACGACCCCAGCTGGTTCCAGCGGGCCCTCGACACCTTCTGGGAATGGGTCGGCAAGCTCTTCGACGCCGCCTCCACCGCCTCACCCGGCGGCACGCTCGGCCTCGTCGTCATCATCGCGGCCGTGATCGCCGTCCTGGGCGCCCTGTGGTGGCGCCTGGGCACTCCGCGCCGCCGGCCGACCACGGCACCCGCCCTGTTCGACGACCGCCCCCGCAACGCCGCCGAACACCGCGCGGCCGCCGAGGCCCATGCCGCCCAGGGCCACTGGAACCAGGCCGTCCAGGAACGCATGCGCGCCATCGTCCGCGCCCTGGAGGAACGCGCCCTGCTCGACCTGCGCCCCGGCCGCACCGCCGACGAGGCCGCCGCGGAAGCCGGCCGCGCCCTGCCCGCCCACACCGGCCCGCTGCACACCGCCGCCCGCGACTTCGACGACGTGACATACGGCGGCCGGGCCGCGACGGAGCAGTCGTACCGGCGCATCGCCGCACTCGACCACGACCTGGAGCGCACCACACCCCAGCTCGCCGGCAGCGCCCCGGGCACGGACACCACCGCCCGCCACGGAGCCGCCGGATGACGACCGAGGTCACCCACTCCGCCACCTCGGCCTCGCCCACCGCCCGCCAGGTGTGGACCCGCGCGCGGGGCGTCGCCCTCGCGCTGGTGCTGCTGCTCGCGGCGGCCGTCGCGATCGCCGTGGTCCGCTCCGACGCCCGGCACGGCGAACTCGACCCGCGCTCCGCAGACCCCTACGGCAGCCGCGCCGTCGCGGAGCTGCTGGCCGACCGCGGTGTGGACACCCGCGTGGTCACCACCCTCGACGAGGCCTCCGCCGCGGCCGCCCCCGACACCACCCTGCTGGTCGCCGTCCCCGACCTGCTGACCCCCAGTCAGCAGACCCGGCTGCACTCCGCCTTCGTCGGCTCCCGGGGCCGCACCGTCCTGGTCTCCTCCGGCAGCGCGTCCGTGGAACGGCTCGCCCCCGGCGTCACCGCCGACCCGGCCACCAGCTTCGACTCCACCCTCTCCCCCGACTGCGACCTGCCCGCGGCCCGCCGCGCCGGCACCGCCGACACCGGCGGCATCCGCTACACCACCACCCATCTCACCGCCGACGAGTGCTACCCCAGCGAGCGCCTGTCCACCCTGCTGCGCATCCCCGCACCCTCCGGCGACGGCGACACCGTCCTCCTCGGCTCGCCCGACATCCTCCTCAACGACAGCCTCGACGAGCACGGCAACGCCTCGCTCGCCCTGCAACTCCTCGGCTCGCGCCCCCATCTGGTCTGGTACCTCCCCTCACCCGCCGACGCCTCCACCGCCTCCTCAGAAGGCGAACGCGACCTCCTCGACCTGCTCCCCTCCGGCTGGCTGTGGGGCACCCTGCAACTCTTCTTCGCCGCCACCCTGGCCGCCCTGTGGCGGGCACGCCGACTCGGCCCCCTGGTGCCCGAGAAACTCCCCGTCGCAATCCGCGCCTCCGAAACCGTCGAAGGCCGCGCCCGCCTCTACCGCAAGACCGACGCCCGCGACCGCGCGGCCGCCGCTCTTCGCTCCGCCACCCGCACCCGACTCGCCCCCCTCGTAGGCGTCCCCACCCCTCAGGCACACGCGCCCGAGGCCCTGCTCCCCGCGCTGTCCGCCCACCTCAACGACGACGGACGGCCCCTGCACCCCCTCCTCTTCGGCCCGCCGCCCGGCGACGACGCGGCACTCATCCGGCTCGCCGACCACCTCGACGCCCTCGAAAGAGAGGTACGCCGTCCATGATGGACCCGACCACTGACAACGCCGCGCACACCGGGGACCCGGCCGCCGCCCGGGCCTCCCTGGAGGCCCTGCGCGCCGAGATCGCCAAGGCCGTGGTCGGCCAGGACCCCGCCGTGACCGGCCTCGTCGTCGCCCTGCTCTGCCGCGGCCACGTCCTGTTCGAAGGTGTCCCCGGCGTCGCCAAGACCCTCCTCGTCCGCGCCCTCGCCGCCGCCCTGGAGCTCGACACCAAGCGCGTCCAGTTCACCCCCGACCTCATGCCGAGCGACGTCACCGGTTCCCTGGTCTACGACGCCCGCACCGCCGAGTTCTCCTTCCAGCCCGGCCCGGTCTTCACCAACCTCCTCCTCGCGGACGAGATCAACCGCACGCCCCCGAAGACCCAGTCCTCCCTCCTCGAGGCCATGGAGGAACGCCAGGTCACCGTCGACGGCACCCCCCGCCCGCTCCCCGACCCGTTCCTGGTCGCCGCGACCCAGAACCCGGTCGAGTACGAGGGCACCTACCCCCTCCCCGAAGCCCAGCTGGACCGCTTCCTCCTCAAGCTCACCATCCCCCTCCCCTCCCGCCAGGACGAGATCGACGTCCTCACCCGCCACGCCGACGGCTTCAACCCCCGCGACCTGCGCGCCGCCGGCGTACGCCCCGTCGCGAACGCCGCCGACCTGGAAGCGGCCCGCCGCGCCGTCGCCACCACGACGATCTCCCCCGACATCACCGCCTACGTCGTGGACATCTGCCGCGCCACCCGCGAGTCGCCGTCCCTCACCCTCGGCGTCTCCCCCCGGGGCGCCACCGCGCTGATGGCCACGGCCCGCGCATGGGCCTGGCTCACCGGCCGCGACTACGTCATCCCCGACGACGTGAAGGCCCTCGCCCTCCCCACCCTCCGCCACCGCGTGCAGCTCCGCCCGGAGGCCGAGATGGAAGGCGTCACGACCGACTCGGTCATCAACGCGATCCTCGCCCACGTCCCCGTCCCCCGCTGATGGCCCTCACCGGACGCGCCGCCCTGCTCGCGGCCCTCGGCTCCCTCCCCGTAGGCATCTGGGACCCCGGCTGGACGGGCTTCCTCGCGGTGAACGCTCCCCTCGCGCTCGCCTGCGCCTGCGACGTCGCCCTGGCCGCCCCCGTACGCCACCTGCGCCTGACCCGCTCCGGCGACACCTCCGTACGGCTGGGCGACACCGCCGACGTCACCTTGACGGTCACCAACCCGTCCCGCCGCCCGCTGCGCGCCCGCGTCCGCGACGCCTGGCCCCCCAGCAGCTGGCAGCCCGGCACCGAGGCGGCGGCCTCCCGCCACCTCCTGACGATCCCCCCGGGCGAACGCCGACGCATCACCACCCGTCTGCGCCCCACCCGCCGCGGCGACCGCCAGGCCGACCGCGTCACCGTGCGCTCCTACGGCCCCCTCGGCCTCCTCGCCCGCCAGGGCACCCACCGGGTCCCCTGGACGGTGCGTGTCCTGCCGCCCTTCACCAGCCGCAAGCACCTGCCGTCCAAGCTGGCCCGGCTGCGCGAACTCGACGGCCGCACCAGCGTGCTCACCCGGGGCGAGGGCACGGAGTTCGACAGCCTGCGCGAGTACGTCCCCGGCGACGACACCCGCTCCATCGACTGGCGCGCGACCGCCCGCCAGTCCACCGTCGCGGTCCGCACCTGGCGTCCCGAACGCGACCGCCGCATCCTGCTGGTCCTCGACACCGGCCGCACCTCGGCGGGCCGCGTCGGCGACGCCCCCCGCCTGGATGCCTCGATGGACGCGGCCCTGCTCCTCGCGGCTCTCGCGTCCCGCGCCGGCGACCGCGTCGACCTGCTGGCCTACGACCGTAGGGTGCGGGCGCTCGTCCAGGGCCGCATGGCCGGCGACGTCCTCCCCTCCCTCGTCAACGCCCTCGCCACGCTCGAACCCGAGCTGATCGAGACGGACGCCCGGGGCCTGGCGGCCACGGCCCTGCGCACGGCGCCCCGCCGGTCCCTGATCGTGCTGCTCACCACGCTCGACGCGGCCCCCATCGAGGAGGGCCTGCTCCCCGTCCTGGCCCAGCTGACCCAGCGCCACACGGTTCTCCTGGCCTCCGTGGCCGACCCGCACGTCGCCAGGATGGCCACGGCACGCGGAAACACCGACGCAGTCTACGAGGCAGCGGCGGCAGCACAGGCCCAAGCGGAACGCGACCGCACCGCGGAACAACTACGCCGTCACGGCGTCACCGTGGTGGACGCGACTCCGGAGGAACTCCCCCCGGCCCTCGCGGACGCATACCTCGCTCTGAAGACAGCGGGTCGCTTGTAATTCCGGGAACTCTCCGGTCCCCTGGGACCGGAAGGCTCCCCCGATGTGCCCCCAAAACGCAGAAATCCCCCGTGCTGAAAAGCACGGGGGATTCCCCAAAAATTGTTCGGCGGCGTCCTACTCTCCCACAGGGTCCCCCCTGCAGTACCATCGGCGCTGTAAGGCTTAGCTTCCGGGTTCGGAATGTAACCGGGCGTTTCCCCTACGCTATGACCACCGAAACACTATGAAACAATCAACCGCACCACGCTGTGGACGTGGGGTTGTTCGTGGTTTCAGAACCAACACAGTGGACGCGAGCAACTGAGGACAAGCCCTCGGCCTATTAGTACCGGTCAACTCCACACGTTACCGTGCTTCCATATCCGGCCTATCAACCCAGTCGTCTACTGGGAGCCTTACCCTCTCTAGGAGGTGGGAGCCCTCATCTCGAAGCAGGCTTCCCGCTTAGATGCTTTCAGCGGTTATCCCTCCCGAACGTAGCCAACCAGCCATGCCCTTGGCAGAACAACTGGCACACCAGAGGTTCGTCCGTCCCGGTCCTCTCGTACTAGGGACAGCCCTTCTCAAGACTCCTACGCGCACAGCGGATAGGGACCGAACTGTCTCACGACGTTCTAAACCCAGCTCGCGTACCGCTTTAATGGGCGAACAGCCCAACCCTTGGGACCGACTCCAGCCCCAGGATGCGACGAGCCGACATCGAGGTGCCAAACCATCCCGTCGATATGGACTCTTGGGGAAGATCAGCCTGTTATCCCCGGGGTACCTTTTATCCGTTGAGCGACGGCGCTTCCACAAGCCACCGCCGGATCACTAGTCCCGACTTTCGTCCCTGCTCGACCCGTCGGTCTCACAGTCAAGCTCCCTTGTGCACTTACACTCAACACCTGATTGCCAACCAGGCTGAGGGAACCTTTGGGCGCCTCCGTTACCCTTTAGGAGGCAACCGCCCCAGTTAAACTACCCATCAGACACTGTCCCTGATCCGGATCACGGACCCAGGTTAGACATCCAGCACGACCAGACTGGTATTTCAACGACGACTCCACAACCACTGGCGTGGCCGCTTCAAAGTCTCCCAGCTATCCTACACAAGCCGAACCGAACACCAATATCAAACTGTAGTAAAGGTCCCGGGGTCTTTCCGTCCTGCTGCGCGAAACGAGCATCTTTACTCGTAGTGCAATTTCACCGGGCCTATGGTTGAGACAGTCGAGAAGTCGTTACGCCATTCGTGCAGGTCGGAACTTACCCGACAAGGAATTTCGCTACCTTAGGATGGTTATAGTTACCACCGCCGTTTACTGGCGCTTAAGTTCTCAGCTTCGCCCGGACGAATCCAAGCTAACCGGTCCCCTTAACGTTCCAGCACCGGGCAGGCGTCAGTCCGTATACATCGCCTTACGGCTTCGCACGGACCTGTGTTTTTAGTAAACAGTCGCTTCTCGCTGGTCTCTGCGGCCACCCCCAGCTCAAGCAGCAAGTGCTCTCACCGGACGTGGCCCCCCTTCTCCCGAAGTTACGGGGGCATTTTGCCGAGTTCCTTAACCATAGTTCACCCGAACGCCTCGGTATTCTCTACCTGACCACCTGAGTCGGTTTAGGGTACGGGCCGCCATGAAACTCGCTAGAGGCTTTTCTCGACAGCATAGGATCATCCACTTCACCACAATCGGCTCGGCATCAGGTCTCAGACTATTGCCAGGCGGATTTACCTACCTGACGTCCTACACCCTTACCCCGGGACAACCACCGCCCGGGATGGACTACCTTCCTGCGTCACCCCATCACTCACCTACTAACCGCTTGGGCCGGCGGCTCCACCACTTTCCTTTCCCCGAAGGGTCCGGAACGGCTTCACGGCCTTAGCATCACGATGCTCGATGTTTGACGCTTCACAGCGGGTACCGGAATATCAACCGGTTATCCATCGACTACGCCTGTCGGCCTCGCCTTAGGTCCCGACTTACCCTGGGCAGATCAGCTTGACCCAGGAACCCTTAGTCAATCGGCGCAAACGTTTCTCACGTTTGTATCGCTACTCATGCCTGCATTCTCACTCGTGAACCGTCCACAACTCGCTTCCGCGGCTGCTTCACCCGGCACACGACGCTCCCCTACCCATCCACACAGGCGTTGGCCCTCATATGTGAATGACACGACTTCGGCGGTACGCTTGAGCCCCGCTACATTGTCGGCGCGGAATCACTAGACCAGTGAGCTATTACGCACTCTTTCAAGGGTGGCTGCTTCTAAGCCAACCTCCTGGTTGTCTCTGCGACTCCACATCCTTTCCCACTTAGCGTACGCTTAGGGGCCTTAGTCGATGCTCTGGGCTGTTTCCCTCTCGACCATGGAGCTTATCCCCCACAGTCTCACTGCCGCGCTCTCACTTACCGGCATTCGGAGTTTGGCTAAGGTCAGTAACCCGGTAGGGCCCATCGCCTATCCAGTGCTCTACCTCCGGCAAGAAACACGCGACGCTGCACCTAAATGCATTTCGGGGAGAACCAGCTATCACGGAGTTTGATTGGCCTTTCACCCCTAACCACAGGTCATCCCCCAGGTTTTCAACCCTGGTGGGTTCGGTCCTCCACGAAGTCTTACCTCCGCTTCAACCTGCCCATGGCTAGATCACTCCGCTTCGGGTCTTGAGCGTGCTACTGAAACGCCCTATTCGGACTCGCTTTCGCTACGGCTACCCCACCCGGGTTAACCTCGCAACACACCGCAAACTCGCAGGCTCATTCTTCAAAAGGCACGCAGTCACGAGGATGGAGCAAGCTCCATCCCGACGCTCCCACGGCTTGTAGGCACACGGTTTCAGGTACTATTTCACTCCGCTCCCGCGGTACTTTTCACCATTCCCTCACGGTACTATCCGCTATCGGTCACCAGGGAATATTTAGGCTTAGCGGGTGGTCCCGCCAGATTCACACGGGATTTCTCGGGCCCCGTGCTACTTGGGTGTCTCTCAAACGAGCCGCTGACGTTTCGACTACGGGGGTCTTACCCTCTACGCCGGACCTTTCGCATGTCCTTCGCCTACATCAACGGTTTCTGACTCGTCTCATGGCCGGCAGACCATAAAAGAGAGATCCCACAACCCCGTATACGCAACCCCTGCCGGGTCTCACACGCATACGGTTTGGCCTCATCCGGTTTCGCTCGCCACTACTCCCGGAATCACGGTTGTTTTCTCTTCCTGCGGGTACTGAGATGTTTCACTTCCCCGCGTTCCCTCCACTTGCCCTATGTGTTCAGGCAAGGGTGACAGCCCATGACGACTGCCGGGTTTCCCCATTCGGACACCCCCGGATCAAAGCCTGGTTGACGACTCCCCGGGGCCTATCGTGGCCTCCCACGTCCTTCATCGGTTCCTGGTGCCAAGGCATCCACCGTGCGCCCTTAAAAACTTGGCCACAGATGCTCGCGTCCACTGTGCAGTTCTCAAACAACGACCAACCACCCGTCACAACCCACCGAAGCAGATTTTTACCGGGGCCGGCACTGAAGGCAGCCATACGGCCATACCCTCAGACACCCAACAGCGTGCCCGATCCAGTCCCACCCGGTGATCATGCGTTCCACGCTCTTGCGAGCAGTACTGGCAGCCACCGACCCGAGATCCGGACCGAGTAGTCAACGTTCCACCCATGAGCAACCAGCATCAGACGTTCGCTGATGTACTGGCCTCTGACCTCGTCCCGAAGGACTCGGTAAGAAGTGCTCCTTAGAAAGGAGGTGATCCAGCCGCACCTTCCGGTACGGCTACCTTGTTACGACTTCGTCCCAATCGCCAGTCCCACCTTCGACAGCTCCCTCCCACAAGGGGTTGGGCCACCGGCTTCGGGTGTTACCGACTTTCGTGACGTGACGGGCGGTGTGTACAAGGCCCGGGAACGTATTCACCGCAGCAATGCTGATCTGCGATTACTAGCGACTCCGACTTCATGGGGTCGAGTTGCAGACCCCAATCCGAACTGAGACCGGCTTTTTGAGATTCGCTCCACCTCGCGGTATCGCAGCTCATTGTACCGGCCATTGTAGCACGTGTGCAGCCCAAGACATAAGGGGCATGATGACTTGACGTCGTCCCCACCTTCCTCCGAGTTGACCCCGGCGGTCTCCCGTGAGTCCCCAGCACCACAAGGGCCTGCTGGCAACACGGGACAAGGGTTGCGCTCGTTGCGGGACTTAACCCAACATCTCACGACACGAGCTGACGACAGCCATGCACCACCTGTACACCGACCACAAGGGGGACCCTGTCTCCAGGGTTTTCCGGTGTATGTCAAGCCTTGGTAAGGTTCTTCGCGTTGCGTCGAATTAAGCCACATGCTCCGCCGCTTGTGCGGGCCCCCGTCAATTCCTTTGAGTTTTAGCCTTGCGGCCGTACTCCCCAGGCGGGGCACTTAATGCGTTAGCTGCGGCACGGACGACGTGGAATGTCGCCCACACCTAGTGCCCACCGTTTACGGCGTGGACTACCAGGGTATCTAATCCTGTTCGCTCCCCACGCTTTCGCTCCTCAGCGTCAGTATCGGCCCAGAGATCCGCCTTCGCCACCGGTGTTCCTCCTGATATCTGCGCATTTCACCGCTACACCAGGAATTCCGATCTCCCCTACCGAACTCTAGCCTGCCCGTATCGACTGCAGACCCGGGGTTAAGCCCCGGGCTTTCACAACCGACGTGACAAGCCGCCTACGAGCTCTTTACGCCCAATAATTCCGGACAACGCTCGCGCCCTACGTATTACCGCGGCTGCTGGCACGTAGTTAGCCGGCGCTTCTTCTGCAGGTACCGTCACTTTCGCTTCTTCCCTGCTGAAAGAGGTTTACAACCCGAAGGCCGTCATCCCTCACGCGGCGTCGCTGCATCAGGCTTTCGCCCATTGTGCAATATTCCCCACTGCTGCCTCCCGTAGGAGTCTGGGCCGTGTCTCAGTCCCAGTGTGGCCGGTCGCCCTCTCAGGCCGGCTACCCGTCGTCGCCTTGGTGAGCCATTACCTCACCAACAAGCTGATAGGCCGCGGGCTCATCCTGCACCGCCGGAGCTTTCGATCACCAAGGATGCCCAAGATGATCAGTATCCGGTATTAGACCCCGTTTCCAGGGCTTGTCCCAGAGTGCAGGGCAGATTGCCCACGTGTTACTCACCCGTTCGCCACTAATCCCCACCGAAGTGGTTCATCGTTCGACTTGCATGTGTTAAGCACGCCGCCAGCGTTCGTCCTGAGCCAGGATCAAACTCTCCGTGAATGTTTACCGGTAATCCGGTTTCCACCACGAGAGCGGAACCGGAGGAGGAATGATCCTCCGGTTCACAGCGTCCTCGCTGTGTTTTTTCAAAGGAACCTCGACCATCGGAAATCCGATGGACGGGGTATCAACATATCTGGCGTTGACTTTTGGCACGCTGTTGAGTTCTCAAGGAACGGACGCTTCCTTTGTACTCACCCTCTCGGGCTTTCCTCCGGGCGCTTCCCTTCGGTCTTGCGTTTCCGACTCTATCAGATCTTTCCGATCCGATTTCCTCGGTGCTTTCCAGGTTCCCGCTTTCGCGTTTCCCTTTCCGGCGGTTCCGACTTTATCAGAAGTTTCAGGGCGGACTGACCGGCCTTCGGTTTCCGATTTATCGGGAGGTGCTTCCTCGAAATCATCGTTTCGACGAGAAGCGGACAGACGCTCACTGTCGCCCTCTGGGTATAGCCCCATCTCCAGGCAACTGTTCGAATCTACCTCCCCGCCGGCTCCGTGTCAACGGCTCCTGCGGGGCGAAGAGGAGACTAGCAGCTCAACGGACCCACTCGCACATCAGGCGGCCGTGGGCACGTCGGCGCTGCGTTCCGATGCCTCCAGGTCGCCGGTCTCGCCCGCGCGCGCCGCACGTCCGCCCAGGACGTAGACGTACGCCAGGAAGGCCAGTTCGGCGGCGACGCCGATGGTGATGCGTGCCCAGGTGGGCAGGCCCGACGGAGTGACGAAGCCTTCGATGGCCCCGGAGACGAAGAGGACCAGGGCGAGACCGATCGCCATGGCCAGGGCCGCCCGGCCCTCTTCCGCGAGGGCTGTGCGCCTGGTGCGTGGGCCCGGGTCGATGACCGTCCAGCCGAGGCGCAGGCCGGTTCCGGCGGCGACGAAGACGGCGGTGAGTTCCAGCAGGCCGTGCGGCAGTACGAGGCCGAGGAAGGTGTCGAGGCGGCCGGCGGAGGACATGAGACCGAACCCGATGCCCAGGTTCAGCATGTTCTGGAAGAGGATCCAGAGGACCGGCAGGCCCAGGAAGACGCCCAGGATCAGGCAGAGGGCCGCGGCCCAGGCGTTGTTCGTCCAGACCTGGGCCGCGAAGGAGGCGGCCGGGTTGCTCGAGTAGTACGTCTCGTACTGGCCGCCGGGGCGGGTGAGCTCGCGCAGTTCGCTGGGGGCCGCGATGGTGGCCTGGACCTCGGGGTGGGTGCCTATCCACCAGCCGAGGAGCGCCGCGACGGCCGTGGAGAGCAGCGCCGTGGGCACCCACCAGTGGCGCGACGTGTAGACGGCGGCCGGGAAGCTGTGGGTCAGGAAGCGCGTGACGTCCCGCCACGACGCACGGCGGGCGCCTGTGACGGCGTTGCGCGCGCGGGCCACGAGTTGGCTGAGCCGGCCGGTGAGCTGCGGGTCGGGGGCGGCCGACCGGATCAGCGAGAGGTGGGTGGCCGTGCGCTGGTAGAGGACGACGAGTTCGTCGGCCTCCGCGCCGGTGAGGCGGCGACGGCGCCGGAGCAGGGCGTCGAGGCGGTCCCACTCCGCGCGGTGGGCGGAGACGAAGACGTCGAGGTCCATCGGTGTGCCTGCTCCTCGGCTGCTCGTCGGCGGTCGACCGGACCGGCGGAAACATGATCGGCTTGATCGGCTGGTCGTACTGCGGTGCGATCTGGCATCAGCTTGGCAGACTGGCGGTGTTCGGGGCAGGCCAGGGAAGGATGGCGGGCGTGAGTGAGCTGGTGACGGGCGAGGCGGTGGCGCTGGAGCTGCGCCCCGCGAGGCTGCCCAGCAGGGCGCTGGCCGTGCT
Source organism: Streptomyces capillispiralis (assembly GCF_007829875.1). Lineage (NCBI taxonomy): Bacteria > Bacillati > Actinomycetota > Actinomycetes > Kitasatosporales > Streptomycetaceae > Streptomyces > Streptomyces capillispiralis. Next base: position 4,737,332 of record NZ_VIWV01000001.1, on the reverse strand, counting down.
GCTCGACCTGGCGGCGGCCCTGGCCGTCTACATCGCCGTGACCATCGCTCTGGTGACTGCCACGGCGTCACTGGACCGTGCGGCGCAGACGGCGATATCGATCGCGTCGTTCGTCCTCGTGCTGGTGGGCGGGCCGATCGTGGTCGAGACGCTGAGCCATGGGCGGTCGCTGGGGAAGCTGGCGTGCGGCCTGCGGGTGGTGCGGGACGACGGGGGGCCGATCCGCTTCCGGCACGCGCTGGTGCGGGGCCTGATCGGTGTGATCGAGATTCTGCTGACCCTCGGGGTGGTGGCCTGCGTCGCCTCGCTGGTTTCGGCGCGCGGGCGGCGGCTCGGCGACGTGTTCGCGGGGACCCTGGTCGTGCGGGAGCGGGTGCCGGTCGGGGAGGCGGGTTTCGTGCCGCCGCCTCCGCCCTGGCTCGCCGGGCGCTTCTCCGGGCTGGATCTGTCGGCGGTGCCCGACGGTCTGTGGCTGGCCGTGCGCCAGTACCTGACGCGGATGCGTCAGCTGGATCCGCAGGTCGGCTGGTCGATGGCGGAGCGGCTGGCCGCCGACCTGTCCGGGCGCACGGGGACGCCGGTGCCTCCGGGGGTGCCGCCGGCCGCGTATCTGGCGGCGGTGGTGCAGGAGCGGCAGGCCAGGGAGGCTCGGCGGGCCTTCGGGGCCGGGGCCGCCGCGGGTGGCGGGCCGGGAGGCACGACCGGTGTGGCGGGTGCGACGGGTGCGACGGGTGCGACGGGTGCGCACAGTGGGCCGGCGCCCGGGTATCCGTTCGCGGCCGTACCGCCGGAGGCTCGGGGGGCCGGTCCGTCGGCCGGTCCGGGAGCGGCCGTGCCCGGGGTTCCGGGTGCCGCGCCGCGGGACGAGGCGCCCCGGGACCGGGGGGTCTCCGACGGTCCCGCGACGGGGTTCGTGCCGCCGGCGTAGGTGCTCGCCGGCGGGGCGGTCAGTCGAAGACGGACGGTGGTGATTCGAGGTCCTCGAGCTCGATGCCGGGGGCCGCGAGGACCACGTCGCCGGCGAGGTGCACGGCGTGCTGTTCGCCCGTGTCCAGGGCTGTGACCTGGTATTCGTCCACGGTCAGGGGGCCGTTGTCAGTGGCGTGTGCTTCTCTGTTCACCAGCGCCCAGGACTGGTCCACGGTGCGCGGGGCGAGGACCGGTTCGGTGAAGGCGACGAGCCGGACGCGGGTGGCGGACGAGGAGGGGGCGAGGCGCAGGAGCCGGGCGGTGGCGACGAGGAAGGCGGGGGACGAGCCGGTGAAGGCGTGGGCGCGCACATTGCCTTCAGTGGCGTGGGTCCCGGTGGGGTCGGTGCGGACCCAGGTGACGCCGTCGAGGGCGGCGCCGCGGACCTGCCAGCTCGCGGCGTGCAGTTCGAGGCGGATGGGGCGGCCGAGTTCGTCGAGGGCGAGGTCGACCGAGCCCAGGTGATCGCCGGAGGGGGCGGTGAGCTGGGAGACGTAGCGCCAGCCGGAGGGGCCGGGGGCGCAGTGGAAGTGCTCGTGGGCGAGGGGGGTGTGATCGTGCGGATCGTGGAGCGAATAGCGGCCGCGGGGCATGGGGGTCCTGGGTCGTGACGGGCTGGGCCGGTCGCCGGTCCGCCAACGGGGCAGGCCCCCGGCACGGGGGTGCGGGGGCCTGCCTCGGAGGACGCGGAGTACCTGCCGCGGGGGTGCGCGTCCGTGCACGGGCGCGCACCCCGTGGCGGGGGCGTCGGCTCAGTAGCGGTAGTGGTCCGACTTGTACGGGCCCTCGACCTGCACGCCGATGTACTGGGCCTGCTCGGGGCGGAGCGTCGTCAGCTTCACGCCGAGCGCGTCCAGGTGGAGGCGGGCGACCTTCTCGTCGAGGTGCTTGGGCAGCACGTAGACCCCGGTCGGGTACTCGTCGGGCTTGGTGAACAGCTCGATCTGGGCCAGGGTCTGGTCCGCGAAGGAGTTGGACATCACGAACGACGGGTGACCGGTGGCGTTGCCCAGGTTCAGCAGGCGGCCCTCGGAGAGGACGATGATCTTCTTGCCGTCGGGGAAGGTCCAGGTGTGGACCTGCGGCTTGATCTCGTCCTTGACGATGCCGGGGATCCTGGCGAGGCCGGCCATGTCGATCTCGTTGTCGAAGTGGCCGATGTTGCCGACGATGGCCTGGTGCTTCATCTTGGCCATGTCCGAGGCCATGATGATGTCCTTGTTGCCGGTCGTGGTGACGAAGATGTCGGCCTTGTCGACGACCTCGTCGAGCGTGGTGACCTGGTAGCCGTCCATCGCCGCCTGAAGGGCGCAGATCGGGTCGATCTCGGTGATGATCACCCGGGCGCCCTGGCCGCGCAGGGACTCCGCGCAGCCCTTGCCCACGTCGCCGTAGCCGAAGACGACGGCGGTCTTGCCGCCGATCAGGGTGTCGGTGGCGCGGTTGATGCCGTCGATCAGGGAGTGGCGGCAGCCGTACTTATTGTCGAACTTCGACTTGGTGACGGCGTCGTTCACGTTGATCGCCGGGAACAGGAGGATGCCGTCGCGCTGCAT